>JBGCFA010000400.1:0-11215 GCA_045106675.1 Bacteroidia bacterium
ATGGGCGCTTGGATAAATTATGGTTTGGGTAGCGAAAACCAAAATTTACCCGCTTATGTGGTATTGGATAGCGGTTTGATCCCACCAGGCGGATTGGACAATTTCACTTCAGGATTTCTGCCAGCATCATATCAAGCAAGTATCTTTCGGGGTGGAGACACGCCCTTGGCGAACGTTAAGCCACAAGAAGTCAGCGACTTGCATCAAAAGCGAAAGTTATTGGCGATGCAGAGGCTAGACGCAAAATTACAGCAGCAATTGGGGCCAAATGATGCCATCCAATCAGCGATTCAAAACTATGAAATGGCGGCTAATATGCAGCTCTCAGTGCCAGAAGTGGCTGATTTGCGCAATGAAAGCCTCATCACCCGCAAATTGTATGGCATGCTGGATGAAGACGAACACACTCGTAACTATGGCGCGCAATGCCTCTTGGCTAGGCGATTGGTAGAAAAGGGAGTACGCTTCATCGAGCTGACTTGCCCTAAAGTAGCCGCAGATCGTTGGGACCAACATAGTGGCCTCAAAAAAGGTCATGAACGCAATGCCCATGCAGTAGATCAACCCATCGCAGGCTTGCTCAAAGATCTAAAATGGCGCGGCTTGTTAGAAGATACTTTGGTGGTCTTTGCCGGAGAGTTTGGTCGGACGCCCTTCTCACAAGGTGGTGATGGACGTGATCATAATCCCTCGGCCTTTTCGATCTGGATGGCGGGAGGAGGCATCAAAGGCGGTACAGTCTATGGTAAAACGGATGAATACGGCTATCGAGTGGAAGAAAATCCTACTACAATTCACGATTTACACGCGACGATGCTGCATCTCTTGGGCATGGATCATGAACGTTTGACTTATCGTTTTGGGGGTCGAGATATACGCCTGACTGATGTGCATGGACATGTGATCAAGGATATACTGGTTTAGTTTTTGCCGCTGCGCGGAACGCGCTTTCGAACGAGCGTAGCGAGGAGAAATCTAAGACAGGTCCAATCGGAGATTAGAAAATGGTTTGAATCGGAGACTCAACTTGCCAAATCGGAGACTTCACTTGCCTAATTGGAGACTTCACTTGCCAAATCGGAGACTTCTCCTCGCTGCGCTCGTTCGAAGGCGCGTTCCGCGCAGCGGGAAATAAAACATCATAGCCTAGATGCAAACTGATCTCGCTTGATCCGCACCGCTCGAAAAGCATAAACAATCAGCAATACGGCCGCAGTCAGCAGGCAGGCAATACCAATAGCGACGAAAATCGTTACGGCCAAAATCCCATTCGACTCCATCGTACTGGCATTCCAGATGGAGCCAATGAAGCCGCCAAGCGTACACATAGTTACAGAAGCATAAAGACTCACCAACGCATTGTTGATGAGCCTTAGCTGTTTTATTTTACGGGCTAGAATGCTGCGATCGCATTCGAGTTTGTCAAAGAGATTATTGATCTCGTTGGTCAGGGCTACGGACCAATTTGTGGTTGACATGATCATCAAACCGATACCTGGCAAAATCGTGAGAGGAAATACCCAGCTTTCAAATTCCATAGTCCTGAGGCTTAGGAACCTAAACTAGTCATTTTTTCATCCAGTCTAATATCACGTCTCTGATTTGATCGGCCGCATGCCCATCACCAAATGAAGCTTGAGCCGCTGCGGTAAAATCAGGTCTGCCTTCTGCCAGTTTGCTCTGCCAATCTTTGACGGCTTGACGAATCAAAGCGGGGTCCGCACCAGTCAAAACGTTAGCACCCGCATTGATGGTATCATCCCATTCGGTTTCCTCACGCATCGTTACGCAAGGCGTATTGAGAAAGAATGCCTCCTTTTGTAAACCGCCCGAATCAGTCAGAGCCATACGTGCTTGAGACATTAGTTGCATCATATCAAGATAGCCGACTGGCTCAATGAACTTAAAGTTAGGCGAAGGCGTCCAATCTAAATTGAAGGAAGCCAGCCTCGCTTTGGTCCTCGGATGCAAGGGCAATACTAGGGGAAATTCAGTATCTGCGATCTCATTGAGGGTATCGAGAATCGCTTTGAGGCGTTCGGGATTATCGGTATTAGAAGGGCGATGCATGGTCACCAAAGCGTATTCATGTTGCTTTAGCCCATTATCTGCCAATATCGTCGAATGCTCAGCTGCGATCACGCTATTTTGCAGTACGGTATCATACATGATATCTCCAGTCGCAATAGTACGCTCACTCAGGCCTTCATCTGTCAAATGCTTAACGGCAGTAACAGTGGGTGCGAGCAGCAAATCACTAGCATGATCGGTGAGGATACGGTTGATTTCCTCGGGCATCTTACGATTAAAACTACGCAGTCCTGCCTCAATGTGAGCAATAGGAATATGTAATTTGGTCGCGGCAATTGCGCCAGCGAGTGTGCTATTGGTATCGCCAAAGACGATCACCATATCTGGACGAGAAGCCAAGAAAATCCCTTCGATGGCCTCTAACATTTTGGCGGTCTGAGCACCATGACTACCGGAGCCTACTCCGAGATGATGATCAGGAGCGGGGATCTGGAGTTCTGCGAAGAAGACATCCGAAAGGCCCTTGTCATAGTGCTGACCAGTATGGATGATAATATGTTGTATCTGCTGCGCTTGGCTAGCATTATGGGCATTGATGCTGCGTACTAAAGGGGCAAGTTTGATAAACTGTGGCCGGGCACCTACGATGCTAAGCCAAGTGATAGGTTGAGACATTAAGTAAGATTATTTGTGGAGCATCCAGTGAGCGCCATCGTCGATTGGGCTGAGTTTGGCTTGGCGGATACGATGAACCAATTCGATGGCCGGACGAGCCGCTTCCAAACCAAAGGATTCACCTGTCAATATGTGCTGATACATCCGCGTATGCAAATCAGTGAAGCCAGTGGAGAACTCGATTTCGTTATCGTCATAAGTCAGAGAGCGATAAGTAGGCTTGCCTGCATCCTTGGCTTCTTGGGGTAAATCGTGGCGATCGATAGAAAGGTACCATTTGACATTGGCACCTTCAAGTTCGATGCTACCGCTCATCTTTCTGGGTTCGGAGAGATAGACTTTAAAATCTTGCACCTTGCCAAATAACCATATCAGGATATCAAAAAAGTGAATCCCGATATTGGTAGCAATACCTCCAGACTTATCAACGTCGCCTTTCCAAGAATAGAGGTACCAAGCCCCACGAGAGGTCATATAAGTAAGGTCGATTTCGTACTTTTTGTCGCTTTTGTTTTTTGCGAGAGTTTCGCGCAACGCCAAGATAGTGTCATGAACGCGTAGTTGGAGGATAGGATAGACCTTGCCTTCAGATTCCAGTTCCATTTGTTCGAGGGCATCGAGTTGCCATGGATTAGCCACCAAAGGTTTTTCGCAGATTGCATTAGCTCCTAACCTAAGGGCTAGGCGCATATGAGCATCGTGCAGATAGTTGGGACTACAAATGGATAAGTAATCTATTCCCTGTCTACTTTGATCTCTTTTGATACGTTCAAGGTGGCGATCAAAACGTTCGAACTCAGAGAAAAAGGAAACATCAGAAAAATAACGGTCGAGAATACCCACGGAATCGTGAGGGTCCATGGCAGCAACAAGTTCATTGCCAGTTTCTTTGATAGCTTTGAGATGTCTAGGAGCAATGTAGCCGGCTATGCCGGTAAGGGCAAAGTTTTTTTTCATATTAATCGTCAGCCGAAATGTGAAATGTGGTAAAACTAGTCTTAATATATCCAATCCAGAGCACCCAAAAGGGGACTACAGAGACCAGATAACGAGGTACCGCATGTACGATACTCGTTAATCCAAGGTAAAGTAGAAAAATAAACCAAATGGCGAATAGTTCTGGAGGGATTTTTTTCCGAACACCCCAAGCAATCCAAAGACTCAGGATAAGCGCGACTAGAATCAAGCCATTACTGATGATATAGGCGACAGGCCGTAAATCTTGTTGTCTAAAGGATTTTGGGAATCCCCAAAAGAGGCGTACGACATTAGCGGTCCAATTTTGGAGATAATGTGAAGGATTTGCCTTTATGTTTTCTTTTGCTCTCTTTTTGAGCGCTTGATCTCTTTCTATATGGTTGAGACCGATTAAGGATTGAAAAAACTCCTTATGTATAGGTGAGATTTGAGGAATCTCGTCATATAATATCTCATCTCTAGACTGCCAATCCCCAAATTCGTCGTTCTGCTTAGCAGACATCCAATATAGTACCTCTCCACCATTGGTTCCCCAATAAAACAATTTGCCAGAAAGTGAATAAGTGTAGGCCAAATAGGGTAGACAAAAAAGTATCCCTACGCCAACTGTCATAGCCCAACCTCTCACATTGGGCTTCCTAAATAAGATTGCAGCTATGCCGAGAAAAGGCAATGAAAAGAACAAGGAATATCCGTACACAAAGCGCGTCATTGCTAACATGCCGATAAAACAGCCTGCCAGCAGAAAGTCCTTGATATGTTTTTTCTCTTTTTGATTAGCCCTCAAAAAGAAGTAGAGAAAACCGCATATCAAGAAGAAATAATACGCCTCATAAACTGCATTAGGTAATTCCTTGAGCATTACGGGATATAAACCCATAAATAAAGTCAAATAGTACGCTTGGCGGCTAGAGACAAAAAACTTCAGAGCAGCTTGAAAGAACATCAATCCGCCTAATGTCAAAAAGATGTTAGCGAAGACAGCTGCCAATTTAGGCAGGCCCAAAGCAATAAAAGGAGCTAGAAATAACGGATAGCCCGGCCCATTCCGAAATTCAGGATTCTCAGCTTCGGCATAGTACCCTTGGGTCAAATTCTCTGCATAGAATTGGAAGCGTTTTTCATCTCCTTCCCAAGTAGGTTGATACAAAAAGCCCACAATCCCTAAATACAATACCATTAACGGTAGGTATAATCGTATTAGGTTTTGTTTTTCTATCATTAGTTAGCCTTCTCAGTCTATTTTTTGCTGATTTCGCATTTTTAATTGAGAGGTGTTAATGTGAAACAGCTCATCAAAGTAGCGTTTGTTTTGTAGAGAAAGAAACCCAATTCCAAGGAATTGTAAGGCCGCTAAAAAGCTAAATCCACCTACAAAAAAAGCATGAGGCCGATTGAGAAATACTTGAGATACGGCTTCCGTAAATTTATCATTGAGTAGTCCGCTCGCGACTTCTACTGCCGGTATAGCATCAATGGTATGGGCGAAAATCCAGCCAATGACCCAAAAAGAAGCAAGCAAGGCCAAAAAGCCGATGCTCATAAAAAACATATATGGGCGAAAAATAAAGCCAGACATCAGTCCAGACAAGATGCCTTTGAAAATACGGATACTAGACGTTCGCGAACCAGCGACAGCCTCTTGAAAACTCCAATCCAAATGGGCTGGAATCTCCTCTACCCTAGCCCGCAAAATGATCGCCTTGTGAATGATCTCTGGGTTAATGGCGTAGGTAGTAGATTTGAGGTTGAGGGTTTGTAAAAATTCCTTTTTATAAACTCTGACCATACTAGTAAACGTATGGATCTTTTTGGGAGAGGTAGTGCGTAAAAAACGGTTGACTGTTTTGCTGAGCAAAAGTCTAAAAAATGGCACTTTGGTATTTTTACCACCTTTCATATAAGGGGAAGCAATTACTACTTCAGCGTCCGTCTCTTCGATTTCAACCAAAAGACGCTCTATATGAAATTCATCATAACTCAAATCAAGGTCCATGACGATCACATAATCTCCTTCTGCATAGCGAAAGCCCGTTTTCAAGGCGCCTCCCAAATTGCGGTTGATACGATGATGCACGACGCTTACCTGAGGATTAGTAGCCGCAAAAGCATCTGCTAATTGCGCAGTTCCATCTTTGCTACCATCGTTGACTACAAGAATATCCCAACGATATTGGTCCTCCAATCCACGCATATAATCGCATAGACGTTGGAGATTGTCAGTGATGATGGCTTCTTCATTATAGGCGGGCGTGATGAGCGTAACCGATTTTCGGGCAGGGTTCATACGACCGTTTGTATTTAACTCAGGCTTAGGAAGCAAGGAGGAATAACTATGCTCGCGATTCATAATTAGTCTAGTCTGATAATAACTCACTCAGTGGGTTAAAACTGAGTCTATATCACCTTTTATAGCAATACAGTATTTATTAAAAAAGGATTAATGTGTATAGATTGGTAATATTTACCTTCCTAATATGTTCCATACAGGCGGATCAAATAAGAGCAGTAAAAACCAATATGATGATGAATTGACAATGAAAGGATATTTAACCGTCTAGTCATCAACATTTATGTGAATAACGGAAGTCCTCCGGATAATTGAAACACATTTAGTTTCAACCCTCTCTTTTCACTCATCAACTGCGCTCCTACCCTCACGAGTAGAAAAGCGAGACAAATACTAATGTAGACTCTAGACAATAAGAAAATCCATGCTTAGTTGGACATAAAGCATTGATAGGCAAATACTAAATCATTTAAAATACTAAGCCTTTATCCGAGTAATTTCATCAGAGGAGTCCACAAGATCGAGTATTCGCAATATCTCATTGAACTCTTCGTCGGGCAGTATCTGTCGATTAGTGCTTTTCAGAGTCTGAAGGTGTTCAAGGTCTAATGGGGGAGCATCTGTAGGCCAAGCTTTTTTATATATCTCTTCGAGAACGCTCCGTGGGTTCTCACATAGTTGTTCGTAGCTGAGGTAGGTGTATTGCCCTGCGGGAACGCGTCCTCTCGCTTCGTCTAGCGTCGTTTCTACGGCTTTGACTTGCTGGCAAATATCTCTGATGTAGGCAAATGGCTCATTAGGATCAGATTCTTCTTTGGTAGCCAAGCCCCAACCTGTATGCTTATCCCCTTGTACTGCCATGCGAGATTTGATCAAGGATTGCACAACATATTCTGGCTTACGCCGAATCTCGACAAAATGAATATGCTCAAAGGTCTCTAAAAACAGATCTACACAGAGAGAGTTACGATTGTTTTTGTTGAGAAAAGGTTTACCGATATGCTCATGCCATGCATCAAAAAAAGCTTTCATCTCTCCCTTGATAGAATCTGGCAGATCCTTTGGTATTGCATTGCGGTCTTCGCCCAACCAAGCATTCCAAATATGAAACGCATCATTGGGGCCTTTGAAGCCAGCGACGCTACCATAGTAGTTGATAAATCGTTTGACACGATTTTTTTTATAAAACCATGATCTAAAAAAGCGCGTGCTAGTGATGGGCGAACGCGGAAAAGAAACGCTTAGATTGTTGAAGTAGCTTACCGGCAAATACTCCGCGAGCGTTTGATATAGGATAGTCGTTCCGCTACGCGAGCCTCCTAAAATGATGATAAGAGGGAGTTTAGAAGGTTTTGCCGTTTGAATCTTTTTAGCCTCTGACTTTTTCCAAAAAAAATCTAAAGGCTTCAATAGCAGGCTCACCCCCTCCCGAAAGAGCGTAAAATAAGCCGCTTTATTACCTGAGAGAAGCATACGCTTCAACAGGCCTACAGGGTCTTTAAAGTTAGAATAGCTCATATAATTTTTCTGTCAACTAAAAAACAGAAAAAGGGTGCAGTACGTCTGAAAATATTATTTAGCCGCTTTAACTTAATCGCCTTACAATATACGAAATTTCATATAACTATTAGCGACATAAGCTATCCAAAGCAATAAAAATGGAACCGCAGAGACTAGATACCTCGGTTCAGCATGTACGAGAGAGGTAAGTCCCACATAGATCAGAAAGACGCACCAAAGTGCCCACATACCCAATGGGATGGACCGATAATTACGATAAGCGGCAACAATCGAGAACGCCAAGGCAATCAATAAGAGCGAATTAAGGATAATGTATGGCACTGGCCGCAAATCTTGTTGCCGATAAGAACGCGGAAAACCCCAGAACATACGCACGACATTGGCGACCCAATTCTTGACGTAAATTTCGGGATGGGCAGACATATTCTCCATCGCCCTAGCCTTAAGCGCATCGTCTCTTTGGATGTGGTTGAGGGGCATAATTTTGAGGATGAATTCTTTGTGGATAGGCGACATGCCTTCGATTTCTTCGAGCAGGACTTTGTCTTTGGCTTGCCAATCACCGTATTCATTTGGCTCTGCAGTAGTCATCCAATAAAGGACTTCTCCGCCATTGGTTCCCCAATAAAAGACCTTGCCCGTTACCGAGTAGGTATAAGCTAAATAGGGCAAGCAAATCATAATCCCAACCGCCACAGTAGTACCCCAAGCTTTGAAAGTGGCTTTACGCCAAATCACAGAGGCTAAGAATAATAGCGGCAAACTGACAAATAAGGCATAGCCGTACATAAAGCGTGTAAGCGCCAAGACTCCGACAAATAGTCCCGCAATAATAAAATCTTTATAAACCAGCTTAGGCCGTAGCATCGCCCTCAAGAAATAATACAAAAAGCCACACACCAAAAAGAAGTAAAAGCCTTCATAAACTGCTTTGGGCATCGCTTTGAGCAATACCGGATAGAGTCCCAAAATCAGCGTCAAATAGTGAGCCCACTTTTCAGAAACTAACAATCGCGCAGCCTTTTGGAAAAAGAATAAGCCTCCTAAGATCAGAAAAGCATTGGCTAATACTGCAGACAACTTAGGCAAGCCTAAAGCCACAAAAGGAGTGAGAAATAATGAATAGCCAGGCCCATTGCGGAAATCAGGATTGACAGGATCACCAAAATAACCGTGAGTGAGGTTTTCGGCATAATACCGAAAACGAATCTCATCACCAGTCCAGTTGGGATCAAACATGAACCCAATGATCAATAAATACAGCACTAATAGAGGAGCGTACAAACCTAACAAACTACCTTGTTTCATCATTTGGAAGGATTAAGCGTTTGGCGCAATTGGGAGGTGTTGATATGAAATAGCTCATCAAAGTACCGCTTCTTCTGCAAGGATAAGAATCCAATACCGAGGAATTGTAAGGCGGTCAAAAAAGTAAAACCACCGACAAAAAAAGCATGTGGTCTATGCCGAAAAACTTCAGCTACGGCTTCAGTGAAGCGTGCGTCAAACACCCGACTACTAACTTCTACCACCGAATAAACATCAAAAGTATGATAAAATATCCAGCCGATTACCCAAAGGGAAATCAATAGAAAAATCAGCCCTACTGACATAAAAAACATATAAGGCCGGAAGATAAACCCCGACATCAAACCGGAAAGAATTCCCTTGAAGATCCGAATACTAGAGGCCCTAGAACCCTGCACTTGTTCCTGGAAACTCCAATCGAGATGTGCAGGTATCTCTTCTACCCTAGCCCGCAATATGATCGCTTTATGGATAATCTCGGGATTGATCGCGTAGGTAGAAGATTTCAAATTGAGGGTTTGCAAAAACTCTCTTTTGTAAACCCGTACCATACTGGTAAAGGTGTGAATCTTTTTAGGAGAAGTAATCCGCAAAAAGTGATTGACAGCCTTACTCAGCACAAGCCGCAAAAAGGGCACCTTGGTATTCTGGCCCCCTTTCATATAAGGAGAAGCGATCACTATTGCAGCGTCCGTCTCTTCAATCTCGATCAACAGACGTTCGATATGATCTTCGTCATAACTGAGATCCAAATCCAAAACGATCACATAATCCCCTCTAGCATGGAGAAAACCCGTCCGTAGTGCTCCACCAAGATTGCGGTTGATCCGATGGTGAATCACGCTTACTTCAGTCCGTCTCCCAGCAAAATCATCTGCTAATTGGGCAGTATTGTCCTTGCTACCATCATTGACGACGAGTATATCCCAGCGATACTGAGCTTCGAACCCTTGCATATAATCGCAGAGCCGCTGCAGATTGGGCCTAATGATGGCCTCTTCATTGTAAGCGGGCGTAATAATCGTAACCGATTTACGCTTATCGCTACTTTGCTCATCTTGCGAACTGAGCGTTTGAGAAGAAGACATGCCATTCTCAGGTTTCATACCGTCGTATTTGAAATAGTGTGTCAGTACTCTTAGCTCAAGGCAATCAAAAATATACCACAGCAGATGATACCGATACCGATAAACTTCCTCGTAGAGAGCTCCTCTTTGAAGAGGAAATAGGCACCGATCGGGATCAAAATATAATTGAGACTTAGGTATGGAAACACATAACTCAACTCTAGATGAGAAAGTGCTAACAACCATGATATGGCCGCAAATCCATTGAGGGCTAAACCACCAAAAATGTGCGGCTGCAGAGCCATTTTTACGTAATCCATGATCCCTTTATTTTCTTTAGCCGGAGCCGCAGCCAATATGCCAACACCTTTTTTGAAAAGCATTTGAGATACTGTTACCAAAGTGATACTGAAAAATAAATAGATGTGTGGATTCATGATTTTTTCAGATCAAGGGCTAACACTACTACTCCGATGCAAATCACAAGCAAACCGGCAATCCGTAAAGGAGAGATACTCTCACCAAACCAAAACCAAGCACCCATAAAAATAAATAGGTACTGCAGCGTTCCCGCAGGGTAGGCAAAACTGAGATCTAGCTTGGTCAAGCAAAACAACCAGCCCACCGTACCGAATGCATAAAGAATCAAACCACCGATGATCTTCAAATTGAGCATCGATATGAGGTAAGTCAAACCTCCTGAGAGTTCAAACTCTCCCAACTCCATCATTCCTCTTTTGAGGAGAAGTTGTGCCGCTACACTGATGATGATATCAATCAGTAAAGCCGCTATTCCAATCTTGAAGTCTTGTGACTTGTCCAAGGTCAATGTATCTCTACTTGCCATAAGTGAAAAAGGGGTATCGTAAAACTAGGCTAATGACAATTCTTTAGTTGGCATAGACTTACGCTGTTGTTCAAACTCAGCATGGGTCTTCATCGGTACCAGTTCAAAATGTTTAGCGAGGTAGTCAAACATTTTGCCCATCAACTCTATCTTAGGTTTGGATTGGATGCGCATCGCCGGAAAAAACGAAAGTGCCTCCGTATCGTCATAACCAATAAAGTCTAATGGATGCAATAATATCGAAGGGCGTGTACCCGTCAGCTTGCACATCATCACGGTAAAGCGGACATAAGCCATCGCCAAGGCTTGACTATAAGTACCCAAGAAGAGTACATAACTCGCATGGATCGGCACCTTAAATATTGGCATCGTAGTTACGGGAATCTCCAAGAGAGATTTGCCTTCATACTGCCAATTATATGCCTTATTGGGACGAAAACCGTCCTTCCAGCTACCAAACAAACCTTTGCGCGTCTCACGCTCCTCTTTGGTCATCTT
>JBGCFA010000401.1:0-6212 GCA_045106675.1 Bacteroidia bacterium
CTGATCGTAAAGCGATATTTATAGGCCTGAGCGGGAAGGCGGTACTTTTCCATTGGCCGAGCTTTAGGGCTCCAAGTATCATCTCCTCCAACTCCCATTTGGCGATAATCCAAGTTGAGTGTAATATCATCACTCCGTTCAAGCGTATGCATATGGTAAGCAGTATCGAGAGCCGTTTGACTAAAGGGCCATGCACTCACGCTCAAAGTAGGTTCTCCCAATACCATGAAACCATTTCCTTCACGATCAGTCAAAGATATCCAGCGCACATCGGTACGATTACCGTTTTCTTGGGGACGCACATATTCGTAGATCATACCGTCCACTGTGGTATGATAGACTCCAACATTGGCGCCTTTTTGGCGATCCCAATAATTTTCAAAAGGGCCACGGCCATAATAGCTGATGTTTTGATAATTAGCATCAATCCCCAATTGCATACCAAAACGAGGTAAGTTTGATACGGAGCTATTGCCAGGCTCAAATGAGCTTTCAACTATCACATCACCATTGCCATAAAAATCATAAGTAACAGTATAGCTGGAATTGCCTTGGCTAAGCGTTGAAGAGACAATTATTTGCAGATGCTGAGGAGAGATTTCATCAGTAGTAACGGACTTAACATTGCGATCTTTGGCAGCAGCTTCCCAGGCTTTCAAGCGCTTGAGTTGCTTGCCTCCTCTATCATTATCGGTAAAAGCTCTGCTAAAGTTAGGCACCAAAGGAGAGCTAATCAACTCATCCATATCAAGGACTTTATAAGAGGTCAATTCACCAGTAGAAGCGTTCAGCACGGCTGAAAAGGCTTCAGAAACAACGCGAATCTCGCTACGCCCCTTTTCGACTCTAATGCTTGGTAGGCTAGCGATATCCACACTATCAATGTCTGGAGTCTTGACTGGCAGGAGCATTTGGTTCCATGCCACTACATGACCAGCAGGCGCCCAGCGGCTACTATCCTTAGTTTGAAAGCTAATGTTGAGCCAATATTCGTATCCTGCTTTGGGCTGAGGCTGAGCATAAATGATACGGCGGTTTGCGCTTTGTCCAGGTGCTATTTTGATATCATTGATAACGCCCCTATCCACAACCTTGCCTTCCTCAGAAACTGTCCAATGCATCTCTAGCTGGCTGAGATCTGAAAAATTATGACGATTGAGGATATTGACTTCTCCGCGACTGAGATCAGCGGGAGTGGTTTCCACAGGTTGAAAGACATGCTTGCATTCCCAGAGGGCAGGTTTAGGCGTTTGATCAGGCGCTAATATTCCATTTAAACAAAAGTTTCCATCATTGGGTTTATCGCCATAATCGCCACCATAGGCCCAAAAGCTGATGCCCGTATTGGATTTTTTGACTAAACCTTGATCCATCCAGTCCCAAATGTAACCTCCGATCAATTGTTTGTTGGCTCTGATCGTCTCCCAATACTCCATGAGATTGCCGGTAGAGTTGCCCATAGAGTGAGCATATTCACACATTACGATAGCGTTTTGATTGCTATCGAGTAATTCGGTCAATTCTTTGACAGTCGGGTACATGCGACTGATTACATCAGAAACAATAGCTGGATCAGTTTCAAACCCAGAAGTCCCCTCATAATGTATCCAGCGCGTTGAGTCCACATAATGCAACCAGCCCGTCATAGAAGCATGGTTAGGCCCAACACCAGACTCATTGCCAAGGGACCAAGAAATGACTGATGCATGGTTTTTGTCGCGCTCAACCATACGCATAGCACGCTCCATAAAAGAGTGATTCCATTCTATTAACTGGGAAAAGTATCCTCCTACACCATGGGTTTCGAGATTGGTTTCGTCCATGACATAGATGCCATACTCATCACATAAGTCAAGCCAATAAGCATCGTTAGGATAGTGAGAACAGCGAACAGAGTTGAAATTGAACTGTTTGAGTAGCTTTACATCTTGTTCCATGTCTGCACGAGAGACCACCTTACCATTAAATTGGTTATGATCATGTCGATTGACACCAATGAGTTTCACAGACTTACCGTTTATTAGTAACTCACCGTTTTTGAGTTCCGAGGAGCGGAAACCAAGCTTAGTACTCTGCGCTTCGAGCAACTTACCGTTTCCATCTTTGAGCTTGAGAACTAAATTATATAGGTAAGGATCTTCGGCGGACCATAGACGAGGTCCTCGAACGGGAGCTTTCATGAGGGCGAATCCTTTATGATATCGCTGTCCATAAACCTCTCCTACGATTGCTTTCGCATCTATACTTAGCCCTCTCAGAGCAAGCTTATTGCCTCGCGCATCGAAAAGCTCTGCGCTTACTTTATAGCCTGAGAGATCGGATTGCGCAAAATTGGTGATTTCAGGACGTATTTCGAGCGTAGCATTTTGGTAGTTTTCGTCTAGGCGCGTTCGCACAGCGAAATCGGAAAGATGCACCTTAGGCACCGCCTGTAAAAAGACTTCCCGGTGGATACCACTCAAACGCCAATGGTCTTGGTCTTCGAGATAGGTACCATCACTCCAACGGATCACCTGTACGGCAAGATGATTGGTCCCAATCTTCATAAAGGGAGTGATATCAAATTCGGCAGGAAGGCGACTACCTTGCGTATAGCCAACTTTTTTGCCATTGACCCAAACATAAGCAGCAGAGCTTATTCCAGCGAAATGTAAGATGACTTCCATATCGCCCCATTCACTTGGAATAGTGAAATTGCGCTTATAGAGTCCTACTTCATTCTCTTTAGGAACAAAAGGAGGATTGACCGGAATAGGATAGCGGATATTGGTGTAGATGGCTTGCCCATAGCCCTGAACTTGCCAGTTGCCAGGTACGGCGATGTCTTTCCAGCTTGAAGTGTTTACGGTTGATTGATAGAAGCCATTTGGGACTTTATCTAGTTGTGGAAACCAACGAAACTTCCATTCCCCATCTAAGGATTGCCACCAAGGAGATTGCTCACGATCATTAGCTTGAGCGAGTTCTTCGCTAGGAAAACTATAAGCAGTAGCATGAGCCGCCATCTTATTGCGGCTAGTTACTAGCGGATTTTCCCAATCGTTGGGCATCATTTGAGAAAAGGCCTCTCCAAATAACAGGCAGCTAAAAAGAATAAAAAAAGCAGAGTAGCGCATAGTCAATTAATTTGATCTATGTAAGCTAAATAAAATTCGTGAATCCTGTACCTCAGCGGATAGTTCTCCGTATATTTATAGCCATTAATAGCCGAAATTATTGATTTATGAGCAGCTTCAACCGTTTACTATTAAGTATTGTCTTCATTGTTTTGTTGACTCCTATTCAGGCTCAGCAAAAGGCACCCAAACCGTATTTCGCTACTGATGGTGAGATGATTTTCAGCTTTAACAGTTTAACTATACCTAATCAGTTTTTTGATCGGAAAATGCGTTTTAGTTTTTTCCCTCACTTAGATATAACAGCTCATAAAGATTTTAGCAAAAACATAGGTATTTATGCGGGCATTGGTCATCAAAATATAGGTTTACGTTTTGAGGATTCTGTGAAAAAGATGCATAGGTCACTAGTCGTGAACGCTCCTATCGGACTCAAAATTGGCAATTTCGAAAAAGGAGTTTTTGTATTTGGAGGAGTTGATTTTGGTTATTTCTACCACTACAAACAAAAATATACAGTCGGTGATGATAAATTTGTGATCAAAGAATTTAATAGCGAGCGCATCAATAATACCAATTGGGCGTGGTTCGTAGGTTTGGAGTTACCTGGTGGTTTCAACTTACGGTTTAAGTATTATATGAACGATTTCTTCAACCAAAGCTATGTCAATGAAGCAGGTGCTACGCCCTATGCAGGTGCTAGTTCTGGTATTTGGTACGTTTCTATTGGCTCTCGCAATGTCCTTGGAGGAAATCGCTGGCGTCCAGAAACACCAGAAGAAGACGAATAGAAACGCCAATTTCTAATAGGTCAAAACGCATCAAAATACAGCCTACCATTTTGACGCTTTGAACATCCCCCGCCCCAATCCCCGTCCCTTCAAAGGTACGCGCGCTAGGCCGGATTGGGAAAAAGGCCTGCGTAAAAACCGCTTGAAAGAGCTTGCGGCCTGTGCGAGCGGAGATGTTCTATCGTCAAAAGGCATCGCAAATGCACCTAGCAGTTTTGATGCGTTTAAGCTGTATTTCTAAGCTTAAAAAGCTAAGCAGCATTTTTGAGTTTTGGATAGGCAAATAGTCCTCCGATAACAATAGCCCCTATTCCCAATAACCAAGGCCAAGAACGGGATTCTTTTAAAGGATCATTTTTACCAATGACCACAAACGCGCCCCAATAATGCGGATGAGGACGATCGGTCTGCGCGAGAAAATCTAGTTTCGCAAGACGTAATGCTTCTGCTTTTGTATGTCCCTCATCTATGTACTCAAAGAAGAGCTGCATTACTTCTCGTGTTGCTTCATCATCAGCTTGCCAAAGACTCATCAATAAACTCGGGCAACCCGCATAAGTAAAGGCTCGCGCAAGACTCATTACCCCTTCTCCTTTTTGGATCTTACCAATGCCTGTATTGCAGGCAGATAGGACAGCCAAATCGGCTTGTAGCCTAAGATCGAAAATCTCATAGGTATGCAAAATCCCATCCTCAGCTTCAGTGGTAGCGTTCGGCGAAGACGGGCTAAAAACTAAACCGCTCAAATTGGGAGAATCATCATTGGTAAAAGCGTGCATCGCCAAGTGCAGAATTCGATATTTGGAGGCGGTCATTTTGAAACGGTCCTCAGAGGCATCAGCTCCCGTCCAGTAATTTCCGGCAAACTGGTCAGCGATTTGTTCGACCTCTTGCTCGTTGTATAATAGCGGACTAAAACCGTCCCTCACCCCAGAATCTAAAGGGCTAAAATCTCGTGCCTCTGCATACAAATCAGTTTCTCCATAGGAAGGAGCATAGCCAGCATAGTATTGTTCGGCTTCTTTTCGTTTCGGCTGACCGATCAAAAGCGTAGCAGAGTAAGCATAATGTAGGTCGAAGCTTTTGAGTAAATAAGGCAAGTTTCGGAAGCCTAAATCCGCTTTTTTATTAGAGTCGATCAACAAATCAAAAGGCAAAAGCGCAAGTGGACCATCAGGTACGATGAGGAGATGTTTCGATTTGCCACTGCGTGGAACGACTGGCTCGATCAATTGTTGGTAGAGTTGATAAGCTAAGCTTTGATAAGTGGAGAGACTTGCGGCCCCATTACTATTTTGCTGTACTGCTTTGCGGTTGGTAAGAATCTCTCTAAAAGCAATTAGATTAGGCTCCACTTCTGCAATAGGGATTTGATGGTAGAAGACATCATTCTCATTGATCCCCAATACGATCAAGCTACTATCCCCCCAGAAGTATTCGATCATCTGATCCTCAGATTGCAGCAGTTGATTACGAATACTTGAAAGGCCCGCGACTTCCTCTACAAATTTGAGTTGATAGTATTCTGGGTAGTCCCGTTCTAAAACATCTTGAAGCTGTCGGAGAGATTCTTCTCGGGCAAATATCTTTTGACGTAATTCTGCGATTTTCGCACTATCGGCTTCTAGAGCCTTCTCTGTCTTTTCGTATAAGAGTTTTTGAAAGTAAGCGATATCGATCCGTAGTTCTCTTTCATTTTCCAATACACTATCGGGTACTCCCAACTGGGTTTTGATGTCGCTCTCCTTGAGTTTTTCCAGCAATAGAGAAGCTTTGTTCTGCTCCATCAGACTAATCAACTCATCCCGATAGCGCGCTTCGCCAGTCTTTTGGAATAATTGCCAAGCGATCTGTATCGCTGCCTCATAAGTGGGGATCGCATCCTCAGAGAGTAAGAGTTTTGAGCCCGCCGAACGGAAGCCTTTACGTAGGCGATCGATCAGTTTAGTGGCCAATAAGTAGCTTTCATAAGCGTCTTTGAGGCGTTGAACGTCCTTTTCCGCTTCAGACCAACCTCTGAGCGTTTTGCCCCTTTCGATCAATACAGGGATGACATTGTGCGGGTATTGGACTTGTTCGACGGTAGGGAGTTTGAAGTAACTTGCGTTAGTATCCACCTCTGCAGAAAAGCGCAAGGCATGCTGGAAGTAGTACATGGCACTGTCGTATTGGGTGCAGAGGGAGTAGGCTTGGGCAAGTTTTTGGTAGCGGATTGTAAGGTTGGGGTGAGTAGGACGATCTGCAAAGCGGATTTTACAAAAACGAATTTCCTTTAACCAATTACTTATTGCGGCCCTTTTATCTA
>JBGCFA010000402.1:0-9216 GCA_045106675.1 Bacteroidia bacterium
GACTCGGCTAAATCAACTGATCGAGAAAAGAAATTTCCAATAGTTGGAGTTAATTCATAACTTATAATTTAGAACACTGACGGCCAGTCTATGCTACTTCAACTACGCTCCTTTTGGGATTGGGTGTCTGGTATTGGTTTAAATGAAACCGTATCGGCAACCGAACGCTCAAAAGTACGCTTGCTCAATCAATTATTGGCGGGCACTATCCCGATTCATTTGCTCATCATTATCCAGGATTTTATCCAAAGGGATGGGCCTGGAGTGCTGATCACCTTGATTCCTTTGGTGATCACCTTATTTACCTTTGTTATTCAAGCCAGACGCTGGTTTGTATTTGCTAGAGTATTTATCATCGTTTTTTTATCTATTTCGATGGTGGGTTTGAGCTTCCTTTATGGGAGGGAACTAGGCGCTGAATACACCCTTTTGACGATGTCATTGGGAGTGGTGATGCTTTTTGAACGGCAGGACCGCTGGCAAATAACGATTTTCGTACTTCTGTTTTCTTGTTACGAAGTCATCCGATGGTTATATCTCTACCACGATCCTACTTTAATAAATCAACTAAATCCTTCGACCAATCACTGGATATTTATTGCCTCTCTGATGGGTTGTATCATTATCGGCCGAATTTTCATCGAAAACAGGCGCAAGATGGAAAAGAAGATGGATTTGGTGATGGAGGATTTAAAACAGAAAAACAAAGAGTTAGAACAAGCCAATGCGGATTTAGAACGTTTTGCCTTTGTCGCCTCTCATGACCTAAAAACTCCCTTACGTAACATCAATAACTTCTTGGGACTGATCGAACGACGTCTGCCTAAACCTATCCCAGATGAGTTGCAGGAGTACCTACAAATCGCTTCCAATAATGCCCGCCATATGTATTATCTCATCGAGGATATTTTGCAATATTCTCGCCTCGATACTCAGCCGGAGGTATTTTTGATTGATTTGAACCTGATTGCCCGTCGCGCCAAGATGCAGTTGTCTGATTTTATCAATGAGTCAGGGGCGACTATTGAGGTCGGTAAATTGCCGCGGGTTATGGGGAATGAAGGTCAATTGGAGCTGTTATTTCAAAATTTGATCGAAAACGGTATCAAGTATAATGAATCCGAAGTGCCTCATATTGAAATCTCCGCTGAACAAAAAGAGGGGCGAGGGATAGTGAGGTTTGTTGATAACGGTATCGGAATTGAGGATGTCTATCAGGCCAAGATTTTTGATATGTTTTATCGCTTACACACCCAAGATAGGTACGAAGGGACCGGCATCGGTTTGGCCATCTGTCAAAAAATTGCTAGCAAGCATCATGGAAAGATTCACCTAGAGTCTCGCTTTGGGCATGGTACTACTTTTGTCTTAGATTTTCCGCTCGCGGAACGCCCCGTCGATTTGCAGCCTGCTTGATTTCTCTGCAAATTTGTACATGAGATATCAATGGATCATGTTTGATGCGGACGGTACCCTATTTGACTTCGATCAAGCCGCTGCACACGCTCTCAAAGCGACCTTTACCCAATACGAACTTCCTTACGAACCACAGTATATCGAGCGATATCTGGAGATTAATCGTTCGCTATGGGCGCTATTTGAAAAAGGTCAAATAGAAGCCTCAGAACTAAAATCTGTGCGTTTTGCCCGATTGCTAGAAAGCCTCAATCGCCAAGCTGACCCTAGTCAGATGAACGAAGACTATCTCGAACATCTCGCAGATGGCTCTATGTTGCTAGAGGGTGCTAAAGAGCTAATCGAAGGCCTACACGGCAATGTAAAGATGATGCTAATCACCAATGGCTTCCAAAAAGTCCAAAGGCCACGCTTAGAGCGTTCGGGCATCGAGCACTATTTCGAATCCGTAGTAGTTTCTGACGAAGTGGGAGTCGCCAAACCAGACCCGCAAATCTTTGAACATTCGTTTGCTACGATGGGACATCCCAATAAAGAAGAAGTCCTCATCATCGGCGATTCACTGAGCTCGGATATCACGGGAGGCCGCAACTTTGGTATCGATACCTGCTGGTACAATCCGACTGCCAAAGTCAGACCAGAGCAGATGCCGATTACCCATGTGATCAAGACTTTAGAGGAAATTCCGGGCTTATTGCATTAAGCTTTCGTTGGGAGTTTGCCAAGTATTATCTTTTCGATCTTGATCTACAAACAGATAGCGTGGGTCAAGTATTATCTCTTGTGGCTGCTCATCAAGTACTACTCGGACTTCTGATTGGATGGCCGCTGCGCGGAACGTCTGAACTCGAAGCTGCCCATCAACTCCATAAAAACCTAGTTCCAGATAGTCATTGAGAACTAAAGAATGTATATCTCCTACAGATAAAGAATCTCGACCATTGTCGCTATAAATCTCTTTTCCTGCTGCATTGGCTCGATATTTTTGCAATTGGAGATCGACGACGACCTCGAACTGAGCGTTCGGCAAGGCCGTGACCTCTACACTCTCGATCTGATTGTCGTATAAAGTGATACTCTCAAAACCATCTTTGACGAGATACTGAAGGCTATCGGGTACAATCTGTCGGATAATTTCTACAAAGCCGATCGAGCTAGGGTATGGCGGCTTACTAAAGCGCTGAGCTGCTTCGTACTTGCCCAGTTGTGCATTGAATACTTCCTCTCCGACGAGTTTGCTGAGGGCATACAAGATGATGCTCCCTTTTTGATAGTTGAGATAATCCTGTTCCAAAGCTGCCGTAAAAAGAGGTTTTTCATTGCCTTGACTCGCTCTCGCCTGGAGATATAAATCATGCATTTTGCGTCGATGATTTTGTACTTGTTCGGGGCCATAAGCTTGTTCTAATACACTTAAAGCAACATATTCAGCGACTGATTCGGTGATCAACTTACCCCCAGCGATATTGGCAGGATTGACTCTTTGCCCCCACCAAAAGTGCGCGATCTCATGCGCTGAGGTATAGTAGGGAACATTGAAGACTTCGTTTTGAGCATCATCTATATCACAAAGAAACAATGACTCAGAGTAAGGGATCAGATTGCCTTGAATGGTCGCATGGGTTCCTTCGGAGATTGGAAACTCGATCAAACTCAGTTTTTCATGCTCTAGCTGCCCAAACCATTGATTGCAATAGGCAATAGAGGCTTTGGCACCTGATAGCAAATGTTGGATATTTTGATGATGCTCAGGATGGTGATAGACATCAATCTGAATGCCATCTACCGAGGAGCTTTGCTGCTCATATTGACCGGAGAGCCAAGAGATCGCATTGGTGATATCTCCTTGAGAACGATAATGAAAATAGTTACGATTGTTTTCTGTCCAGCTATCGATCAAACTTCCCATCGAAAAGGCCTTTTGGTCAAGTGTGGTGCTGAGGATGCATTCGTATTGGATGCGATCCATATTGTTATCAACAAATTCGTACCCTAATAAGCTACTGTCTGAGGGGAGATATTGGGGTGATTTACGATTGGGGAGTTTGTATTTGGCCCGCTTCTTCGCGGAACGTAGACTCACATTTCTGACACCTAAAACAGGTAGTATTTTGCCGCTTAGATAAGTACCATTGTGTAGGACTCGGCTATTGTTGTGCAATAGGGAGTTTGGATGATTTCGGATATTGAGCTGGAGCGCTAAGCTATCTCCTTGACGTAAAGGTTCATTTAGAACATAGACATCATAGTGCAATTCAGCATCATGGATCAAATGCTGGTGTGGCGCCATCAGACGTAGTTCAGTGATTTCCTTGAAACTACTGGCAACAATTATGGTGTCAATGGCCTTGTCGATACGATTGACAAAATGCATCTGGCCCTCGGCTAAAAAATCGCGGCTTTCAGGGAAGAGGTCTACTTTAAGATCGACTTTGGCGATGCGTGGCTGTGGTGTGTGGAGGTATTGGAAATAGCGCTTTTCGTTTTGGGCAAGTACTTGATCTTCGTCATCCTGCGTATAAGCCGTCTTGGATACATGATGCTCCTGATAGTAAAGACTCGATCCGCTAACGATAAAGGCAACGACTAAGAGTGTACTGATAATAGCTATTGGGCGACTGAGACGCTCTTTGGCCAAGGATAAGCGTTCCCCTAGGCTAAAGGTCAAACCTCTTTGCCAAGCAAAAACTCCTACTAAGACGAGCAATGCTGCGCCCATCAGCCAATAAGCTTTAAAAGCAAAGTATAGAGGAAGTACGGAACCATAAGCGTTTAGATCAGAGTAGTCGAAGCCTATATAGATGCCCGGTACTTGATTGAATAAAATCACGCTTTCTTGCAAAAAATGTAATCCCGTTTGATTGCCAATCTCTGGTAAGATTAAGACCAGGCTAGGAACCATCAAGAGTAAGAAGAATCCGAGATAGAGATTCTTCGCGACACTGTGGAGCATGAGTGCAAGGCTGGCCCAGATCGCAAAGTGTATAAACTGAAGCACATAAACCTCATATAGATAATGCCCAATTTCGTAGCGATAATAACCATTGATGCTTTGGGCCAGTATTCCACCCAGTATTACCAAACTCAAGAGGACAAACTGCATCTTGAGGATCGCCAAAAGTCTAGAGAGCAATATCACCCAATCTGACTGCGGGACACTATCTAGCAAGGCATCCATCCGATTGAGACGGGCGCGATACATCAAAACCCCCATATAGAGGAAGGTCAACAAATTGATGACCAAGGTGAAGATAAACATAGGCACCCTGAGCATATTGGCGGTAGTCGGCAGGATTTTAAATCCATATTCTGGATTCATCTGGTCTTGCTGAAAGTACACCATCAGGAATCCAGCGAGTAGGATAGTAACAAAGGGCCAACTCAACACCAAGTAGCGAAAATCAGTTTGTGAGAGCTGCCAAATCGTTTTCAGGCCTTGCCGAACGCTAAAATCGTATGTTACCCCTGGGCGACTGACATCAATATTGGTCTTGAAGAACGTTTGAGGTTCTTTTGCTGCGGCTTTTTTACTACTATTTGCATTGCTCGCAAACTGAGCAAACTGGAATTTACGGTAGCTAAGAGCCAGTATGCCAAGACTGATCCCCAGCCACAATAGACGATTGTATAGCAAAGGCCCCTCGATTGGAATCGCCAATGTATTTCGTTCCTCGAGTGTCCAGTACCTGATGGTGTTTTTGACGGCTGTTTCGCCAATAGGATCTAGCAATGATGCCCAAATCCGTAATTCACTTCCGGTGAAGACACTCCCAAGCGTTCTCTGAAGGATGACTAATAAGATGACGCTAATAAAGGCCAGATAAATATTACGGGTATAGATCACGATGGCGAAGATGAGCGCGCCAAATAGAAGCATATTGGGCAGGATAAACCAGCCATAAAGCTGGGTATAAACCTCAATATCAAAGTCTAGAAGTAAATCTTGCTTCACACCCGGCATCAGTAGCCCCAATATGATGCCCAGTCCAATCATAGCCACAACTGCAAATACTACCGAAAAGGCACTGATAAATTTAGCTGACAGATACTCCCATTTCTCAATAGGGTAGGAGTAGAGTAGCGTATACATCCGACTTTTGTAGTCTCGAAAGATCGATACACCAATGATTGCTGGCAGGATAAAAAGGATCAGGAGACTAAAATAATTGGTGATGCTGTTGATTCTCGCATAGGAGTTGATCATCACCGCATTGGGACCGCTGCTGCCTTCACTCGCCATACCCCACATACTCACAAAGCTGAGGAGAAAGAGTAGCGTCGCAAAAAAGTAGGGCAAAGGTTGACGTAACCAATGCTGCCATTCTTGTTTTAGGATAGTCGTAAACATGGGCTTAGGCGCTAGGAAGTGAAACTTGAGTACGGTACAAATGGGCGAGATAGACATCTTCGAGTCCTGCAGGAGCGGGTCTGAAGTATTCCCTTGGGCGACTTTCTGAAAGCACGCGTACGCGCAAACTATTGTCTCTGTTATAAGCCCATGCGATGAGAGCGTATTTGTTTTCGTATTCGGCTAGGGCCGAACGCTCAATATCAGCACACCAGACTTGCCCGGCTAGCTGACTGATTGCTTGTTCTGGCGAAGCATGAGTGAGCACACGGCCTTGATTCATGATGGCCATATCAGTACAGAGCTCTTTGATGTCCTCAACGATATGAGTCGAAAAGATGACGACTGCTTGAGTACTGATCTCTCGCAAAATATTGAGAAATCGCTGTCTCTCAGCAGGGTCGAGGCCAGCGGTAGGCTCATCGACGATGATAAGTTGAGGATCATTGAGGAGGAGTTGGGCGATGCCAAAGCGCTGCTTCATCCCACCCGAATATCCGCTTACATGCTTGCTGCTTACCTCCGTCAAATTGGTGATCTCTAAGCAACGGGCGATCCGTTTGCGGCGATCTTGTTTCGAGCCAATGCCCTTCAACTTGGCCATATAATCGAGCAGTCGTTCGGCGGAGACGCGAGGATAAACCCCAAATTCCTGTGGTAAATAGCCTAAACGTTTTCTAATGGCCATCTTATCATGCAGCACGTCTATCTCATTGAATATAATGCTGCCTTGATCTGGTTTTTGCAGCGTAGCAATCGTCCGCATCAGACTTGATTTTCCTGCTCCATTGGGCCCCAAGAGGCCAAACATACCTTGGCCAATCTCTAGGTTGAAATCGTGAAGCGCTTTGACGCCATTAGGGTAGACTTTGCTGAGGTTTTGGATGCTGAGCTGCATAGTTGTTTTGATTAAATAGCTGACGATCATAAACCTAGCTGCTCACGCCGATCTTCTCAATAAAAGATGTTGAAGGAGGTGAAAGCGATGACGAACGCACTTTTTGAATGAGGATTCCTCTTATCATGAAAAATGGGCCTTTGGTCATCCTTTTTTCGCATTTAGGTCTTAAATCCCTTATTTCAGTCCTATGAAGGCATGGCTATCTCGAATACAAAAACCATTGATGCGCTATTTTTTAAGTAGCGACACTTGGCTCTATGGCTGTTTGATTTTGGCAAGCAGTTATGTTTTTATGCAGATGGCTGGAAAATCGGATTGGGGCAGTTATCTGAGTTTGATTGTCGATACGAGCCTATTTTCGATTCCGGTATTGGTCTTTGTCTGGCTGCGAGAATCTTCCCGAAACTTATCTCAAGTACGGCCTTATTGGTTGACATGGACTGGGGTTTTTATCCTTTATCCTGTGTTATGCTGGTTGCTTGGGCTGAAAATGAAACTCATGCCGATGAGTGGGGATTGGGCCTGGGATTCATGGGGAGAAGGTGGGCGTGAGGCGATCATTTTGATGGGAGTGCTATGGCTCTGTTTAGAGATCGCACTTATGCTGAGCAAGCATTCAAATTTAAATAAACGAGCAAGTACTTGGCTTTCACGACTCAATCCGCAGCTTGTTTTTGCACTTATCATATTGGGTTTTTGTGCGCTGCTGATTCCGATGAGTAATGCTTTTCAGCTCCTCGCTGAACGCTCAACTGGCTTAGAAGTTCTTGGCGTTTATCTAAGCAGCTGGTTGCAATTATTTGTGATCTACTTTGCCTACTACTTCCTATACTATTTCCATCATCATTTTTTATTCAATCGACTCTTACGTTTAAGAGGGATTTTGTACTACTTCTTTGGCTTGCTAGCGACTCTATTGATCTTTTCACCGCTACACGCGGAACTCGTAATCCTTTTTCCAGTGAGCACGCAATTATTGCTTCATCCTGCCGCTCTCTTTGGAAATGTTTTTGACGCTAGTCTGTATAGTATTCCGGTTTCGATTTTGGTGTTGAGTTTTCCACTGATCGTTGTGTTGGAATGGTATAAGCAGAGAGAATTAGTAGCTAGTTTAGAGCATGAAAAGGCCGAAGCAGAGCTTTCTTTGCTCAAGCAGCAGATCAATCCTCACTTTTTTTTCAATACCCTCAACAATCTTTATGCAATGAGTCTGACTCAGCAAAAAGAGACGCCAGACACCATCTTACAGCTATCAGACTTGATGCGTTATGTGATCTATCAAGGGCAAGAGTCAAGCGTTCGACTAGTCGACGAAATCAAATACCTCCAAGACTATGTTGATCTACAAAAAATCCGACTACACAAGCAACTAGACCTTCGTTTTGAAATAGAGATTGAGGATGAGGAACAGATGGTTTCCCCACTCCTATTTGTGATCTTGGTCGAGAACGCCTTTAAACATGGTGTCGAACCGGCTGGAGAAGCTTCTTTCTTGCATCTACATTTATCGAGTAAGTCTGGGCAAATTCATTTTCGTTGTCTTAACTCTATGGAGGAATCTGATACGTTAATCCCAGCGGGAATAGGACTCGAAAACCTACGTAAAAGGCTTTCTATTATGTATCCCGATCGTCATGAACTGAGCGTTCGCCAAGGGCAAAACGAATATGAGGCTAATCTGAAACTAGCACTATGAATGCACTAATCATTGATGACGAACCCCTCGCACATGAGGTGATCTTGCGCTATGCTGAGGATCTACCTTTTCTAAATATCGTGGGCCAGTGTTATCTCGCGACCGAAGCCTATACCAAGTTGAGTCAATCTACGATTGACCTGATTTTTCTAGATATTCAGATGCCTAAGCTCAAGGGGCTGGATTTTTTGCGGACGCTGGACCAAAAACCACAAGTGATCATTACTTCCGCTTTTCAGGAGTACGCATTAGAAGGATTTGAATTGCAAGTCTGTGATTATCTCTTGAAGCCATTTCGCTTTGAACGTTTTGTCAAAGCCGTCAATAAGGCAAAGCAACAATTGGATCTTCTTGAACAAGAAACGACCGAGTTTACAAGTGGACTACATAAAGGAGTCCCAACTCATCTAATCCTAAAAGTAGATAAGCGACATCTAAAAGTTGAACTAGCTCAAATCGAATACTTAGAGAGTTATGGCAACTATGTCAAGGTTTGGGTCAAGGGCAATTTTCATCTCGTAGCCCGAACTTTAAGCAGTTTTGAGGCCGAACTGTCTGCTCTCGCCTTTATGCGCATACATAAGTCTTATCTCATCCAAAAATCATGGATGCAGTATGTTGAGGGTAATATGATTGGATTGAAAAATGGCAGCGTGCTTCCTATCGGTAAAAGTTATCGCCAAGCAGTCAAGCAGTGGATTTCTTAATCAAGTCGGTTCTCTGACAAATTCCGTGGTACGGAGCATTTTGATAAAATCTGATGCCTTCTAGGGTAAAAGTTTTTTACTTTTGTTGTATAACATCTCCCATCCAATACGGCCCCTTCAAATGGGCCTGATGTAAAATTTGAAAGGA
>JBGCFA010000403.1:0-4976 GCA_045106675.1 Bacteroidia bacterium
CATCACCGAAAAATCTCGTCTAGCTTACTTCGGTAGTGGGGTCGAAGCACTAGGCAAAACTGTCTTTGTCAATCAAACCAATTTTGAAGTCGTCGGCGTAGTCGAAGGTGTCAGCCCGATCAAGCAAGGATTATTTGCTGACATCTATATGCCTTATACCTATATGCGGCCGAGTACTTTACAAGCCAATAAGCTCAATGGTGGCTTTGAAGGTGCATTTTTACTTCACAAATCAAGTGATCTCGCATTATTTGATAGTGAGTTGGATCGAAAGGCAGAGCTGATTCCTCAACCTGATCCCGAAGAATTTAATGAACTTGAAATGGTGGCCTATAGCCAAGTAGAACGCTTTGCCTTTGAACTCTTTAATGAGGAGGATAAGGCCGACAGCATGAGCACTTTTCTATGGATATTTGGCGGTCTCATGGCGCTATTTATTCTTCTCCCTACCCTCAATCTGATCAATGTCAATGTAACCCGTATCATGGAACGTAGCTCCGAGATCGGCGTTCGCAAGGCGTTTGGAGCCAATACTCGCCATTTGTTGATGCAGTTTCTCTTCGAGAACGTCATCCTTACTTTGATTGGAGGTATCATCGGATGTTTATTCGCACTTGGCCTCATTTATCTGATCAATGACAGCAACATATTGGCGGATATTACCCTCAAATTCAATCCTGCGGTCTTTGGGTATGGACTGATTGTTTGTCTCTTTTTTGGCGTCCTCTCTGGTCTTTTACCCGCCTTAAGGATGTCCCGCCTACACGTTGTCGAAGCCCTTAAAGAAAATGCCTTATGATTCGCCAAATATTCAAAATGATCTGGAATCGGAAGCGCCAGAATTCACTAATTATTCTCGAAATATTTTTTGCCTTCCTGATCTTATTTACCGTCCTAAGCTTCGTGTTTTACGAAATGGGTAAGTATCGTTCGCCCCTAGGCTTTGATACAGAAAACATTTGGATCGCATCGCTCAACATACCGGAAGGCATTGACTCTATCGATGTCGCGAACACCAAAAAATCTTTGAAGCAGACTTTAGAAGCAATGCCAGAGGTTGTAAATACAGGTTATTCATTTGACGTTACTCCTTTTAGCGGCTCAAGCTGGGTCAACGAGAATGAAGATAATGGCTATAGACTCAAAACACATATGATCTTTTGTGATGAAGGGTATATGGACGCTTTGGGCTTGGAGCTAATCGAGGGAGATTGGTTTAATGAATCCAATACCCAAGGAAAATATAAACCCATCATAATCAATAAATTATTGAGGGATACCTATTACAAAGACTCCACTGTCATTGGCAAAATCATCGAACTCAATGGCGAAAGAAAAATCGCAGGAGTGGTGGATCATTTTAAGTATCACGGCGAGTTTGAAGAGGAGAAGACACTTAGCTTTCTCTACTTACCTCCGGGTGAAGAAGACTATGGTTTGAGTCTAGTTATCCGGATTCAAGCCGGTACGATCCCTGCATTTGAGGAGACCGTCAATAAGACGATCCGCAACCTTGCTAAGAATTGGGATTTTGTTATCCATCATCAAGAGACCGCACGCGAACGTAAGAGTTTGCAAACTTGGATTCCGATTGTGGCCTTGCTCTCGATCTGCGGATTTTTGGTCTTCAATGTCGCTCTCGGACTGTTTGGAGTTTTGATGTACAATATCAAAAAGCGGCGCTCTGAAATCGGATTACGTCGCGCTGTAGGAGCCCCTGCAGGGAACATCATATTTCAGTTTTTGCTAGAAATGTTGATCATCACCAGTATTGGGGTGTTTATCGGGCTAATTTTCGCGATCCAATTGCCAATCATGAAGATATTCGAAGTGGAAAATCATATCTTTACTTATGGTATTTTGGCCTCTATTGGGATCATTTTTGTCCTAGTTAGCCTTTGTACGCTTTATCCTAGCACCCAAGCCTCACAAATCCATCCAGCCCTCGCGCTCCATGAAGAATAGTCCCTTGATCCTGATTATCGAAGACGATACTGCCGTTTGCGCCTCATTACAATTGTTGCTCAAGCGTAAAAGTTATCGCGTAGAATTGGCTTTCGAGCCAGACGAAGCGATGCTTTGCCTCGATCGTTTTCGACCAGATTTGATCTTATTGGACATGAATTTTTCGGTAGAAACTACCGGTGACCAAGGGCTTGACACCTTGGGTAGAATCACGCAAAAAGATGCCTCCATCCCGGTCATATTGATGACGGGATGGGGCTCACTTGAACTCGCCGTTACGGGCATGAAAGCAGGGGCCAAGGACTTTCTCACCAAACCTTGGAACAATGCGGCCCTCTTACAAACCGTCGCTACTCAGTTACAGCTCTTACGTTCTCCGAAGGAGGAAAAGACAAACCAAGCCAGCTTCGTAGGCAGTGCGATCATCGGTCAAGACCCAGCTCTCATGGAGGTTTTGCAGCTTGCTGAACGCGTCAGTCCCACTGATGCCAGTATTTTGATCCTCGGCGAAAGCGGCACCGGCAAAGAGTTACTCGCAGAGGCTATACACGAAGCCAGCGAACGCGCGCAAGAAAGCTTTGTCAAAGTCAATCTCGGAGGTATCTCTTCGAGCCTCTTTGAATCCGAAATGTTTGGCCATAAAAAGGGTGCTTTTACCGGAGCAGTGGCGGATCGGCAAGGTCGTTTTGAAGTCGCTGATCGCGGAACGATTTTCCTTGATGAGATTGGAGAGTTGGACTTAGCCTCGCAAGTAAAATTGTTGCGGGTGCTCCAAGAGAAGACGTTCGAGCTACTCGGGAGCAGCAAAGTCGTCAAAGTAGATGTGCGGGTCATTAGTGCCACGAACAAAGACCTCAAACAAATGGTCCAGAGCGGTGATTTTAGAGAAGATTTATTTTACCGTCTCAATCTGATCATTCTCCGCTTACCTTCTCTGCGAGAACGCTCAATTGACATCCCTTTGCTAGTCAATCACTTTGTAGACAACCTCAAACAACTCTATCGGCGACCGGCCTTGCAAATCAGTGCAGAAGCCTTGCGTTGGTTACAGAGCCAAGCTTTCCCTGGCAATATCAGACAGTTGCGCAATCTAGTGGAGCGCACCGTTTTGGTTTCAACCGATAATCTGTTGGAAGTGCATCATTTTGTCCGACACTATGATGCAGACGAAAACGATGTCGAGATGATCACACTACCAGAAGTCGGAGAAATCACGCTCGAAGAAATGGAGCACCAAATGATCCTGCAAGCTATGGCCTATCACAACAATCGCGTAAGCCTAGCCGCTCAATCATTGGGTTTGACACGCTCAGCCCTCTACCGCCGCCTCGCCAAATTTGACATCCCTTATGACGCTTAAACTCCAATATTGGATTTACCTTTTGGTCTTGCATGGTGGATTTTTGTACCTGACTTGGCACTTATTTCAGGACGAAGTGTGGTGGCTATATCCAATCGAAATTGGTTTGGCATTTTCGCTCTTTTTGGGTTACCGCATCTATCGCGCTTGGGCTAGACCAGTGGAGCGTATTCAGGAAGGTATAGACACTTTAGAAGCAGAGGATTTTCAGATACAGTTTCGCAAAGGAGGTTCGCCGGAGCTAAAGAAAGTATCTAATCTCTATAATCAATTGGTCGTCGATATCCGAGAAGAACGCAAGCATTTGCAGGAGCAGCATTTTTTCTTGGAGCGATTGATCGATGCCTCTCCCAATGGGATTGTTTTACTAGATTATGACGAAGAGATCACCTATCTCAACCCGATAGCCATTCAACTTTTAGAGTTAGGCGAAGATTGGACGCGTCAGCCCTTGGCGAACGTCAAACATCCTTTGATACCGGAGATCCAAAAAATACCACTCGGCGGTTCGGAAGTAATCACACTGCATGGACTGGCCAAGTACAAATGCCATATCTCTCAATTTGTGCATCGTGGCTTTCAACGCAAATTTGTGTTGATCGAGGAGCTTTCTAGAGAACTATTGGCGACAGAAAAAATGGCCTACGGCAAGGTCATCCGCATGATGGCGCACGAAGTCAATAATTCGATTGGGGCGATCAATTCGATATTGCATAGTGTGCAGGAGATACAAGAGGAAGAAGGTTTAATGGATACGCAAGAGATATTGCAAGTGGCAATCGACCGCAATGATCGGCTCAATATCTTTATGCAAAACTTTGCGAAGGTAATTCGCCTACCAAAACCAAAGAAAGAAAAGGTCAATCTCATGGCTTTTGTCAGTCAGATCAAAGCGCTCATGAAGGTGCCTGCAAAGGGACGAAATATTGACTTTGAGATAATAGTAGAGGATAATGATCAGATTTGCTATTTGGATACAGCCCTCATGGAACAAGTCCTGCTCAACCTGATCAAAAACGCTTGCGAATCCGTCAATCAAGATGGTTGTGTAAGACTACTCGTACAAGCAAATCCTCCCCAGTTGATTATTGAAGACAATGGGGCCGGTATCCCTAAAGAAATTGCGCAGAAGCTGTTTTCTCCTTTTTTCAGCACCAAACCCACAGGCCAAGGCATCGGTTTGACTTTGGTACGGGAGGTTTTACATCAGCATGGTTTTCCGTTTTCCCTCCTCACGGAGAACGATGGGTGGACGAGGTTTCGGATACAGTTGGGCTAATTACTCGCTTCTATTTTAGATTGCATCTCGATGGCATCGTCATAGTAATAATGAGCAGGATCAGACAGTATCTCTTGTAAGGCGGACTGAGTCGCTGACAAGTCAGATTTTTGCAAGTGAGCCAAAACTAGATACCAATCTGCGTTTTCGCGTTCGCTCAGCGCATCTACCAACTCAAACTGGGCGATAGCTAAATCTGATTTACCTTGGTGGAGAAAACTCAATCCAAGAAACACCTGTAAGCTCTGGCGTTCAACGAAGTTGCTATCTAAGAGCAATGTAGCGTAACGCTCAGAAGCCTCCATAAACTGCCCCTGATTATACGCGAGATTGGCCAAGCTCAACAAACTGTCAGTAGGATTGCTGGAACGC
>JBGCFA010000404.1:0-39241 GCA_045106675.1 Bacteroidia bacterium
AATCGCAATAGTGAAGGACTCCCCGGTGAAATCTGGATCGGTAGTAGCTCTGGGCCAACCTTAGATGGTCGGATCGGGGTTGATATTGCGGCACCCGGTGAAGTGATGATGGCGCCCTACAGCGCAAACACATGGTATAGCTAATATCGCTTCAATATGCCGCAGGATGGCAATGGTTTTTATGGCATCCAGAATGCCGTCAGTGCCGCAAACCCTCATTTAGCAGGCATCCTTTGTCTCATGCTAGAGATCAATGATAGCTTGACTGCTCCGCAAATGAAAAACCTCCTCCACATCACCGCCCGCCAAGATGGATTTACGGGTGCAGTGCCCAATAATGTCTGGGGCTATGGAAAGTTAGATGCCTTGGCCTTGGCGGATGCAATAAGCAACAGCTTGCCTATCGAGCGGGACATTGTGCGGGACAACTTGCACGTTTTCCCAAATCCCGCCTCAGATGAAATACATTATCGTATTGATGGTGGCGTTCTCGGAGAGAGTCACATGCAGCTCACTGACCTCCATGGCCAAAGTATACGAGAGTGGACGGAGCGTTCCCCGCAGGGAACGCTAAATCTCAGCAACTTACCCGCCGGCATCTACTTCTTGCAGTGGCGGCACAAAAACGTGATCATGCGAAAGAAAATTATTCACTACCTTGTTCCCTAAGACCATGTTTGGAACGTTAGTTTCTAGAGAAATTACCGGCTTCAGGAACCTGAACTTCACCATTCCTACTCGAAATAGCTCGCTATTTCTGCGCAGAATGGTTCTTCAGAACCCTAAATCCAGCATTTTCATGCCAAAATTCCTGCCCCAAGCATGGTCTAAGTGGAACGAGGAATATGACCGACACGGCATTTACAGAATTAAGGACACAGATTCTGGCCGACGACCCAAGGGGATTGAAATTAGTTTTTCAAGAATGCAGCCAGTATTGTATCAGGACTTTGCGCAAGAAAACCAATTGTGATAAAGCCGACGCAGAGGATGTATTGATGGAAGCTGTTTTGACCTTTCGGAGCAATATGCAACGCGGCAAAATCGAAGAGATCAGCAATCTCCCAGCTTACCTGTATGGTATCTGCTGGAACAAATGGCGAGAACTGCAACGGGCTAGACAACGCTATCAAGTTGAGGAAAACCCGCTAGAGCGGACGCTCTATTTTGTACTGGAAGACCAAAATCCTTTGATCGAGCAAGAACAGTTTGAGTTGGAGCAAAGTAAAATCAAGTTTCAACTACAAGCTGCCGAGCAAGCGCTTGGTGCATTAAAAGAAAAGTGTCGGAAGTTGTTACGTTATTTTTATATGGAAAGTAGGCCCTTGGATGAAATCGCAGCAACGCTCGGTTTTGCCAATGCCAACGTAGCCAAAGTCAGCCGATTTCGCTGTTACCAGCAGTGGATGAAAGCAATCGAAAAACAAAAAAACCTCACCCATGCCTGATAGAAGTACCGAAGAATGGATTGAAGCATACCTAAGCGATGAGCTTCCTGATGCGGAACGTAGTGCTTTTGTGGCGCGTATCGAGACCAATCCCGATTTGGCAGAGGAGATAAGCGAAGCGCGTGAAAATCTACTCTTACTCCAAACTGTGGATCGCCATCTTGAAAAAGAAGAATTACGCCAATTGTATTTTGAACAGGAAGCCAAGACGATTCCCTTCCGCAACATTGCGTTTTATGCCACGGTAGCGGCTACGGTTTTGATTTTGCTGGTCTATAACTTTTACCCCTCCGCGGAACGCCAACAATATCAGGAGTTTGCAGAGGCTTACTATGAACCTTATCCGCTGACTTTTAGTCGCTCTGGTGAAGGCGAAGAGTTTGCCAAGATGGCCACTCAAGCCTATCAAGCAGGCGATTATGCAGGAGCTATTCCTCTACTCGAAGATTGGCAAGCCCAAAATGAAGGGCCCGACATACCGACTTTTTATCTGGGACATTGCTATTATCAGACCCAAGCGTTCGCCATGGCGCTAACGCAATGGGAGCAAATCACAGATAGCTCTCCTTACTACGAACAGACTACTTGGTTTCGTGCCCTCGCGCATCTGCAAATGGGTCAAATAGATAAGACACGTGAAATATTGCAGTATATCGTGGATTCAGGCTATCACTATCAATTGGAGGAAGCGCGGGCTTTGTTGGGCGAGATCTAAGCGTTCCGCGAAGCGGAGAGGACAAAAGATCCCGGATATCGGCAAAATTTCAGATGTCATCTCAGCCTAATGAATGAGCGAAAGCGAATTTATAGAGCAGGGATCTGAAGATTTGAGATTGGACAGCCTGACTATTTGAAAGCTTGGAGATTTCTCTGCCGATTGGCATCGGCATTCGAAATGGCGCGTTCCGCGCAGCGAGAAATGTTAACCTCTACAAAAGCAAACTCATACCTAATAAACCCCAATAGTTATGAACGCTCGTATTTCTCTTCCCTTCCTACTGCTCGGCACCATATTATTGACCACAGCTTGCAATCGTCAGCAACTTGATCCAAAAGCAATTTCGGATCTTTGTACTGAGGTTACTGGAGCAGAAGCCGTCTATTGGGATTTGCATAATGGGGTTATTCGTTCTGACTTGCCCAAGGGGCTACCCACTATCGAAAACCCGGGTGGCACTTTTACCCATCCTACTTTTCCGTTGTTGGGTTTTACTTATCCAGTGGGTTGGGAAACCGAAACCTTGACTGACAATACCATCGGCCATACGGTAGGCGTCAATCTGATTCGTGCTGACAATCAAGCAGTCTGGCGTTCGTTTGCAACGACCTTAGATGGTATCGTACCGATCTTGGACATCGTCGCCCTTGAGATCAACAGTATGCTTGCCTTTTTGGGCAATCCTACGATAGATGAAGTGGTATGCACCAACAATGGACTAGACAATTCGCTGGGCAATATCGTGAACCAAAGTGAGAGCAGATTGATCCGTGCTGGAGCCTTTACGATCCAAGTCAATGTCAGCCTTACTTATGTAGATGGTCTGGCAGCTACTTTTGTGTCTAATCGACTTACAGTAGGTCCTACGATAGAACATCCAGCCTTGATTGCAGATGTGTTTTTGCCATTGGACTGGCAATTGCTGCTCAAGCCAGAGGGAGACGATCTCAATCGTGATAGTGACAGTGATGGCGTTTGGGATGTGAACGATCGCTTTCCCAATGATCCATCGAAGTGGTAAGGGGGTTATTTATCGGAGCGAATTCTGACGAGATTAGGTTGAATTACCGTAAAAGCAGTTGCGAGTTCTTCCTGATATTTATCAATTACCTTGTGAACAATGATGGCTTTTTCTTGAGGTTTGAGACCTTCCAAACGGATCAAAACCACACCAGAATGCAAACGATTCATTCGATATACTAGCTCACCAAAATCTTTATCTCTGGTGATCAATACTCGAGATTCTTTATTAGCGATTTCTAGTACCTCATCATCGGATATGCCTCGCTCAGATTCTGCTATATAAAAAACATCATGATTGTTTTGTCTTAAGTGTTTGACGATTGGTGCGTCAACTCCTTCGTCTGCAACAAATTTCATACAGCAATCGGATAGATTTTTTCACCTTTCAACGCACTAGCAGCAAAAGCCAAAGCAGCATAGATAGAAACTTGGGTTAATCTAGGATGAGCTTCTAAGATATCTGCGAAAGTTTCGCCAGAGGATAACTTTTCTAAAATCAGCTCTACTGTAATGCGTGTGCCTTTAATCACGGGTTTCCCCATCATGATTTTAGGGTTTACTTCAATTGCAGTATTGAGATTTGACATATTTTTCCTGTTTAACTAAATATACGACTTTCTACCGCAAAAGATCCTCTAAGAAGCATCAATTGTATCATCTCAGCCTAGCATAGTCTCATTATAATCCAGTCCTTTTTGCACCCAAAAATCAAGGTCTTCTTCATAGTCAAAACCAGCAGGGCCGACAAAGACAAAGCCGCGCATCGGTTTACCCGTAAAGTCCATTAAACGGCTGCCTTTTTCGGCGAGGGCTTGCTCGTACTCGGCTATTCCCAAACGTACCATCAAACGATCTTCTTGACGTTTTTTGTCAAAATCTACCCCGACACACATTTTGCCATTGACCATAAAAATCAAGCCTCCCATCATCTTCTTTTCTTCGAGCTGGGAGATATGAGCGAGGCGTTGCCGAACGCGCGCTGCTAATTGTTCACTGTATGCCATGACTATAGATTAACTGTTATTCTGCCAATACTTTAGGCTCTCAACGATCCAAAAGGGTAAATAAGGGACAAATGATATTGAAAATTTATGTGTCTTTGAGTTTTATCTTTTTCTTTATCGCTTCGCGAAACGCGGCGTCTTGGCGGCATATGCAATAAGCCGCTACAGAGAAACAATAATCCGTTCAAAAGAGAAGCGTTCTGCAAAGCAGGCGCGAAGCCATAAGAAAGGTCTAGCGATTCCTCATCGCTTCGCGGAACGCTTAGCCTTTTCCTTCCTTCACTATCCAATCTCGCACTCTCCGTTTCAATGTCTCCATCGGGATCGAGCCTTCGGCCAACACTAAATCATGGAAGGCTCTAATGTCAAATTTCGCTCCTAAAGCTAGCTCCGCTTCTTGGCGCAAGGCCCTAATCGTAAGCTCACCCATTTTGTAGGAGAGTGCTTGTCCCGGCCAGCCGATATAGCGGTCTATTTCGGTATTTACTTCGTGTAAGGACAGGGCCGTATTTTCCGCCATCAGGCGAACGGCTTCCTCCCTCGTCCAGCCTTTGTAATGGATACCGACATCTACCACCAAGCGACAAGCCCGCCACATCTCATAAGTCAATGCTCCAAAATGCTCATAGGGAGTTTCGTACATACCGGCTTCTTTGCCGAGGTATTCCGCATACAAAGCCCAACCTTCCCCAAAAGCCGAAAGGTATTGTTGCTGGCGAAACTTTGGCACCTCTTCCAGCTCCTGTGCGAGCATGATCTGAGTATGATGTCCCGGCACGGCTTCATGCAAAGTCAAGGCTGGCAAAACATAAAACGGCCGGGTTTCGAGGCGATAGGTATTGATCCAGTAGGCTCCGGGTTTACGGTTTTCGTATGATCCTTCAGAGTAACGCCCGCCCGTATAATTAGGAGCAATCGCGGCAGGCACAGGCTCTACTGTAAAGGGCATTCGTGGCAGCTTCCCAAAGTATTTTGGTAGAAATCCCTCAGCTTTTTTGGAGAGCCAAGCCGCTCGTTCGAGTAGGGCTTCTGGGCTTTGCGGATAAAACTGTTTATCTGTCCGCAAGAATTGCAAGAAGTCTGCAAAATCTCCCTTCCAAGCCAAAGAAGTCAATATACTGTCCATCTCGCCTCTTATCCGCTTGACTTCCGCTTCGCCAATCGCAAATACCGAATCCGGACTAATATTCAAGGTACTAAAGTAACGGACGCGTCCTTCGTAATATGCCTTGCCATCAGCGATCTCACTGATCCCGATACTTTGTCGAGTTTGTGGGAGATATACCTCTTCGAGGAACGCTTGAAAGTCTCCATAGGCTTGGCGTAATGCTGTGTTTACGTAGGGTTTTAGCACTGCTCGCTGAGCCGCCCAAGCGTTCCCCGACAAGGGGTCCAAAAACAAATCAAAATAGGCATCGCTCTCTAGGTTCTCAGCCAGTAGAGATAAGCAACGCTCGACAATCAATGCAGGTACAGTCTTGTTGGCTGCGAGCCCTTCTTGCATCCGTTTTTGCTGCAAGACTAGATAGTCCGGTAGGGCTTTGATTTTGCTGATATACTGTTCCGCTTCTTCTTCTGTATTTATCTTCGTATCCGAAACGCTATAATAAATCTCTGTCAAAAAGCCGCCTTCAGAATTGAGCGGCATGAAGTCCGATTCATAGCGAGTTTGGCTCAATTTATTGCGGAGGATTAAAGCAATGAGATCGCGATTGATTTGATCTGCGGGACTCAATCCACTCCAATGCGTTTCCTCGATAAACTGAATCCCATCATTCCAAAAACCTTCTCTGATCCCAGCATCAATGGTATCTTCCCATTGCGTCTTGAGGATAGCATTGATCTCATCATTACTCTCTTCATAAGCCTGGATCAACTCATCGAGACTATAATACTCTTGTGCCAAGGGCTCGGTCTGTTGACAAGCGTTCAGCAAAGCTGTGATCAGAAGGACGGCAAATAGGAATAGTCGGCGCATAGGGTGTTGATTGGTAGCGGCGCAAGATTTTGCGCCGCCACAGATAATATGATTTTGCGCTGCCACAGACAACAAAATTTTGCATCACCACCTACAAAACAAAATTTTGCATCGCCCCCTACAATATGATTTTACCTCGCCACAAACAATATGAATTTGCGTGCCAAAGGCAATAAGATTTCAGCCCGCTAAGAAATGCAATCATATAAGCATCGCTTATCGCCCAAATAATCGGATATTTGTCTGTAATCACAAAATGACCACGATGAGAGAGCATAAAGGTATTTGGCTGCTACTGATAAGTTTTATTTTGTCGTTCAGCCAGCTGAACGCACAAACGGATACAAGCTCTTGGCTAAAGCGTACAGCTCAAAATGTATTTGGAGAAGAAGCCCCCCCAGGAGAACCCCGTTTATTGGCTTACCCAACGATTGGTTATGCTCCCGAAACGAGCTTCGAATTGGGTATCTCAGCGGTGCTCCTTTACTACGCCAAAAAGAATTATGAGCAAAACCGTCTCAGTGAAGTCCGGTTATTTAGCTTCATCACTTTGGAGCGACAGTATGGCATTTGGTTGGATCATGACATCTATGGCGATGAAGACAAATGGTTTTTTCTCGGTAAGATTCGTCAACAACGCTTCCCCCTACTCTACTTCGGCATCGGCCCTGATTTAGCCGAGGAAGATGCCAATTTGGTAGATGCGAGTTATACGCTCATTCGCGAACGCGTCCTCCATAAGATTGTCCCCAATCTATTTGGCGGGCTAGAGTTTGATTATCAACGGCTTTATAATGCCGAGTTTGAACGTCCCGCTGTGCCAGAACCCTTAGGTACCGCAGGCTCTCAAAATCTAGGACTGGGACTTGGTTTGGTTTACGACAACCGCCACAATGTCCTCAACGTCAGAGAAGGCTTTTTTGCCGAAGTCGCTTATCTCAGATATGCGCCCGCTTGGGGCAGTGATTTTGCGTTCAATGGAGTCTATAGCGATCTCCGTTATTATCGTCCCATGACAGCAGATCATAAACAAGTACTCGCAGCCCAATTGGTCGGTACTTTTGTCAGTGGCGATGTGCCCTTCAATCAACTCGCTTTGATGGGCGGCGAACAATTGATGCGCGGCTACTATCTTGGCCGTTATCGCGACAACAATCTGATCGCGGGTCAAGTGGAGTATCGTTTTTTACCTTTTCCTTTCAGTAAACGCTTAGGTGGAGCAGCCTTTTTGGGTATGGGTACAGTGGCACCCACTATTGGAGATTTACGTCTCTCTCAACTCAAAGTCGCGGGTGGAGCGGGTATCCGATTTTTGCTCTTTCCTTCCAAAGATATATATGTTCGTTTTGATGTTGCCTTTAGCGAAGATGGGCCTGGATTTTACTTTTTTACGGGAGAGTCGTTTTAGTTTATGGTTCACCGCTGCGCGGAACGCTTTTTCGAACCAAAGGAAGAAATATAAACCACAGTGAGAGGCTCAAAAAATTTGATATATTTACAGCCAAATTAAAAGTTTGCTATCCGTTTGCCTCGCCTCCTTTCACTAATACGAAATCATGAAAATTGCTGTAACTGCCGCTAGCGGTCAATTGGGAAGTACTATAGTCAGGGCCCTCAAAAAAGATTTGCCCGCCGATAAGATTGTCGCGATTGCGCGTACGCCCCAAAAAGCGGAAGATCTAGAGGTAATCGTTCGCCAAGGCGACTATAATGACAAAGATAGCTTTGTCAAAGCACTGGCTGGTGTAGATGCAGTTCTGATCATTTCGGCTAATGGTAATCCATTGGATCGTATCCAGATGCATCGCAATATCATCGAAGCAGCCAAAGAAACGGGCGTCAAAAAAATCGTCTATACCAGCATATCTGGCAATTTTGGCCCCATTGTGGAGAGTAATCGCCAAACAGAAGCGGATATTCGCGACTGCGGTTTGGATTATGTCATCGGTCGCAACGGCCTCTATATCGAACCAGATGTAGAATATATCGAGACCTACAAAGAACTCGGCAAGATCGTCAACTGCGCCGGAGACGGTAAAGCTGCCTATACGACTCGCGAGGAATTGGCCTATGCATACTCTCGTATGCTTCTAGAGGACCAACACAATGGTCAGACCTATACACTCGCAGGTGAAGCGATCTCCCAATACGAACTTTGCGACTACCTCAATCACACTTTTGATACGAATCTGTATTATGAGGCGATGAGCGTAGAGGCTTATACTCAAGATCGAACTGACGAATTAGGTCCATTCATGGGAGAGGTAATTGCTGCAATTTATGCGAGTATCAGAAAGGGCGATTTTGATATCGAATCTGACTACGCCAAAGCGACAGGCAGACCACATATGAGTTGGGAGGCGTATTTCCAACCCAATCTACATCAATAAAGCAATAAGCCGATTAGTATTCTTCCCCTGTCAAAATTTCTGCTCCGGCACGGATGAAGCTAAACAACTGATTTTCTGTTCCACGAGCCTCGTATTGAATCACTTGGGTCCCGTTTTCATCCTCGCCTCCATACACATCGATGGCTTTCCCACTGTGTTTGGCTACAATCATATAATAGCCGTTGCCTTGATGAACGAGTTTGAATAACTGGTTGCCGTGATTGCCATTTTCCCACTGTTGGATGGCAGCTCCATTTCCCTTGGCACAGCTACCACCAGTAACGTCCAATCCTTTTCCGCTATGTCGGGCGACGATCCGGTAATAACCATTGCCTGCATCTTCAAATCTAAACTGTTGATTTTCTTGTTGGTTGACCTCCCATAGTTGCACCATTACTCCATTGTCCTGCATCTCAGTGCCACCACGTACATCTAGTACTTTATCACTATGCTTGGCATGAATCAGGTAGTACGCACCCCCTTCAGGGAGTTGGGCGATCAGGCTGATACCGCTAAAAAGAAGACAAAAAAAGAGCAAAGAAGTCTTGCTTCCAAATGAAATCGACAGGAGGGTTTTCATAACTTTCACGATTTAGTTGACAGGAAAAACAAACGCGAAAGAGTGTGGTGTTTATAGATAACGTCTGTCTAAGCACTTAGCGTATATAAAGTGTCTTAAGAAGACAAAAAACTGTCAGGAGGGAAAGGAATAGGTCTTAATCATGATTTTGTGCCCAGAAGATTTTAGCCTTTTTGATCCGAAGCGGTTACATTTAGGAGAACCAGATTTACTTAGGTATGAAGACGGCGGTCCCGGACCAACAAATACTTGACGGCATCCTCAAAGGAGGCAAGGCTGCGGAGCAAGCGGTGGCAGATTTGTACCGTCAGCAACGTGAGCGTAGTCTTGCTTATTTACAAAAGCAGGGTGCGCAATCGGAGGAGGCTAAAGATTTGTTTCAAGAGGCCGTCATCGCAGTCTTTGAAAATATCAAAGCAGGCAAATTTCGAGACGAAAGTAAATTGGGCAACTATCTGTTGAGCGTAGCACGTTTTCTATGGCTCAATCAGATCAAGCGTTCCGCGATCGCGGAACGTATCCACCAATCTCAAGCGACGGAAGAAAGCCATCCCGGTCCCCTGCCACATTTACTGGCCAAGGAGCAAGCAACGCAAATCCAAGCATTATTTGATGCCTTGGGAGAGCAATGCAGTGAAGTCCTCCAACGTAGCATTTATTGGGAGGATAATATGGACGAACTTGCAGTGCGAATGGGATATGCAAATGCCCAAATTGCTCGCAATAAAAAATATCGTTGTCTCGAAAGGCTACGCAAGATGATCAAAGGAAATACCACTCAATTCGCTTGGTTGCAAGAGATTGGTAGTACAACAGACTCCCACTGATATGGCAGAGCAAAACGAACATATCATCCGCTATCTCCAAGACGAGATGAGCCTAAGCGAAAAGGCCACTTTTGAAACTCAAATAGCCGAATCGACGGAATTACAGGAGACTGTACAAGAAATGCGACGAGCGATCCAAGCCAGTCAATTGTTTGGACAATTGAACCTAAGACAACAATTAGGGGATTTGGAAGCAGAACTCGATCAAGTCGAACCGGCTAGAATTCGTTCATTTCGAGTTTATTGGTTGGCTGCTGCTTCAGTTTTACTCATCACCTTGGCCGGGCTTTGGTACTTCAACCGTCCCACACCCGCACCACAGTACTTTGCCGAATACTTTGAACCTTATCGCGCGCCTGTCAATATTCGTTCAGGGCCCGGAGCGACTCATCTTTGGGAGCAGGCCCGATTGGCTTATTCGGAGGGAGATTTTACGCTAGCCGCGGAACGCTTTGCCTCCATCACCAATACGGCGGGAGTACCTACTTATTTGCGGGATTTTTATTGGGGAGTGAGTTTGTTGAGTCAAGATGAACCTGATGCGAGAACCGCAATCAGCCGCTTAGAAAAGGTAGCTGGCTTGACGACTGATTATCAAGAACCTGCGACTTGGTACCTGGCCTTAGCTCATCTAAGCCTCGATCAGAAAGATGAGGCACGGGCTTATTTGATGCGTTTGAGAGTTTATCGTTCGGCAGAGGCGAGAGAGATATTGGAAGAGCTATAGGAAATCTACTCTGGAGGGTCTTTGTGTAAAGTGTTCTTTGCTAAAGCTTGTTCAAACCTTTTGATCCGCATTGCCTGTAAAGGGGAATCAGGTAATCTAAACTCTTCTTGTCGCTTGTGCAGTTTTCCCATAAATATCATTGGATCGTCTCGCTCAATCGCTAGGGTGGAAAACCAAGGAGAAGTTTCGATCCAGGAGGAATTATTGGGATCTCTACTGATCTCTACCCAAGCTTCGACAGCCTTAATCGCATCGGCCCAGGTCAATTTATTTTCCATCTTCTCAAAGATACTTGCTTTATGATAAGCAGCCGCCTTGGCTAAGATAGATTTGAAGAGGGGATTGTTATAAACAAAGTTTACCACCTGTTGATAGTAAGGACTTTGAGAAAACACCTCCGAATACTCTAAATCGAATAAGAAATCTAATAACAAACTAGAAGCACATAAATGTATTTCCCCTTTCTCAGGAAAGTATTGATTTTGAGCTAATGGTATATCAGTGTCAAAAATGTTTTTATTGGTATCTAAATGCCGTTTGATATTTGAGAAATTAAAAATAGAGTCATCTTCAAACGAAGCGAATCGTTCCCTTTCATCCTCAGGAATAGTAACCTTGTAGGGAGAAAAGTAGCGAAGATTATAAAGCTGTCTCACCAACTTACTTTGGGGATGAAGCGGATCAGTAAGCTTCAAAAAGAAAAGACGAGTTGAAGTACACTCTGGGTTGGCTGACAAATAAAACTCAATACTATCAGCTCTAAAAACGACAAAAATTTCTACCGTTTTAGAATGGATTGGTCGGTAAGTAAATTGTTGCATCATGCTCTTACCAACAAATCTCTCGTGAGAGCTAAAAAAATATCCAATCATCTTCCTATTTTTTCTTGAAGGTTGGCGATATGATCTACAATCAATTTTAAGATTTCTGGAGGAATCAAATCTTCAAAAAACTCTTCACTAACTTTATTTTTAAAGCTAATTAGGAGGAGATATTCTTGCCACATTTTTGGCCATTCTAGATTACTTCCGAATGCTACTAGGCCTAATAATTTCTGTACATGAAGGCCAAATTCTAGTAAAGAAACCCTTCTCTCGTGCTGATCAAAGAAACTTTTTGCGAGGTCTGAATCTTCTTTTTCCTGCGAAAGCAGCCTTAATTTTGCATTGACATCAACGATCCGGGGATAAACTTTAGCCATTGCAAGAGGTAGCTGGTCCTTTTGCTTAAGGATTTCATCTGAATAAAGTTGCTGACGAATGACCTTAGACTTATACCCTACACGATACTCTTGGTATTGCATAAAACAATAAAAAAGGTATCGAAATAATTCTGGAGAGTTAATAGGATCTGCACCATCTGCAATTTCTATTAAATCATTAATTGCACTATCCCCCATCAAACGAAGATGACTTTGAAAAGCATGCTCAAAAGCAGAGATTGGAAATATCCAGTATTTACCAAAGGCAAGCGAACTATTTGATGGCGCTATTGAAGAAACGTCTTTTGAATGGCTTAAGCCTCGATGATACTTTTTAAGGTTTTTTATCAATTTGTGGCCATATCGTTCATCTGGATGTCGTTCTTCAATTCCGAAAAAATAATCTAAGATGATGATGTCAGGCCGATGATTATCTAGCTCTTTAGAAGAGGTAAGTAAATTAAAAAAGTAGCTAACGTAGCCATTGAATTTCCTCCCACTTTTATTGAATTGGGGGTTTCTGTTCCACGATTTTTCAGGATTTAGAAATCGTACTACTTTTGTTTCACCTGTGTCATTAAACAAGAAATTCAACCAATCTAATTTATTCGTTGATTTTTGCTTGTGAGTTGTTCTTAGAGGTTTTTGGGCATAGTCGTCGGCCAACAAGCAACTCCAAGTCCTGGAACCACTTTGTAATAGTTCACGACGCTTTTCGATGGCCATTTGTCTCATTTTACTTTCAGAGTGAAATCGGAAAGGAGTGACTAGTTTAGCATGACCACCGGGGTAATTTTTCAGATATGATTGCTGTAATTTGCGACATTGAAACTCTAGGTACTCCTGGGCTATTACAGCATCATACAATCCGTTTTCATAGTACAGGCAAATTTCATCGATCGTTTTTGATAGACGACTGCCAAAGCTATGGGGAGAAGATAGGGAGACGTATCGATTCCAAATACTACTATCAAGCACTCTAAAGCGAGGATCTACACGTTGATGTATTTTATTTACTAGCTTTTTTTTCAGCTCAGACTGAGGATTCCCTTCACTGGCATCTAATTCCATTAGATTATCTAACCCAATGCATATCATCGGTTTGGGAGAATATTCTTCTGCAAAACGACGAGAAATGGGATCCGTAATTTCTCTCAAACCAGATTTAGTATATAACTCTTCAATTACTGCTGGATCAGATAGGCTTTCATTATCAACAAAGGCAATAATAATTTCTAGTTTTCTCTGTGTAGAGTTAGCCTCTTCATTGGAGGGAAACTTTTCAGAGAAAGCTAACTTAGGTATAAGAGCGGCAAATTGAGAGGCATAAGCATCCTTGGGCAAGGAGGAAACAGGAACCCAGTACTCTATGTTTTCCAATTTGTTATCCTCATAAACTTCCCTTTTGGGTAAGTAAAAAGAGAATGACACTTTAGTGTTTTTCATTTAGTTTATACTTTTTCATGATGGTCGGAAAACTCTTGACGAGACTGGGATATTCTGCCCAATATTTATTGATGAAGGTCTTTTTCAGATTATCGGCGCTGTGTACTTTTAATAGTTGAGCAGCGAGACTTTTTTGTTGCCGTTCTCCTGCAAACTTTTTCAAGGCATCCTCAATAAACTTTAGTTGGACTTTCGCCACTTCTAAATGCATGTCCTCATGGAGGTTTGAAGCAGTTTGCAAAACCCTAGCGGGGAGACAGTCTGCTTTTACCATCTGACTTTGCCATGAGTCAGGAAAAGCTTTTTTGTGGTTCAAAAAGGTTTCTTCTAATACCGCATACAATTCTGTGATATTAGCGGGAAAAGGATATTGCTTTAAAAGACGGATTGTATCATCTTTTAGGTAGATCCTTTGATAAGCATGACCCTTTTGCCATGCTTCAATTATGGTTATTAATTCATTTTGGCGTTCACGCAGTGGTCTGAGAACGACTAAAGGCAAAAAACGGACAAGCTCAGGACTAAGTTTTTGTTGAAGGATCAGCTCTTTAGGTTCTTTTTCCAAGACAAACACCAATTGTACTCGAAAAGGCTCCTCACTAAGCAAGTATTTCTTTTGGGCGATGAGCTCAAGAAATTTTTCTTGGATACTCAACGGAAGTAAATCTAGATTTCGTAAAAACAATAAAGGAGCGCTTGATTGGCGGAAAAAATTGGCTTTCCCACTCCCTCTTTTAGAATGCAGAAACTGATTGAGTGCGTTTTCACTATAGAGGCTTAGATCAATCGTTTGCGCTTCTTTTTTTTCATTGAAGTAGGGAGAGCTATGATACAGTTTCTGTAAAAGAAGATGTTTCCCTAGGCCTGATTCTCCAATCAGAAAGAAAGATTTCTTTTTGACAATATTGACCAGCAGCTCTTCCCAAGTTGATTCTGGAAAAACAAACTTGCCCCACGCATCATCTTTTTTCAACTCGCGAGCTTGATCTAGGCGTTTTTTTCTATTGATCCATTTTCGAACTTGCTCCCGAAACTCATCAGAATCTGTATCAAGATTAGTTTTAATAAAATAATGATCAGCTCCATTTTGGGTAGCTCTTACAATACGATCGGTATCACTATACTGCGACAACACAATGATTGTCAAAGTGGGGTGTTTTTCCCTAAGCGTCTTGATATATTTCAGACCACTAAGCCGTTTATTCTGATCGGCTTGAAAATTCAGATCTGCAAAAACGAGATCTATGGGATACTTCTTGAGTAAGCTATTGACTTTGGATAAACTATCAGCATAATGCAGGACATGAGCTTGACCTAAACCAAGTTTCAGGTCTTCAAACACCCATTTTTCATCTTCTATGACTAAGATGTGCCCTCTCATGCCAATTTCTCCATTTTATAAACCCGGATCACATCCTCAATGATTGCTTTTTGTATGTATTGACCAATTTGAAGGGATAGTTTTGGTTCAATTCGTTCTTGATGATCGCGTAATCGAATCCATTTTTGATAAATCGCTTCAAATTGCCTTAATCCCACATATTGTGGCATGAGGCAGAAATAAACTTTCCGAGCTTGCCAAACAGCCATTAACTCTTCCATCATCTCTGCGAGAACGCTCAACTCCGGCATCGTTTTTATAATTGAAGGTTGAGTACCTGATTGCAGGGCACGTTCAATGGGCCTCAGCAGAGTTTGAACTCTAGCGAGTAACTTTTGAAAAGCACGATGTCCATGGCTGTGCAGTATTCTTTCGATATAGTAGATGAGATCTTTCTCTACTAAATCAGGAAACGCTGGTTTTTGCCGGACTCTTACTACTGACTTTCCCCAGTTTTCCCAATTGGATGGCATATTGCCTATTTGCAGATAATTGTTCCCTTTAGCGAAAGGTCTTGCCCCAATCAATACAAGCTTCTTAGCGTTATGACGTAAGCGAAGGTATTTCTCCCAAAGTGGCAATAGTTGAAAAAATTCTCCTTCAATCTCATACCAAGATAAGAGAAGCATATATTCAGCTTCCATAAATGACTCATTCGCTTCGGTACATACTTGTACTGCCGGATAGTCTCGAGCAAACCATTCCGTGATGAGGGGTTCAGTATTGAGGAGAGCAATACGCATGATTTATATCATTTACCAAGTACTAATTAGTTTGTCAAATTGGAGATTGATCGTATCATAGACTTCGGCCGTCTTTTCATTCTCGATGAATCTTTTTAAGGCTTCAATCCATTTATCTAAATCAGCCTCACTAAAAACCTTAGGATCAATTTTAGTCCAAAATTCGATATCATCACAAGCTGAAAAGTTCAATTCTAGTGGATCATCTATATCACCTTCTTTTTTTACTCCAGAGTGGATTTTTCGCACCAGACTTTGGGCCAATTTTTTAGCATGGCTTATCGCATCTGCTTCCACATTAGGGATTTGCGCCAGAAAAAGCCATTTCTTTAGATTCTCTAATCGCTTGCGGGTTTGTAGCCAATAATGGTCCCAGATCGATTTAAATCGATCCGCTTTAATTGCAATTACATTATACTTATCATTATTGCCGTTTTGATCTTGCCCAAAAAAAGCAGCGCTGTATTTTGGATCATAAAAATCGCAGATGAAGTTCGCACTCCCGTTATTCAGTAAGCCAGTATCTTCCTCATACATAGCGCCAGTTCCTCCTCCAAAGGTGCCAAACTCTACATTTTCCCATCCTCCCTCTTTAAACTGTTCTTTTTTAATTTCTAAGAATCTAGGAATATTGGTAAAGTTGTCCGTTCTGTGAAACAGGAATAAAAGCTTTGCTTCCTTTGTACTGGCTTGTTTTCGAAAATGCTCAACAAAATAAATTAAATAATTACGCCTTGAGAGTTCGGCTGCAGGCTCATCAGTAGAACTTAACTTGACATTGGTAGGTATCAGGAGAGAAGTTGCCTTAGACAAAGAATCCTTATCTATCTGAAAATCATCTTTTGATACCACCTTTAAGATCATTTCATTTTCTTGAGATAGGATGACACTCATTGGGTCATCTGGCAAATTCAAAGCAGGGACACCTAGCCCTTCCTCCCAAGACCAATTGACAATCATTATTTGCGAAATAGGCTGACTCATGATCCAAACAATACGTTACAAAGGTTAAATTTTACTTGAAAATCATCTTTAAGGGAAAGCCCATCTTCAATGGCATCTAAGATTACTTCTATGGGTCTAAAGGTGATTTGTGGATGGCGAGTCGCTTCAAACCAATCTCCTCTACCGCGACCGGACACAATCACCAGAATAATGTTAGTAGGCAAAGGTTTTTGGAATTTAGCTTCATACCATTTCTTGATTTCTTCTTCGAAGAACGCTTCCACTTCACTTTCACGATAGCGTTCACCATTAGCTTTTTTGAGTGTTTCCAAAAACGAAAGGTGCATGACAATAAAATGGCTTCGCTTTTTTAATAAATTTTCGCGTTGCGAATTAAAAACGCCTCCTTCTTCTGGAAAAGCGGCCAAACGTAATTGAGAAGAAAATACTTGATAACGTTTATTAAGCTTATCTGCCTCTTGGTAGAGAGGGAGTCGCTCATAAATCCTCGCATCAAAGAAACTGATATGGGTTAAGCCAGTCTCGATCAACTTCATTGGCTTGTCAAGATTAGGAAAATCAGCCTTGACAAATGATTTGAAGTCATGTTCCACTTCTTCCCCATCAAGCGTATATCGAAAAATATCATGAAAGAAGGAGGTATGAGAGCGTAACATACAGCAGTCTTCAGCATTAGCATATGCCTTAGCATGAGCTATATTTAGCCGCGGGATCTGTTTTAAGGTATCTTTCCTTATTTGGCTGCGAAACTCTGGTTCGTTATCCAGACTCGATTCATTGTAATAAACCAATTTCCAGCCATCCTCAGTATTAAGAAGGGAGATGGCAGAAACTGCTTTAAATTTACTCCCGGCGGGTTTGCATAGTAGATAATCTTGACGCTCTTGCTCATTGCCCAGCCAATCTCCGAGCCATCTTTGCATGGCAAGCTCGTATTGAGTTTGAGGATCATGACTGGTCCAGTCCGCCTTAGCCTCTACTAAACGAAGAATACCTTTGTTGCGTAATTCATGGAGCGCGCTAACTTTTTCGTCTCCTTCATAAGTGTTGACGAAGGGTATTTCTTCAGCATTACCTCCATTGGTGATACGAAACTGCTCTACTGCGACAACCTTAAATCTAGAAATATTGTCGTTTTGAGGATCAAATTTTTCATCTACCACTTGGACTTTGCGACCTTTCCATAGATGAAAGAATTTTTTGATTGTCCCATGGCTATGAAACGGATCATCTGAATTTTCTGCAATCCGTTCTTCCACATTTTGAATGTACTTTTTTACTTCAGCCTTATACTCAGCTTTGGGCTTACTTCCCTCTTTTTCAACTAGTTGAGAATTGTAAATTTTATGAAGAATGGCATCTTCTATTATAAAACCATTTCTTCGGGCACTGGGATTTGTATAAAATTCAGATGCAGCGAACACATAAGGATAATAGTGGCGTTTGACCATTTTTTGATTAACACCATCGATACTCAAAAACAGATTATTGATGAGCATTGCAGCACAGACTTTGTCTTGGGAACTTCCTCCTAATATCGGGTTCCCATCCCTATCAATTACTCTGCGCCTTAATTGTTGAGTGTGGCTTTCTATTACTCCCCCCTTACCATGAAAACTCTCTTTTTCCTCATTGATTTTAGCGCCTTCAAGATGGGTGAGAATTTGTGGGTGGTGCAACCAGGTACCGACTTTAAAGAGACTTTGTTCTTCGCTTAGACTATAGGCAGTAAATCTTTCGGTTCGCTTCTTTCTTAAATAGACTGATTGGATAGAGATGAACAATTTTAGCCCACCATCCTTCATTTCTTTAAGTTGGCTTTTATAGTGCTTTACGTTACGAAGCGTATTTTCCCATATAGTATATAGAGCATGCTGCCCAATTACGCCATTGGGTAAAAACACGTCATCTAATGTTTCTAAAACAGCTTGAATATTTTTAAAATCTTTGCCCATCCTCAAGAAAGTATATTCGGAGTACCCTAGAGGATCAGCATTAGGTTTGTCATAATCTAACTCTAGCGCTTTTGCTTTTTCTCTTTCCATGACCTCCAAATTGATCACGGCATACTCCCCTCCAACTTTAATGGAATCTTTTTCACCCTCGGACTCAGGCTCCATTATTTCGAGATGAATCGCAAGCTTATTTATCCCTTCAGAATGAGCGATGGTACCTAAAAACAAGGTATTGTTGATATACTGTCGAATTAAGTCAGACCAGCTTTTTATCTCTCCACTAAATACTGTATCCCGAGCAACTCCACTCCAAAAGGCTGATTTATCTCTTAAGTATTGAAAAAACTGATAGATTGACTGGGCTACAGGTACGGGGAAACTGGCTAGTTGATTGCCGTCAGGATCATGAAAAGTTAACAGGTTATTTTGTGATTCTTCGTCCATGAAACGGACGATATTTAGTAAGGATAGCTCTGGATCACTTTCGTCGGTCAAGCGATCAACGGCATCCATGAAAGCATGGAATTCTTTAGTTGTTGTAATGCTGTCTTTGATTTTTTGATCAATATTGATCGGATCGATCTCTGAAGAGAGTCTTCCAGATACTGGAAAACTTTTTGCGGCTATTTTGTAGCGATTCTCAAACCACCATTTTAAGGCAACCAAACTATGAGTACCAATATTGTGAGCAAAGGAGTCAACAATAATGGCCGTAATCGCTGTTTTAATTTTGTCCGAACGGCCACGAAGCAATTGCTCACTCTCTCTAATAATTACGGGTGCTATTTTTTCATAATAGTCATCATATCCTAGCTCACTGAGAAATGGATTTCCAGTAATTGGCGTAATACCAAGGTTGGGATAGCCATACATAGGATTATACTGGATATTTTTCTGTTTGCTTAGATCATTGGTCTCATTTAAATCCTGAAAAACAGCTAAATAGTCTTCTAGTGGTTCTTGTGGCTTAACATCGTAGCTCTTGAATTTTGATTCCAGTCTAACATTTTCATATTCCCTCGTAGCCATCAAAATCAATAGTCGATGATATTGTTGGATGCCCGATATTTTAGTTCCGTCTTCAACTTTATCCTTGCCTTTGCCACGAAAGGCCCTTGGAGAAGCGATGATATACATCACACCAATAAGACTTCCTTGAGAAATAATGGGTAAAGGCCAATACAAAGGCGTTTCATCCAATGAAATACCCTTTTCTTGAAGCGCAACTTTTAGGTATATTTTTTCGGCGGTCAGTAAATTATCAATCGTATCCTCCTCCTTATCAAAATCAATTTCATTAGGATCAGGCGTCGTTAATCCCACCTCTTCGAAATATTCTTTTAGCACTTGTGCTTTGAGGACTTTGCTTTCTAATAGACTTAAAGATTCAAATTGCTGAAAGATCTTTTGAGCACTAGATTTGTTTCCACCCAAGAGATCAATCGGAAACCTTTCTAAAAATCTTGCCTCATCTGCAAAGTCAGGAAATTCTCTCGTATAATGTTTAGGAATACGATAACTAGCATAAGGAGCTCCCTGCTCGTTTTCATAAACAAAAGTGGTGGTGATCAATAGTTGTTCACCTTCAATGATCGGCACCACAAAACTATAAATACATTGAAAAAACTTCTCAAAGTCAAATCCCTCATCTTGGTGATAATAGGACTGCTTGCGCGTTGATTTTTGTGGACTCTCAGACTTCATAGGATAGTCTTAAGCTAGTTTTCTAAACATTATTTAGCCGTAGCGTTTCTCAAGGCGTTGGCGGAAACTTTCGATAGCATCTATATCATTGTCATGTAGCGTATTTTTATCGTAAAGGAGGTATATCATTCCTTGCAAAACCCCATTTTTCTCAAAAGGAATAGGTAAGTAATAACCGTCTTCCATTTTATGATGATCTACGAGATAATCTAGCAGCATATTTTCTGCCGCTTTAAATCCAGTAACATTGGCTGGTTGATTGAATAAGCTTTCGTCATGTTCGTGAGAGTGTTCGCCAAAATATTCTTTTAGAGAGAATTCCTTTATAAACTCGCCACAGTTTGGCCAACTCTTATAAATCTTACAAATGGTAAATCCTGCATGATCAGGAAGAGTGGGATCAATGGGAAAATCCTCTAAGTACTTACTCGCTTTCTCACCTATAAGCGACCGATAAATTCGAGGAAGTTGGTAGTTTCCAATATCTTTGTCGTTGGTTCTAGAAAATTGAATTACACTGTAATGTTCTAAGTTTGGAGACTTGCTTTCAAAGACTTCAAGTAAATTCCCCTTTATAGGAATCTCCCTTAAAGCTGCGATAGGAATCAGATTGACCATATTTCTGTTGTTGATGTGAGAAGCTTACTTAATTGCCTAAGACCAATTCTCGATATACGAAGATCAGTTCGTAAAAAAATACCCGATATCGGGTATATATAAATCCCCCATCTTGAGTATTCAAGATGGGGGATTCAAGTATTTTGTTGGGAGTGTCATTCTGTAGTAATAGTCAATAGGCACTATTCGTACAGAAGAACTATGATAGAATCAATAATAGAGCTAACTATTAGCCATTAAATTCATGGTACTCTTTATAAAAACGATTACCTAATACGAAGGAGAGCATATCTCGCAATATTGGATCGTTTGTATAAGCTTCACCCGCTCTAGCCAGACCACAAATCCATCCTATGCTATCAGTTAGTGCCCGTGTCGATTTCAATTTTAAAAGGATTTCCTTTTGTTCTTTATCCTCTGCACCTGCTAGTCCTACGGCCTTATTAGCATAATGTTCGAAAATATTGTCATTTCCCGACCCTTTTCTTGCTAAATATGTAGCTATTGGGAGCGTTACCAAACCTCTTCGGAAATCACTAAAAGTATCTTCCTCGAACTTACATACAGTTGTAAATCCGTAACTAATGGGCAAATAGTCGCAATTATCATTCACTAATTGCTGGCCCATTCCATAAATCCTCGCGAAAGAAATCAGATAATTATAATCTATATCGGAATCACCATATAATCGAATTAGCAATTCTGTAAATACTTGAAAGAAGACCGTATTGATCAAGTAAGCACGGGTAAACAACAAACGGAGATAATTTGTAGGCAAATCATTGTCATACTTATGCGGTTTGTATGCAGAAAGTATGTTGATGAAAAAATCTACATCGACCACATCACTAACGCCTTCAATCAAATGTAGATTATCCTTGTTATCCGAAGCGAAGTTTTCATAGCTAAGAGCCGTATTGTCAAGCGTCATACCTTGGCTGTAAAGAGCAAAAAGTTTCTCTACAGTTTTCCAAATTTCAGTTTGCTGCTGAGCGTTAAACTCAGTCTCGATATAACGACTCATACTATTCCAAGTATCTTCCCTTTCTTGACGATTAAGCAGACGACTTAATTCATCATTAACGCCAAATTTTTGATCTTGGAAATGATTGTCCAAATACATGAGGGTGATACAATACTCACCAACAATTCCTATTTTTTGTATCTCGGCAATGTATAAAATGGCCAGAAAGGAATTATCTGTAAGGTGCTCGGCGATTTTATTAATGAAATAAAACCTAGATGAAGCCTTTAGGTTTTCGGATTCATCTTTAGCCTTGATACGAGAATTAAATAAAAAAAGAGCGTTCGTATCTATATATGTAATCGCCGAATACTGTGCTTCTTGCATTTCGGCAAATCTTAATTTTCGAGGATTACTAGCAAGGATAGGGTTCATAAAAAAATGTTGCTTCATTCACCTTGTTTTTTGTGAGTAAATAAATTGGTATCAGGCAAAGCTTAAACAGACAAGGGGAACACAGGTTTATGATAATGTTTGAGATTAACGAATGAACGATTTACTCTTGCAGAATTAATACCAATTTAGTTTTAAGACGTTTTTTCTCTTTCCAGGATACACTTATTGTACATGCAAAATTTCTTTTACGCTGTTTTACAATAAGTTATGAAATAAAAAGATGAAAAAATAGAATTTTATTCGTTTTTAAACTCGCTAAAAACCTACTATTCTATCAATTTTATTTCTTTCCTTAAATGACGAATAATCAATATTGGAAAATTATTATCACGATCTCATAATACAGAAGATGTATTAATTACTAAAACCTGAATTTCTAAAAATCAAACAGGGTTTTCCCATTCTTTTTTAACATATTTCTGGTAATTGTACTTTCACCTTTTCATCTAATTTTACTTAAAGCAAGCCTAAACGCAAGCGCAGTAGCTACGCTTGCTATTCTGCCTTTGATGTAAATCGAAAGCGAAACCCTTACTTACCTAATTCACTAATCATGAAATTGCCAACCGAGATAACACTCAAACTCTTACAAATAAATTTTGGCATATTAGTCGGAATCCTCACCTATTTTCTGCCCTTAAGCAGTAACAGCGGAAATCTTCGACTGAGCATCCTGATCGCAATTGCTTCTGTGATTTTAATTTCAACTTTATTCAGTAGCAAGCAAGGCCCCAATCTGGAGGAAGAGAAATTTCAACAGATTTTAAACCAAGAAATCAGTAAGCTTTCAAAGGCTGTTTATGATAGTTCAAAAGATCTGTTATATGTATATCAGTTGCTCCAGTATAGCCAGATTACGATTCCTCAAGAAAAAATTCCTCGTGTTTGGTTAGAGATGCTGTGGATGACAAAGAAAAGATATTGGGCTACTACATACATATCGCCAAATCAAGGCTGGAACGAAGCGTTCACCGACTTAGGTGAAGAAATACAAAGGGCAAAAATAGTAGCAGAGCAAGTAGATATATGCCGCATTTTTATCGTAGAAGATGAAAATGAATTAAGGCATTTAAATGTGATACTTAATAGTCAAGCAAATATTGGAATTCGAATAAAATACATCTTAATCGCAGATATCAGAAAGACAGCCTCACTAGCCAATCATCAAAAACAGTTGGCGACTATTGATTTTGGAATCATTGACGATAAATATGTTTATGAGACCCACCTTGTCAAAAGGATGGCGATGCACTCCAGTATTACTTTTAATCCCGATCAGCTTAGGCATTATATTGACTTTTTTAGACTCTTACGATCTGAAGCAAAGGAATTCAATTATAAATAATTCAAAAAGCGCCCTACTTGCTAAAGTAGGACGCACAACAGATTTGGTCTCGCAAAAAAATAATTTTTAGGTGATGATATTTGTATCGTATATACCTTTTAGATGTGACAGAATAGTTAAACATCGTGCTTACTTGCAATGGTTGTGATTTTTGCCGGTCTTTTAATTTTGAGGAGGTGGCCTTTGCAATCGAATTGAAGCCGTAGAATACCTTAGCATTGCCGCTCTTTGGGTTGCCTTAGGGCTTCTAGTCGCTAGCAGGGAACGGGGAGCAAAGAAAGGAGTCGGTGTACGATAATGAGCAAGGCTTGGGTTTTTCTGAGAGTGATTCATGATTTTGTTATTTAAAGGATTGAAAAGTTTGAGGGGAGGAGAAAATGCACCTTAATTAGGCATTAATGGGTGGGGGATTCGCTTCAACTTGTTCTATTAATAACTGTCTCATGTGAGAGGAATTCTGCAATAGTTTGCCTGCATTAGTGATAGGTATACTTAAAACATTATTCCTGATTTCAGACTTTTGAAAGCCTCTATATGAAAATCGAAAGCTAAGTGTCTCGTCTACTAATGGGGTGCTTATGGGAGCCGAATGCTGGTTGTTCAATTGATTTTTCATTTTCGTTTGAATTAATGTTGCTTGTCTTTATTTCTTGAAAACAATTAAGTAGAAAAAAGGCTAGTCGCCGAAACATCATCGAGCACAAAACACATTAAATTCTGATTATCAGGGAGATGCAAATATACGCAAGTCAAAAAATCGATTATAATTCTGTTTAGACATCCGATTCTAATCCTGTATACTTATTTAAAACCTCTCCATAAAAGGGCCATATTCCTCAATTCTTATTCTCACTAATTTAAGTTTGATTAAAAGTCGACGAGATTAATAATCAAGCTTGCTTCAGCAAAGTTGTGATCAATAGTCACTGCACAAAAAAACGCCATGATATCTTAGAATATCATGGCGTTTTTTTATTATCAGCTCGAAGGGGGAGCACGGTCTAAACCAATTTGAAATTCAGCTAGGAACTCGAAAATTCTTTGAGCTAAATGCCTTAATATTTTGAATAAATAAACCAAAACAACAGACATAATCATCGCATTCATACTGAGAGCATCTTCATAAGCGTCAAAAACATTTTGTTCTGCTAATTCTTCTTTTAGCTGTTTCATGATTTTAATATTAAAGGTTGAAAAAATTAAGTTCCTTGTTGTCGCTGCGGTTGCCAGCCACCTTTTGGTTCAAATGGTTTCACTTCTGCTAACTTCCTAACCGTAAGATGATTGCCAACTCTTCGAAATACTTCGACTTCATCGCCTCTTTTTATCGTATGAGTCAATTCTGGTCGGGATAATCTAGCTTCATACTCGACTCCTTCTATTACGACTCTCATCGATAAGGCATTGGCAAAGACTTCACTTACGATCGTTGTTTCAATTACAGGTTGCTGTCTCTCTTCTGACGGCATACGGTTTTCGGGAATTTCAGCAGGGTTTCTTTTTTTGTTAAACCCTACCTTCTTAAAAAAATTAGTCATGGTAGGTTTGAGTTTGATGTTTGGAAATTAAAATTTGAGGTTGGTGCCTCGTTTCTGATTCAAATATGATGTTGTGCAAGCAGTTATTAAAAAACCAAGACACACGTCCAAAAGTAGACCATTGAAAATCAAATACTTAGCAAACTCAACACCTTTGTAATCAGAATAATATTCGGATTAACAATCAAGGACTGCCTAACAGAAAGCGGCCAAAAATCAAAAAGCCCTACCATATTTGGTAGAGCTTAAATATTATCGTTCGACAGAGGCAAGGAAGATCTTAAACGGTTTTTAAGCTTTAAGTTCCAAGCGACGCCATTGGCACCAATATCTAACCACGAGTTCTAATTCGACGAAGAGGGCGATCATACCCAGGGCAGTAATCGAGAGCATGAGCGCACTACTAAGCGCTGTTTGAGAAATAATAGTTTGAGGGACAATTTCCTCCACCCAAGCATTGCCTCCTACTAACCAAGTCAACATCAAAGCGAGAGTACTGGCTACTCCAGACATAGCGATGCGCAGATTTTTGCGCACTCTTTTGCGTCTTAAAGCGCTCGCTTCTATCGTCAACATCAATTTATCAACTAAGTCAATAGGAGCCTTAGATGCCGCCACGGTATTTAGCAAATCTGCCAAGTGTGGATCTTTATGTTTGTCGGGAGAGGCTTTCATTCTAAAATCGGATTGGGGAAGTGTAAGCGTTCCACAAGGTGGTAAAAGCTTTGACGGCCGCGATGTAATAATACTTTGAGATTGGACTGACTGATACCGGTTTGCTCATGCATCTCTTGGAGGCTGCATTCGTTGAGGTAAAACAGTTGGAGCACCAAGGCTTCCTTTGGTTTTAGTTGGCCGAGGACTTTTTGAATCAAGTTTTGGCGTTCGACAAGGGCGAGTTGCTTGAGGCCCTCGTTGAGAACGCTTAATCTTGCCTCACTGAGCGGACTCCTCGTTTCCAAATAAGTAGGTTTGGGCTGGCGCTTGAGCGTTTTGAGGGCTTCGTGATATACAATGCGGTACAGCCAGGAAGAAAATTTTGCTTCCCGGCGGTACTTTTTGATGTTTTTAAATGCTTTGAGAAAGGCGTCTTGAGCGACTTCTTCAGCCAATACGGGATGCTTCACGATGCGTATGGCAATCGTATAGGCCATATCCTGATAGGTTTCGACAAAGTAGCGAAACGCATGGATATCTCCGGCCAGAACCCGTTCTAATTGGCTTTGCTCCACCTAGAACAATTCTTTTTCGTGCTCTACGACAGTATGTGTATAAGATTGAGGCATACTTTCTTCTTGACGAATCTCAAAAAAGTAAGCCAATACCAAACCTGCACCACCACAGAAAAACATCAAACCTGGATAAAGCTCCATGCCGCCAAAATGAAGGATGTGCTCACTGACAAAACCAAGGATCAACCCTAAGCCGATACCACACATCAAAAGGCCAATTTTGATGGTCAAGAAGCGGTTAGAACGCTTTCGCTCAGGATCATATAGATGTTTCCCTTCTTGGATCATGCCCATACGTTCCGCATGGCGAGCCCGCAAAAAGAAAATCAGCGTAGCGCCAACAACTAGCGATAGAATTGTGAGAAAAACTCCGGGTCCAAAAAACATATTGATTAGTATTAATGCGTATTTGTCTGATAAGATCCCTAAAGCAATTAGGAGGTTACAGATTGGGTGATTTTTTTGAAATAAGATCGTAAAGCAAAGACTAAGGCAAACGCTAAAAGTCCTCCTAATACCCACCAATATGCAGAATATGAGGATTTTCCCAACTCTCCTCCCTCCCCTATCAAAACAAAGCCTGACCAAAAGAATGGGTGCATACTTGTAGGATCGGCATCTTTGAGGTAAGCCAGCCTTGCTGAACGAATCGCTTGGGTCCTTGACTGCCCACTTTGTAAATATTGATATAAATAGCTCATCAAATCAGCCGTCGAACGATCATCCACCGTCCACAAACTGGTCAATAATGAAGGGCAGCCCGCATATTGAAAGGCTCGTCCCAAACTCATCAATCCTTCTCCCGAAACATAGGCCCCACTACCCGTATTGCAAGCGCTCAAAATTGCGAGTTCGGCGGATAGCCGCAGTCCATAAAGCTCATAAGTATGTAAACGCCCGTCGGCCCCGCTATCAACCGCTAAAACAAAATACGACAAAGCCGTCTGCTCATGATCGACTATCGCATGAGTCGCCAAATGCAAAATCCGAGCTTGTGCTGCGTAAGCGTAAAAATTGCTCTCTGTCGCGCCTCCTCCCACAAATGATTGCCCCCCGAAAAGTTGCTGACCACTCGCTAATTCTTCTTCGCTAAAAGGCAAAGGAGCGTAGGTACTATTTAGTGCAGCATAATCAGGGGCAAAGCCCAACCATTGAGTTTGAATATCTTGCTTTTCAATGTTTTGCTCCGCAAATAACAAACTGGCAGAAGCAGCATAGCTAATCCCAAAGTCCTTGAATAAATAAGGCAGATTTTGATAGCCATTTTCTAATGAGTCTGCAACTTTGTCTCGCAATAATGGCGAAAAAGGCATTTGACTCAAGGGGCCACTGGGAACGATGATCAATTCATCAAAAGGCTTATCTCGCACAATCTTACTCACCAAAGTATGGTTTAACTCGATGGCCAAATCTCTATAGCGTTTGAAACTCGTTTGAGGATTTTGCAGATAAGCGGACTGATCACTGAGTAACAATCGAAATTCTGCAACTTTTTGCCGAAGGAGTTCCGCTTGAGAGATGATTTCATAGCCAAAGTCCTCTGCTCCTATCCCAAAAACATATACTTCTTCTTCGCCAAAGAAATATTCTATAAGAAGACTTGAATCCGGCAAACTAGTTTGAATGCTTTGCAATGGCATGCTTGCTAGCTGAAATTTCAAATCATAATAGGCGGGATATTGCTCGGCAATCTCAGCAAGATATTGTTGGTATTCATTCTGTAAACGCAAATATTCCTTTTGCCAGAGGGCAAGGTTTTTGGGACGACTTTGGTCGCAGCGTTCTTGCTCTCGATTGACCTTGGCTTGATATTCCTCCAAGCCAGCGATCAAGTCCTGCTCTCGTTTTTGAACCTCTGGAGGGATGCCACTGATTTGCCCTGCTTTTGTGGATTGAGCATTGGCTTGGAGAAAGTAGGCACGACTTTTTTCAGAATAATCAAAGGCAGTTTCATAGTAGGAGCGTTCGCCGAGGAGGCGATAAAACTCCAAAGCTGTCGCAATCCCTTGCTCATAAATTGGATAAGCAAGGCGGGACCAAAAAAAGCGAGGATCTTGCTTAAAATGAGCCTGTCGCACGATATCTACATATTTAACCGCCAAATCAAAGCTCTCATATGCTCCTCGCAAATAGCTAGTGTCTTGCCCGCTTTGATACAAAGTCCACAATACTTCCCCTTTGCCGAGCAAAGCTTCGATCACATATTTTTCATAGCCCTGAGTGGGCCGCAATTCGGCTTGTTCTCGCCAATCGAGCCCAAGATTGCTATCACACAGTATCCGTAATGACTGTTGAAAGGCGAGTAAAGCGCGTTCATATTCGCCTCGTCTCGCATAAGTTCGAGCCAAAAAATTATTACAAGCACCCGTGAGAGGATGGGCTTCGCCAAACGCTTTTTTGCGAAAGGCTAGGGCCGCTTCATAGTACGGGAGGGCAGCTTGAGTATTGCTGCGCAGAACGCTATCACCCTGCGCCAAAAGGCTGATAGATTGATCATTGTTGATGATCGGAGCGCCCAAGGTAGATTTGTCATAATAGCGCAGAGCCTGAGTTTCCAAACCTAACTCATAGTACATATCCCCAGTGGCCTCATATAAGAAGCGCAGATAAGTATCATTGACAGGATTGATCTCCCAGATAGCTTCGGTTTTGAGATAGTTTTCGAGCGCGTGTTGGTAGTCTCCGAGATGATAGTAGTTGTTAGCACTATTGTAGTGTGAGATGCCTATCGCCTGATGATTGGCCACAAAATGAGGCGCATAAGCCTGACGCTCTTGCTCATAATACTGTAAAGACTGTTCGTAATTGCCTTTGTATTGAGCGCCATTGCCGAGGTTTCGTAGGATAATGCCCGCCAAATGAGGCTCTGCTGTTTCAGATTGATCCAATAAGGCTAAAGCCTCTAAGTAAAAGCGTTCGGAGGATCCGGGACGCTCTTCAATGTATTGGTAGTAAACCGCCAAGGCATAGGCTCGTCTCGCACTGACTGCCGATTTCAAGGCTAATTGCGCCACGATCAAGGGAGCTTTTTTTTTGTGTTTACGAATGCTCTGATACTCCAACAATCGCCAAAGCCTCTCGTCATCCTTAGTGGGCGGCAAACGATCTAGATCAGTTTCTATCAATCCGACCGCTTTGCGTTTGCTATCTGCTCTGAAAGTCAATTCGCTCAGAGTGAGGAGATAATGCAGGCTACTGTCCTTGCGACTTTGTAGCAAAGTAAGTGCTGTCTCAGACTGTCCCAGATAATCCAGACTATCCACGGCTCGATAAAAGGCATCATCGAGATTTTGAGCCCAGCTAAATAGGGGCCAAAACAATAGCACAATCAAAAAGCGGCGCATAGACTCAGTCAATTAGATCAAAATACAAAAAAGGGGGATCGTTTTCCTGTGGAAAACGCGAAGAAGACATATCCAAGTTCAATTCTGGAAGCTCAAATGCTTACCTAAAATTGAACATTGGAATTCGACATTGGACGTTTTCTCACGTTCCGCGAAGCGGGGGAAATCATCTTTTTTCTCAAACAGTGGTTACGCCGCAGGCAGTCCGATCCACTTAAGGGTGAATTGTGAAGCTTCAATCATCCCTAAAACCATGCATAAAATCATCTTCCCCCTGATTGTATTATCCTTCCTATTGAGGCCAATTTCTCTTGAGGCTCAAACCACCAATAGCATCGCGGGTCAACTGTTTATTGATCTCAATGACGATGGCCTATACAATGATCCACCAGTAGTCGGCAATGTGCTCGAAAATATTGAAATCCATCTCCTTGACACCAATGGATTGGTCGTGGATATCCAGTTTACTGATTTGGCGGGGACCTATCTCTTCCCGAATCTCTTGCCAGATGCCTATCAAGTTTATTTGCCTCAGTTGCCGGGAGGGCATTTTTTGAGTATTCCGGGAGGAGATTCCTTCCTTGAACCAATTCCACGCCTTAGTGATCCATTGACATTAGATGGAATCATCATCCCTCCCCTTATTGTTGGAGGTCTTGTGCCGGGCAACCCAATAGAGATCAAAGGTTTTGTCTGGGACGATCAAAACAACAATGGTATTCAGGATTTGGGAGAGCTTCCCTTTCCAAACTTTGAGATAAAGCTTGAAGCTCCCGGATTTGCACCAGAACTTATAATCACCGGCATCAATGGTGAGTATGAGTTTCCATTCCTTCCCTCAGGACCCATTTATGGTCTTGAAGGCATCTTACCTCCACAAGTGGGGATTTTTTCGCCCCCTAATCAAGGGATTGATGACAATATTGATTCAGATGTTAACCCCTTTGGGCAACTCATTATTCCGACCAATCCATATCCGGGACCTATTTTGGTCTTTGATGTTGGCGTCAAGAAGCCCATCAAAATAAAGGTCGTTTCCATCCTTAGCGGCGCCCTTCGTAGTAATGGCCAGATGGGTACAGAACTCAATGACAATGGTCTTTTACCGATCGTAGAACCCTATACGGGCCTGGGATACGGGCTTGACAATCCGGGTATCAATATGCTGCCGGGCAATGTCCCTGATGCCGTGGATTGGGTAACGATAGAGCTACGCGACAAAAATGATTCGACGGTAGTCCTAGCGAGCAAATCTGCCATCATCAAAAAGGATGGTTGCGTGGTAGATGCCGCGACTGGACAGGCACTTTGCTTCGAAGGTCTGATAAATGATAGCTATTTCATCGCCCTTCGTCATCGCAACCATCTTGATATCATGACCAATTATCCTGTCTTTTTGGACGATCAGGTATTTACAGTGGATTTTACAGACCCTAATACGCCAACAGTCGGCATAGACGCACAAAAAACACTTCCTAATGGTGAATTCGGTCTTTGGGGCGGTGATGCCAATGGAGACAACGAACTCAAATTCAGTGGTATCAATCGTGACCCACAAGCCATATTAGGCATTATCGGTGGTGCGGATCCTACGCAGCAGACCGCAGCAGGCTACTATCTCGAAGACACCAATTTGGACGGAGTCAGCAAATACAGTGGACCTAATCGTGATCCACAGATTATCCTCGAAAGTATTGGAGGCACTGATCCGACTCAAACCCAAAAATCCAATTTGCCTGATTAATTGTCCCAGTTCGTCCGAAATCTCCTCAAATCTAAATTCAATGAAAGCTTTCTATATCTTTCTCTTCGCCCTTTTGCCGCTATCTAGTTTTGCTCAACCAACGGTCAGTCTCTGTCTCGAAAATACAGGCTCTGCCCTAGAACTTAGAATCCAGCCTGATGCCGCTTTTAGTGGCTTCGTGGCCAACATCCAGTTTAGTATCAAAGTGGATGACCCAAGTGTCACTTTTGGCACTCCGACTGGTATCCTCACCTATATCCCAATGGCTAAAGCGGGTACAGAAACGGTCAGCGGAGGCAGCACTTATCAAAGGTTTGCTGGTTTTGGTACTTTGGCCTTGAGCAGCTTGGGGACAAGTTGGGCGGCGGGTGACCTGATCACTCTGTTTAGTATTGTGCCTTCAGACCTGACGGCATCTTACAGTATTGCGATAGATAGCTGGACTACCGATAACAATGGTGCCTACTACGTAGAACTTGATGCCATCGATAAGACAGGCGCGACTTCAGTATGCAGCAGCACTTTGCCAGTTGAAGGTTTGAGTCTCGCCGCTAAAATTGTCAGTACATCAAGCGTGCAATTGGATTGGCAAAGCTTGAGTGAAAGCGGAAATGATCATTATGTGATTGAAAAAAGTAGCGACCAAGGCACATTTGAAGCCATCGGTAAGGTGAAGGCCGTGGGCAATAGCCAAACGATCTCTAGCTATCAATTTCTGGATCAAAGCCCGATGGGCCGGGAGAACCAATATCGCATCAAACAAGTAGATCAAAATGGTAGCTTTAGTTACTCTAATTTGGAGCGCGTTGAGTGGGACTTTGTTTATGTCGGAGTTTTGTATCCTAACCCTAGTCGGGAACGCTCCTATCTATCCTTACGCCTGATTGAAGACTCCCAAATACAGCTGCGTTTGTATAATTCTACGGGGCAATTGGTACAACAAATTAAGCGTTCGGCAGGGCCGGGAAGCCAAGAGATAGCCCTAGACATCGCAGGACTCGCTCGTGGAATCTACACTTTCGCGCTAAGCGTCAATGGAAAAAATCACGCCAGTCAAAGACTGATGATCCAGTAGCGACGCAATCCCGAAAGCTTTCGGGAGCGTCGCCACATACACACAATATTGCATAGCCACACCTATTCAAATTCTATTTCGCCAAACAGCAAAATCTTAGCCTCGCCACATTACAGCACCTTATAGTAAGCGATTTTCTCGGCCCAACTGTATTGGGGGCGAAAGCTGGCTACTTTTTCTTTGATCAACTCGACTTCATTGGGCTTGAGGTGTTCGATCGAAATGATGATCGCAGCTTTCTTATCCCAGTCGTTGGTGGGAGGGGGTGCTTGCTCTCCCCATTCGAGGCGAAGGTAAGTATCATACTCCTTTATTTCTTTGAACTCGGTCCAATCGTAGATCGCTTTTCGTTTGCCATCACGTCGGAAATCAAACTGCTTTTTGTCAATTTTAATGGCATGGTTACCATGCCAAGTCTTGAATCGATAGGCTGACAAAAAAGCGTTAAGGTTCTTCAATTTTCCCAACAATGCGGCAGAACTAAATATTCGACTGATCGCAAAAATTGACACAAATATGAGAATAGGTATCCACCAACCCAGTTTATGGATGGCAAACTGGGAATCTGCGGCGAGAAAAACGCCTAAGCAAGACAGTAGGAGGAATAAATGACCGAAGAAACGCTGCCGATAGCGCGTCAAAGTCCGGGCATAGTCGATCTGGTAAAGATCGTCTAATTCATCCTTCTGGATTCTAAACCGAATACTGGTATCAGACACAAGAGCAAGGGTCTAATGAAAGTTATATCTCTATAATTGTTTTGTTGAGGAGTTTATATATACGACATAGCTATTTATAAGTTAAAACACGCAATTCGGACAGCCGAATACACGGATTCCTAATAAATGAATATATTGGACTTTGGACAGTCAAATACGCCATATGCCATTGCAAAACAGCAACCTTGATCTCTGTGTAAATTATCTCTCTGAAGGAAAGTGCATTTTATTTCTCGGCCCTCAATTTTCAATGAGCCAAGACAAAGGCAAGGTCCACGAACATATCAAAACGCACTTCCAAACTTCAGCTTTCAAGGATAAACTAGATTTTCACTACGACAACCTTTATATATTTAGCCAGCCTAAGCCTCCTACTGGTGACAAAATGAGGCTACACATTGATCTCAAAAAGCAGTATCAACAAACACAGCCGCATGAGATTTATGACAAATTAGCGGAAATCCCTTTTAGTGCGATCATCTCTTGTTCGCCAGATAGCTTTCTCAAAGATGCTTATGCTCGCAAGGACAAGCCTTTGCACTTTTGTTATTTTTCCCGCAAGGGCGGAACGACAGAAGAACCCAGTCAGCCTGATATGCCAATCCTCTACAATATATTTGGACATATCGGGGACGAAGATTCACTGATTACTACTTACGAAAGCTTTTTTGGCTTCATCATTTCTATGATGGGTGAAGAACAGCAGATGCCGCTAGAACTCCGCAATCGTATCGTAGAAGCCAAAATATTTGTATTTATGGGCTTCGATTTTTCACGTTGGTATATACCGCTCCTCATACATAAGCTCGCGAGTTTCAAAGGGGATGACGACAATACCACTGCATTAGTAGATAAAGGCAATAAACTAGAAGGGCATTCTGCAAGTTATTATCCGATCGAAATGTTGATCCTAGAAGGTGAGTCTATCAATACCATCGAGCAACTCCATCAAAAGCTGCAATCTCCCGAATATCAAGAGCAAGCAGCAGCAGCAGCCCCCAAAACTGATCCAATCAAAGAGGTAAAAACCCTCTTAGCTCAGGACAAGCTAGAAGAGTCTATTCTCCTACTCAAAAGTGTCTATAAACAACACGGACTCGAAGATGATGATGTCATCATGTTGGAAGCACGCTGGATGCGTTACAACAACAATCTAGCCTTAGAGACGATCACTCCTGCTGAGGGTGCAGTCGAAAAAGCCAAAATCACCCAAGCGATACTTTATATCATCAAAGCACTCGCTGACGAAATCGCGCTATGAGCCAAATTACACGCTATCCGGGCATAGCCCCTTTTTCGCGGGCTTATAAGGACGTCTTTTACGGACGAACTCAAGATATTGAAGCACTTTACAAAAACCTCAATGTCAATGATCTTGTCGTTTTGCACGGCAAATCAGGCATGGGCAAATCATCCCTCCTCAATGCAGGCTTGATCCCCATGATCGAAGAGCGCAATCAGTTTTATACACTCTTCATTCGCTTTGGCAGCTATAACCCGCAGCGTCCCGAAAGCCTAACTAATATTTTCCTCGACAAGGTTAAAGCCGTTCTCGCAGAGAAAAGTGCCTTCTTGCCTGAGATCGAGGGCAGCAATATCCAAAACCGTCCATCTCTGTGGCAATACGTCAAGCGTCTTCAGTGGGAAAAGCGGGAGGAAGAAGGGATCTTGCTGATCCTCGACCAATTTGAAGAGATATTTACCTATCCAGAAGCAGAGGTAGAAGCCTTTCGCCAAGAGTATAGCGAAGTGGTGTTCAACCGGATGCCTGAAGGTTTTCGTACCAATCTATACAAACAAGTTGAAGCCGATCCTGATCTTTTGGATCGTTATCAGAATGAGCTAGAGTTTTTGGACTATCCGCCCACACTCAAGCTCTTGATGGGCATACGTTCGGATCGACTGAGCTTCATGGACCGGCTTTCGTCTAGCATCCCCAACATCCTCAAAAACACCTATGAGGTGAAGCCTTTGCGTTTGCAGCAGGCAAGAGAGGCCATCGTCAAACCAGCTAGTCATGGCGGAGACGGCTTTATTTCGCCGATTTTTGCTTACAATCCCGACTTCCTCGAACGCATCCTCAGTTATCTTTCACGAGATTACAGTAGAGAGATAGAACCCTTTTTACTCCAAATCCTCTGTCAACATATCGAGGCTTGGATCATCAGTCAAAAATCGAACGACCTAGTCGTAGATCAAGCAGATATCGGGAATCTTGATACCGTAGCGCGTAGCTACTATGTCGGTGTGATCGAAGGCCATGATCTCCAAACGGGTCAAAAACGTTTTGATGCTCATTCGCAAATTCTTGCGCGCTACCTGATAGAAGGCCAACTCATCGACAGCATCCATCACAATCGGATCAGTCTCGACAAAACTATCGTTGAGCAACAAGGCTTTCCGGAAGAGATGTTGGGCAAATTGGTCAACTCACGCATCATCCGCCAAGAACCCAATACGGTTAGTGGTCTGAGTTACGAACTCAGTCATGATACACTCCTTGATCCAGTGCTCCAATCAGCTCAGATCATGGGCAATTTGGAAGGAGTAGTGGAGAGTTTTTATCGTGAAAAGGTCGATAAGTATGAGCAAAAATGGTTAGAGACTTATTTCCTCTCTCAAGATGGTCAAGCTCAATCGTTCCGCCGGGCGGAACTCGAGGATCACAGCCATACTGATGACCTGATCGAAGACCGCATCCTCAGACTCGACGAAAACGAGCGGATCATACTCTATCCGATGTTCTTGACGCCAGCTAATACAATCCGTTCCCAAAGGAGCGAAAAGGTCTTAGCAGCGGAGAGGCAAAAGCGACGCAGGGCAAGTTTTCTGGCTATTGGTGCAGGCGTGCTAGCCATAATTGCGCTAGCTAGTATGGGCTGGGCGATCAATCTACAGCGTAAAGAAAGTTCATTAAAAGACCAAGCTGTTGCCGCACAAACAGAAACATTGAAGCAAAAACATGAAGCGGACAGTCTCAGGGGAGTAGCAGATAACCAGACGCTTTTAGCCAAAGCACAGAGTAGTCTCGCAGAAGAAAGAAGGATCGATGCTGAAGCGCAAAGAGTTCTAGCAATCGCATCAGCAGCAATGGCTCGTGAAGCAGAAAAAGAAGCCCGACTAGCCGAGCAAAAAGCCAGATCGGCCAAAAATGAAGCCGAAATCCAGCGACAACAAGCACTAATCAATGCAGCACAAGCACGACTAGAAAAAGCGATTGCCGATAGTGCCAAAGCCGTCGCGGAAGCCCAACTTGCCCAAATACAAGCCCAAAATGCCCAGATTGACGAACAAACACGCTTACTAGAAGTCAGTAACTATTTGACTTATGTCGAAGAAAATCGGGCGCAGGATGCGACCACCGCACTACGCATTGCCGAATATGCTCATGAAGTCGAAGCAATAGATAGTACCTATCAAGTCCTCTTGGAGCTTGCAACCAATCCCAATATTCGCTTTTATCGACAATCCTATGCCTCGACTACCTCTCCTACCGCTTCCGCCCCCTCCAAGACAACCTTTAGCAGCAATGGCCAATACTTTATCACCACCGATGATTACGAAACTAAAATCTGGGAAATAGACGGACGGCTCAAAGGCTCGATCAAGCTAGGCAAAGCCAAAATCAATAGTGCCACTTTCTCGCCTGACGATCAATATGTACTGGTCTCTGGCAACAATGCCAAAATCGGTCTGTATGACCTCAACGCTAAGTTGGTACAAGAATATCGGTCCAATGAAAAGCAGGCCATGGGGGAAATCTACTATATGACTTTTTCCCCTGATGGCGAGTTGGTCGCCGGGGCAAGCATGGATGGCCATCTCTACATCTGGGACATCAATGGTAAAATGCGACACCGCATCCTCCAGGATGACAGAGGCTTAGAAACGCTCTTTACGCCTGATAGTAAGCTCATTCTCACCCGCAATGAAAAACCGCACCTCTATGATCGTGATGGAAAATTGATCGGCAAGCTGGATGGCCACGAAAGTGGCGTCATCGGGACTCGTATTTCTCCTGACGGCCAAAAAATCCTGACTTATGACGATGAAGGGATACTCAAGATTTGGAATCGACAGGCCAAGCTGATCGCGGAATGTGCATGGCATAGTAGCTATTTTTATGACGTCCATTTTTCTCCCAATAGTCAATATATTATTTCTGCCAATAGCGATTATTTGGCCATCATCTGGAACCTAAAAGGCAAAGTGGTGGCTCAGATGGAAGAAGACGGTCCGATTTATAACGCTCGTTTTTCTCCTGATAGCAAAACCGTACTTACCAGCTCGGAGTTTGGCAATGCCAGTATCTGGGACCTCAAAGGTACCCGTATCCACCGCTTTGAGACCTCTTTTGAAGTCTGGGATGGTATCTTTAGCCCTGACGGCTCGACGGCTATTATCGGCGGACGAAACGGCATGATTGAGTTTTGGGATACCAAAACTGGTGCTAAAATCACCACCCTACCGGGCCACACTCAACAGATTGATCGCCTTCATGTCTCGCCAGACGGCAACTATCTACTCTCCAACGCTAGCGATGGGACCGCCAAGTTTTGGACGATGGAGTTTGGCCCTAAACGCCAAGCCTTGTTCAAAATAAGTACTCAGCTACTTTTAGATTTTAAAGAAAAACGCCAAGAACGCTACGAAGTCCAAAGCGGAAAATTGTCAGAAAACCAGCCGTCAGAAGGTAATCTTACCAATTATAAATCATATTCCCTCATATCACCTACTTATGAAATCCCTCTCATCATGAGAGAATTTCTTAATTCATCCGAAGCAGCCCAACTCTCCAAAGCCCAAAAAAGTCGCTACAATATCATCACCAAATAGTATGCTCTCTATCCCTTTTCGGCTACTAGAACTACCTAGCGTAAAGCTTTGGCAGCAAGATGCCCACGGCTTTTTGTTACAAAAAAGGGTGGAGGAGCCTGTGCAGGAACGAAAAAGTTATCTGGGCATGCACGCGATTTCTCTCGTTCTGCAAGGCAGGCAAACCATCAAAGATGAGGCCGGAGGCTACCTACAAATCAAAACGGGTGAGTTGGGTATCATGAGCCGTGGGATTTATACGATCAGTGATTTACTGCCGGAAGAGGGGCCATTTGAGAGTATCTTGTTTTTCTTTGATCAAGAACGCTTGGATCAGGCGTTAAACTACAAAGGCGGCGCAATCGAGACTTCCTCTGCTTTTTTCCATACTGCTTTTTCCCCTGCGGTGAACGCTTTCGTGAATGCCTTACAGATGACATTGCCCACCTTTACGGCCGTGCCGAACGCTTTTATGAGTCTGAAGTTTCAGGAGTTGATTTTACTGCTTCAGCAACATAGCCAAGTCAGTCAATATCTTGCTGGAATCCGTGCTCGCCATCCACAGCAAAACCTGCGTAGTTTGGTCGAGCAACATTTTGACAAAGCGCTGCGGGTAGAGGATTATGCCTATCTCAGTGGGCGGAGCATATCTAGTTTTAGGCGAGACTTTCAGCGGATATTTGATACTACTCCCCAAAAGTGGCTCATCGAACAGCGGCTTGCCAAAGCGCATAAGCTCCTACTGCAAGCCCACTTATCTGTCCGAGAAGTTTCCGAGGTAGTCGGCTATGAGCAGGTTTCTCACTTCATCAAAGCTTTCAAGTCCCGCTATTCGCGAACACCAGGAGATGTCCTGACGCAAAAACACCACGCCTGAAGCAAATCTGCTATTGGAGTACAATACTCTATCCTAAATTGGAATTCACGCTGACAGGGTTTGGAACCCTGTCAGCGTGGAGGACCCTATCCTCCAGCACCTTTAAAATCATCCACCAATGAAAAATATCACCTTCATCGGCCTTGGCATCATGGGCGAAAACATGGCCGTCAATCTCCTCAAAGCGAAGGACATTTCTCTTACCGTTTGGAATCGTTCGGCAGAGCCGGTAGAACGACTCCTTGGGCTAGGCGCGAAAAAGGCGAAAGACCTCGCCACAGCCGTAGCCAATGCCGATATCGTCTTTACAATGCTAAGTACGCCCGAAGTAGTGGCAGAATTGGCTTATGGAAAAACTGGTTTTTTGGATCAGATGTCCTCCAAAACGCTTTGGGTAGATTGCACGACTGTCGATCCGGCTTC
>JBGCFA010000405.1:0-22792 GCA_045106675.1 Bacteroidia bacterium
AATTCGTCTAATGACAATACACTGACACTAAGCGGTAATGGAGGCATGGTGTCTAGTATTTCGGGACCGATATAGATATCATCGAAGAAAAAGGATTGGGCCCTCGTTGAGCTATGCTTGATCCAAATACCGAAATGACTAGTCATCGTATAAGTTAAGTCAAGCGTGTCTCCCTCTAGTTGGAAACTACTACTTGCGTTGAGATCGGTCAACAATGACCAATTGCCTTGACTATCGCGCAAGACTTTAATGATGCCACCAACCATATTTGCGGCTCGCCCATCAATCCCATCAATGATTTTGGTACTTGTCGTTCCGTCTTGGCGGAAAAGATCATAACTATCATTGCTACCGCTCTCCCCTACTCCCACATAATAACCATTGAGCGGACCTTCTAGATCGGCCTGATCAGAGGCTAGATAGATCCGAATTTGATTGCTAGTAGAAGGCGCAAAAGCATAATTTATTTTCAAGCGCCACTCAGTCTCGCCAAACTCAGTGTTTACCGTACTCAGATGCAATACATCGCTGGCGGCAGGACCATTGGATTGGAGTTCGAGATTGGTATTAACTTGAAATAGTCCTAATTCACCTATCCAGGGAGGATTATTAAGGAGTTCTCCATCGGAGAAGTCTTCCTGAAGTTGAGCATTGACGGAAAATAAGAGGAAAAGAAAGCAGCCTAATAAAAGGGATTTTTGCAACATGCGGGTAATCTTAGAGAGCGCTTCCAAAATACAAAAAGTAAAGAGATTATTACAGCAATGGTTCAATAGGCGGCTCGTCAAAACTTATTCATTAATTTCCGTATAGATGAAAAAAGAATCCCCGACATGGAAGATCAGATATTCAACTTTATAGAACGTTATTTCAAACTGACCGAAGCGGAGAAAGAAACGCTGAGGAGTTTTGATCTTTTTAGAGCTTATCATAAAGGAGAAACCATCATCAAAACAGGTGATCTTATTTCAGGCAGTTATTTTGTACTTGAAGGCTGTGTACGTTGTTATTACTTGATCGATGGAGAGGAGAAAAGTACTTCATTTTATACAGAAGGCCAGCCTTTTGAGCCAATAAGACAAGCTGGAAGTCAAATCTCCGCGCATTACATTGATTGCGTTGAGGATTGTATTTTGAGTTTCAGTAAACCTGAGATGGAGGAAGTCATGTTTAGCCGCTTTCCTCGCTTTGAATCGATTTGTCTCAAGCTTTCGGAGGAATTGGTTTCCACTAAGCAATTGGCATTTGATCGCTTCAAAAATGCTAGTCCCGAGCAAAGGTATTTGGACCTTTTGGAAAACAGACCAGACCTCTTGCAGCGAGTCCCATTGGGACAATTAGCGAGTTATCTAGGCATGAAACCAGAATCTCTCAGTCGAATTAGAAAGAGAGTAGCACAAAAAAATCTGAGCTAATTGCTTCCAACTTTCACTATTTAACTTAAGTCAAAAGAATTCTCTCGAGCAGGATATAACATTGCAATAACAATAAACAAGCAATGTTATGAACAACAAATGGATTTTATTGATCGTATTTTCCCTTTTATTTTCAACTCAGACGACCTTCGGACAAAGTCAGGACTCTAGCCAGTCCAAGTTTTTTGTTTCGACCTCTGCCTTCATGTTGATAAACTTGGTAGAGCAGCCCGATCCGCCTCGATTTTTCATGCTCAATTTTGGTTATCGATTTAGTCCCAAAGATGCCATTATAGTCGAAGCCATTACTTGGCAGTATTTTGCTCCTTTGGGTATTCCTTATGGCCCAGACAAAGGCAATGTAGATGAGTTTTTCCCAGGCTATGCCCGAGATTATGGGATTGGAATGGCTTATCAACGCTTTTTGTGGAAGGATTTATATACGACTTTCCACGCAACTCCCTTCATGCAACAGTATTTTGACAAGGATGACAAAAAGCTTCAAACTGGCTTTCAACTTTTTCTCACTTGGCGAGTAGGCTATCGTTTTCAGTTTTGGCAAAAGAAGCTATTTATCGAACCTTCGGTCGCCTTTACCTCATGGCCCATCAATACCAATTTACCGGATTCATTTCAGACTTTGGAGGACAAATGGCCCAACTATTTTCTCTTTGAGCCGGGTTTGCATTTAGGATATAATTTCTAGCGCTTGGGCTCAGGTCTGAGGAGATTTCCCGGCCTTGCCGAACGCTCATCTCTAGCGTTCGGCAAGGCCGGGATCAAAAGTATCTTGCACCAAGGTCGAGCGTTCTCCGCAGGAGTAAATAAAACACTACAGAGCATGATAAAGGGCTTGAATAAGTGGCTGATTAATCGCGTTGATTTTGTGTTGTGCTTAATTTGCTTATCGCCTTATCAGGATAATTAGTGATTAAACCATCTAATCCAAGATCAATTAATTGTTGCATTTCAGCTTCATCATTTACGGTCCATTTCCACACTTCGATACCGTTTTCATGCGCAAAATTGAGGTATTCCTCTGTAATAGTCGTTCCATAACCAACCCCAATCGCATCCGATTCAATGATCTTAGCATAATCTATGGTCATTTTATCTGCTTTACCAATTAGATAAAGTATCGGAATATCCTTGTCCAATTGTCTAATCTTGGCTAAAACTGGATAATAAAAAGAAAATATTATTACCTCATCTCTAACGCCAAGCTCTTTAACAATTTGAAGTATCTCTTTCTCTGCTCCATAGACCTTTATTTCAATGCAAACCTTAATCTTACCTTTAGCTAATGCAAGCGCTTCTCTTAAAGTTGGAATCTTTTCATTCTCATATTTATCAGCAAATTCCGTAGGGTAGCCAACTCTAAGAGTCGCTAAGTCACTATAATTCATCTCTGCAATCTTCCCCTTAGCATCATTGGAACTAGTCCTATCTACAGACGAATCGTGGATAACAACAATTGAATCATCCTTGGTTTTATGCACATCTAATTCAAAATAATCCGATTTACAATCAATGGCCTTTTGAAAAGCAATCAGCGTATTTTCAGGAGCGATGCTTGAAAAACCACGATGGGCAATTATTTTTGTTTGCGCAGAAGTCAGTATGGAACTAAAAACTAATACTGCGATAAAAATTAATTTAGTGATGGAAATCATATTTTGTTTTCAGTTGGATATTAAATAGCACGAATGGACTAAGTACTGCGGCAAACTCGCTAATTGTTTAGCTATAAATTAGCATAAAAGACGCCTTCGTGATTCATGAAAGTGCTATCCTTTCGGTTCAAGTCCAATCTTCCTCCTTCGTAATTCGTTGCGGTTAAGCCCAATTCTTGATAAATACAGGCCGTGGCGGCAAAGTCCCAGATGCTCCCCCCACCCTTTTCTTTTTTGGGAAGTTTTAGCATACAAGCAGGACCATTTTCCAAGACAAGGATGGCATTCATTACTGCACCTGATCCATCAATTTCTTTTACGCCGCTCAAACTCAGCTTCTCTACATTTTCATTTAGCAAGCTTTCTATCTCGTCTGCACGAGGGGTATCCTTCAGCTTTCGATCTGTCACATAGGTAAAATGATCATTTGTATGCTTGCTCTCCCAGGGACTAGCATTCTTATAAACCCCTTTTCCTTTGATAGCATGGTACAATGTATCCGTACTGGGATCGTACACTACTCCAATGTAGGGGGTTCCGTCTTTGGCGACTAAAGCAATCGATACAGAAAAACCTGCCCGTTTATTGATAAAAGCAAGCGTTCCGTCCATCGGGTCAATGCACCAAAAAAAATCTTTTTCGAATCGACTTGCATCATCTTCGGTCTCTTCCGATAAAAGGGCTAAATCAAACTCCTCACAGCTAGGAAGTAGATGAGAAAGAATGACGGTTTCACATTCTCTGTCTACCACCGTTACCACTTGTGAGGCATAACTTGTCCCACTCGTCTTTTTTTCCACAGAAACTTCAGCATTCATATACTTCTGAATGACTTTTCCTGCTGAGAGGGCTGCCTTGATCGCTATATTGCTAAGTTGTCCCAGATCCATTTCTATAGATTATTGATCACCTCTGCTGTTATCCGTTCACTATAACTATTAATCTTCCAATGGCCGGGACTCCAGCCTTTGAGAAAGCGATGAAAGTCTGCCCAGGCGACTCGATATAAAGACCGCCATTCCGTTTCTAGCGCTTCATTTCTTTCTTCTAGCTCACTTTGTAAACGCTCGAAATAAGTATCTAAGATTTGTGCTTCCAAACGTTCACACTCTCTTTCGTTGAGACAACTCCCGATAAAATAGGCTACGTCTTTCATTCCACATCCGCCTCCTACATACTGAAAGTCTACTCCAGCCACCTGTCCATCTTTCGCAAAACAGAAATTTGCCAACTTGGCGTCCCCGTGAACAAAGGTTTTGTATTCAGATGTATTCAATTTTTCATCAATCAAAGGAGCTGCCTCCTTTAAGCTTTGATCATCCAGTATGGCTAATTCTTGAGGCCTAGTCTCCAAATGCCAATAGGTTCCTACTTCCCAAAGTCCATCTGGAGCTTTCCCCAGATAACTGGCGTGAAATTGTGCCAACCATGCTAGGCACTCCGCTATTTCTTGCCATGTGACAGTTCTCTTGCGAAAGGGATAACCCGCTTCATCTAGATCTTCCAGCACCATCAACACCTCATCATCTTGCGTCTCAATGGCAAAACATTGCGGTAGGCGGGCAGTGCTATTTTGGCTGTATGTGTCATACCATGTAGTTTCGACTTTGTATGACTTCAGTTTTCGTTGATGACCGAGATCAGTATTCCATCCGCGAGGGTGATTGTTAGATATAGGCAACTGAACATGCTTTACTACTACGCTTTCGACAGAAGCATTCTCTAATCCGACTCGCACGATTTTACCGTACCCACTCCACAATTCCTGGATCATCTCTTTTTCAAATAAAGCAGAAGCTCCTGTTCTCTGCAGAATGATCGATCTAAAATATTCATTCATAAGGCCCCAAAGATAACAAAGTGTCATTTGGGAGGGCGAACTTGGTGATTTTTTTGCCCGCCCATTGGAAATAATCATGGTTGAGGTGGTCTTAGATTTTTTACACAAATCGTATAATGTAAAAAAGGCCCGTTAATGCGGCCTTTTTTACGTTCAAATCGGAATGGATTCCTAAAATTGTCTATCTATATTCCTCAGTTAGAATTGCGCTATCAAATACTTGAGCAGATCAGTGGTAGTAACAATACCCACCAGTTTTTTATCTTCAAGCACGGGTAAAGCATGGAATTCATTTTCAGAGAGGATCTCTGCAACTTGGTGTATAGTGTCGGAAGCGTGTACTGTCATCAAGTCCTTTGTCATAACCTGATCAATGCTGAGGATATCGTACATCGCGGTGGAAACATTGTCTCCTTCCACTTTATTGACGAAACTGATTTTTTGGAGATCAGTTTTGCTTATCATACCTATCACCTCATCGCCAGAAATTACTGGAACGTGTCGGATATTTCGGGTCTCAATTATTTCACTTACGTCTTTGATAGACTGACTTATGTTCACAGAAGCAATGTCGGTTGACATAATTTTCGAAACGGGCGTACGCTTTTTCATAGATTAAATTTTAGATGAATAGATTAGTTCCTTTCATAATTGAAACTAGAGATCAATACTCCCAGAGTCTAGCACTTAGGGCTAACTTTTCGCAGTTGAACATTTGATTAATATCAGTGCTGGAGCGCAGAAAAAGCGTATTAAATATTATTGGGATTAGTCTATAGGATCGCAGATCTATTTGAGGCTATAGGATTACGGCCTTGCCGAACGCTCAACTTTAGCGTTCGGCAAGGCCGTAAATAAAACAAAGGCCTTCCTTATAAGGATGCTACCAGCCGTAAGCATCCACAATAGGCTGATCAATCTCCGCTCTGAAGCGCGGGCCACGAGCATCACCATTGGACGATTCCAGTATTGATACTCGGAAAAGCAAAGATCGCCTAATTGTATCAAGCGACTCCCTAGCTCCGGGACGAATCGCTCAGAGACTGTTTGAATTTTTCCTTTCGGCCCAAACTGGCTTTTTTGGAACCTGGCTACGTCAATTTTTCTCAGAATACCGCAGTATTTTTCAAAAAATTTCCTAGCCAGAACCACAAAAATGCTGCGTTTGAACTCGAAACGACAAGATCCCAAACAGTCTCTGAGACGATGCGTTCGCCTAGGCGCTCGAAAAACCTTCCCATATAGTACATCAATCTTGCCCCTCCAATTTCAAAGGAGTAATCGTGACCCTTCCTAGTAGCCCAGAAGGCATAGGATCCCACTGAGTAGCATCAAATTTCTTGTAATCCTTATTCACCATATTGATCTCATGGAAAATCTTCCATTCCTCCCCGCGCATTTCTTTGGCTCGAATTCTGTTGGCTGCCAAATTCGTAACTTGAATGACCAATTTATTTTTTTCTTTCAGAATCCCGGTCTGTAGTGTAAAGGGTACGGACCAAGCGCTACCCAAGTAGATGTCATTCAACCATACTTTTGCACTTTCTCGAACGTCGCCGAGATTTAGCTGCCAATTATCAGCTTCCAAATTGGGCCTAGCGAAAGTTATGGTGTATTGAGCGGTGCCAGAAAAGTTTTCCGCATCCTGGCTCAATGCGGTCCAGGATTGCAAGCTGGACAAAGAAGTTTTTCCTGGTAAATTGGGACCTCCTTTCAAAAAGTCTATTTGCCAATCCCCTTTGATTTCCACCTCATCACCAGCGACCTCATAATAAGTCCAGTCGGATAGCTCAGAGAGCTCGGCCGTTCTTAAAAACAGAGATTCCCCAGAAGGTATATTCACTTTCACCTGAGTAGTCGATCCTTCCTTTCTTATGATTGCCTTAGCCGTTTTCCCGCTAAGGGGATCGTAGATCTCTACTTGATCCGTTTTCCATTGCAGCGGAATGAACGTATTAACCGGATGGGAGGTATGATTGACCAGATAGTATATTTTCTGTCCGGCATGAGCTCTACGGATAAATTTCAAACCCGTATTGACCAAGGTTTCTGGAAAAATCCCCGCAGCCCTTAGGGCGGTGACAGCATCGATCGGTTTTTGCCTTATTGCCTGCTGCTCCGAAAGCAATTTTGTCAACGATTCGTTTTTCGTCTGATAGTGATGGAAGCCGGGTACAGATTCTGGTAATCCCTCAAAGATAATGTTGGCTCCTGCTTTTTTCAAGGCCAATAATTTCTGCAAAGTCTTCATCGGCATTTTATCACAATCAGGTAAAACCAGACTCTTATATGTCCCTCCAGGAAGTACCAGTTCTCCATTGACGACCGTAGCATTCCTGATAAAGTCATCAGAAATAAAATCGACACCATATCCCATGCTGGTCAACTGATTGGCCGTCCGATAGAAATTGGTATGCAATAGCCATTCGTCTAAAGAATGGATTTTAAATTGAAAAAATAGACTTCCTTTCAGATATTCATCCCAAACATCATAAATCGGCCAATACAATAAAATTTCATTATCCGCCTGTCCAAGCTGAAGCATGGATTGGCAATTCGTGATATAGGAGAATAGAGAAGGCACATCTTCCCAGATCGTATTGTTTGGATGGAAATTGACCGATGCATAAAACTTCCATCCGGGCCAGGCCGCACGTTCGGGCGAATAGGTTGACCCATGCAAAAAGATATGATTGACACCATTTAGCAAAAGGTCCTCTGCTTCAGGTTTGCACTGTGATAAGGCAGTTTTAAAATGATCCCGCAGCCAGGTGAAAGTTTCAGAAGAAGTCAAAGGCTTGCCAGAAATATGAGCAGCAGAAGACGCAAATTTCAGCATCACCGCATCTGCATCCCCGGCTCGAATGTCCGTTTGTTCTCGCCGCAGTCCCGGAATATCATAGGGCATAGAACCAAAAGTTTCACATTCGGGAATATCGGCCGAAGCATAAAGGTCGATCAAGTTCCCCGGAGAGCCATGCGCCTGAAGTCTGGTTTTAAAGTTTTGTTGGTTTGCCCAGCTAGTCCAAGGACGGTTAAACTCAGTCAACAAAAGTTCCGAAAGGGTTTCCCGATAATCACTTTTGATACGGTTACCGACTTCATTATCCGTCGTACTCATTAACAAATTGAGGTAGGGTTTAAGATCATAACCTCTAAGCTCCCAAAAAGCCTCGAAAAAATCAGGCGTAAAATCGGTTCCATACACCTCATAGCTATCATTAAAAATTGCTCTTGGTTTGCCTTGTAAACTTTCAAAGGCCGCATCAAAAGGTTTGAGGTAAGTATGTAAGGCCGCCGTCGAATAATGATCTAGGGTAAAGCCTTTCCCTCCGGGAGCAGCCCGCTTTACTTGCTGCCGAGTCTTGCCGGTAAATACAAAATATAAGGTATAATTCGTTTTTCTTGCTTTCCAAGTCAGTATGCCGTCCTTTACTTTATGGGTTAGATCTAGATAGCGGCCATCTTCCCCAAAAGCCAACACATAATCTAAACGGGCGCTATTGCGGTCCTTTTCGTTCTTAGGCAAGATACTTAGCTCTATCTTATCGCCTTTCTGAATTATTTGTTGATCTATAATCAGTTTAGTAGCTGCATACTCCGGATTTACATGCGGACCACCGAAGGGCCAACCCGTCCCTAAGTTCATATCTACCTCCATACCCAGACTATCGGCAGTTGTAAGGGTATAATTCAACATCTCCATCCATTGGGGCGACAAATAGTCCAAATAGTTCGCCTCCTCCCCTTTTACGCCATAAATTGGCGTGATCTCTACACCACCTAAACCTGCCTGCTGATATTGGATCAGGGTCGATCTAATGTTCTTTTTGTCCATGGCACTGCCCATCCACCACCAACGCGTCCAGGGTTTGTTCGTATTGGTAATTTGAATACCCAGCTCGGTTTCGTCCTGAGCTTGTAATGAATCAATATTGGATATCAGAAAGATAAATAAAAGTAGCAAGGTACTAGGCGAGTAACATTTCATTGAAGTTGGTGTTTAAGATTAGAGTTTTTGTCAACTAGGTTTTCAATCTACAGAGTTAGGGATAGCGGGACATTTTTTCTAAAAAAAGCCATATTGTTTGATACAATATGGTTTTTTTTAGTTAGTGACAATAAGCGTTGTTTATCGAGCTATTGCTTTATCAGTTTTACTGATTTTGTACCTGTAGCAGAACTTACTCTTACAAAATATACCCCATTTGTTAATCCAGAGGCATTAATTGATACTGTCTCTGAATTTGCAGTTAGGGTAAGTACTTGTTTCCCTTGAAGATCAAATACTTGAACTAACTCCATTTTTTCGATGCTTTGTATGTTCCAAACATCATTTGTTGGATTAGGATAAACATTAAACTCAGTGTGGTCAAATTCATCTATTCCGACAAATTCTCCTTTATAGAAATATAAATTATCAACATAGATAGCATTCGTTGAACCATTACCGCCATCAAACTTAATTTGAATAGCACCGCTAAGATCTCCGGTGATACCCGGAACAGCAATATCTACACTTTGCCATGCACCATCTCCATTCTGAATTGCATGCGGAATTTCTGCACCAGAACTTAAAACAGTGATATTAGGGCTCACACCATCAACAGTCCAAATATCTAGATGTAAAAAATCCATCGCAGTAATATCTAAAACGGTGTTAAACTCTATTCCTTGATAATTAAAGTTTGGATAGGCTAAGACTACATTTCCTGAACCTCCTGCTCCTGTCGGTTCAAATGATGAGCTTGCAGAGCTCAAACCACTTTGTTGCCAATCTGGATTGTAATTAGCACCCGTTATATTGCTATATGCATCACTAAATATTGAAATTACATCTACTGTATTTCGAGCGGGTGGTGTTGGGGCATCTGTATTAGGTGCTCCGATATAATAAGATACTGTATAGGTTTGAGTAGTGGTGCCATCTTGTGAGGTAACTAATACAGTAGCATCTCCAGGAATTGCAGTGGCTTGGGTGATAGCGGCAGAAGCTGCGGGATCTGAAGTCGTAGCTAAAGTGACTTGAGGTACTACTGTTGTTCCTCCGGGCAACTCAAGGGAATAAGATGCCGAGTTAGGGGTAAAGCCTACAATTCCAGTTCCATCTACTGCTAAAGCACTTAAGCTTGCATCTTTCCCCGGAACCACTGCCGTTTTCCAGAAATATAAATTATCGACGTAAATAGCATTAGTCGAACCAATACCGCCAGCAAACTTAATTTGAATAGCACCAGTAAGATCTCCGGTGATACCCGGAACAGGAATGTCTATACTTTGCCATGCACCATCTCCATTCGGAATGGCATGCGGAATTTCGGCACCAGAACTTATGACCGTTATATTAGAGACGACACCATCAACAGTCCAAATATCTAAATGCAAAAATTCCATCGCAGTAATATCCAGAACGCTGTTGAACTCGATTCCTTGATAATTAAAGTTTGGATATGCTAATACTACATCTCCTGAACCTCCTGCTCCTGTCGGTTCAAATGATGTGCTTGCAGAGCTAAATCCACTTTGCTGCCAATCTGGATTGTAATTAGCCCCAGTTATATTGTTATAAGCATCACTAAAAATCGAAATCACATCTACTGCATTTCGAGTGGGTGGTGTTGGGGCATCTGTATTAGGGGCTCCGATATAATAAGATACTGTATAGGTTTGAGTAGTGGTACCATCTTGTGAGGTAACTAATACTGTAGCATTTCCAGGAATTGAAGTGGCTTGGGTTATAGCGGCAGAAGCTGCAGGATCTGAAGTCGTCGCTAAAGTGATTTGAGGTACTACTGTTGTGCCTCCAGGCAACTCAAGGGAATAAGAGGCAGAATTGGGGGTAAAGCCTGCAATTGGGACTCCATCTACTGCTAAAGCACTTAAGCTTGCATCTTTCCCCGGAGCAGCAGCAGTTTTCCAAAAGTATAGATTATCTACATAAATAGCATTCGTTGAACCATTACCGCCAGCAAACTTAAATTGAATAGCACTGGTCAGATCTCCGGTGATACCCGGAACAGGAATGTCTATACTTTGCCATGCACCATCTCCATTCGGAATGGCATGCGGAATTTCGGCACCAGAACTTATGACCGTTATATTAGGGACGACACCATCAACAGTCCAAATATCTAAATGTAAAAACTCCATTGCTGTTATATCCAGCACTGCGTTAAACTCTATTCCTTGATAGTTAAAGTTTGGATATGCTAATACCACATTTCCTGGTCCTGTCGGTTCGAATGATGAACTTGCAGAGCTAAAACCACTTTGCTGCCAATCTGGGTTGTAATTAGCCCCAGTGATATTGTTATAAGCATCACTAAAAATCGAAATTACATCTACTGCATTTCGAACTGGTGGTGTAGGTGAATCTACTGTGGGTGCCTGAGAAAAGCCAAAGGAAGTAGCCAAAAAAAACAGTAAAAAAGAAAGTTTTCTCATTGATGGAATGTTTAGTTACTCTTTTTACAAAGAGTCTACGGAATTAGGAAATAAAGCTAAAGACTTGGGTATATTTTCACATTTAAATTAATGCGAGCATGTTTGATTAAGTAAAGCTATGGAACAACTTTTAAATATAAAACTATATTAAAACTCATCTTATCGAATCAAGCGGGCTGCCTCCTGCCCTACCCAACTGCCAATGGCCACTCCCATGCCTCCCAGTCGGACCGCTAAAACGACGCGTTCGCCTTGGCGCTCCAAAATAGGCCTCTTTTCGGGACCGACGCCCAATATGCCACTCCATTTGCGTTCCAGCTGCCATGCCTGATCTGGCAAGACCACTTCGTCTAATAGTTGTTTCAAAGCGTCTTCAATGATCGGGCTTTGTCCAAAATCATCCGTGGTTTCCCCCTCTGAATCAAGGTTTCTGGCTCCGCCAATCAAAACACGTTTCCCGATATTACGGAAGTACACATAGCCTTTGTCGTAGTGATAACATCCTTCCCAAGCGAGCTTTGGGATTTCCTGAGTAAGCCAGACTTGGTTTCGCGCCGGGCGAACGCTTAGTTCTGCTAAGAGTTGACGGGCAAAACCATTGGTTGCCACGATCACTTGACTTGCTTTTAATTCCCAGCCGTTGGAGATCAATAGATTCACTCCTGAAGCAGACTCTGTTATTTCACTGATCGTCAAGCCATTGAATATATCTATATCAAGCGATCTGGCTTTATGCAAAAGCGCCTTCATCATATTGCCAGTATGGATTTGGCCTTCGGCTTGGTTATGAATCAAGGCATTCACGCCACCGAAGCGGCATCTGACCAAACGTTCGCGATTAGCGACAAAGACCTCTTTCTCGCCAATCAAAGCTGTCAAAGCCTGATTAAAAACAGGCATCTTGGCTAGGCAAGCCTCATAGGTTTCGCCTTCGCTTGGGCGAAACAACTCAAAACCACCTCGATGCTCATAGCCAATCGCCTTGTCTCCCAAAGTCTGGCGCAATCCTTTGAGGCCAAGCCAACGCTTTTTGACCAGCTCCCAAACGGCATCTTCGCCCATCGTTTGGATGTCATCAATCAACTCTGTCATGCTGCCGAAGCAAGCAAAACCAGCATTACGCGTACTAGCGCCTGAAGGGATAATCCCTCGTTCTAGGACGACAATTTTTCGCTTTGAATCTGCTTCCTTTAATGCAATTGCAGCATTGAGACCGACGATCCCACTGCCGATGATGGCGACATCAATGTCTTTAAAAAAACTGGTGTATTCCCAATGACTAAGGTTCATAGCTCGCAATTGTAAGGGAAAAGAAAATCATAAAAAAGGATTCCCCAATATTGATTGCCTCTTTTAATATCCAGCCGCTTGGCCATCCTTACGCGACTCACTGGCACCAAAGTAAATTTCACGCTCACCGTCCCAGCTAATCGCTTGATAACCTCCATAGCCACCTTTACTCAATTGGACTTCATGCCCCATCGCCTTTAGTTTAGCGATCACATTTTCATCAAAACCCTTTTCCAGATGTAGCACTCCCCCATCCGTCATCTTTTCATCCGTTGGTTGTGAGGAGCCATCATGACGCATCCGAGGGGCATCACCCGCTTCTTGCAGATTCATCCCAAAGTCGATCATATTGACCAATATCTGCACATGACCTTGGGGTTGCATACCACCTCCCATCAGACCAAAACTCATAAAGGGCTTGCCATCTTTGCTGACGAAAGCAGGAATGATCGTGTGAAAGGGACGTTTAGCGGGAGCATAAACATTGAAATGTCCATCTTCTAATGAAAACAGTTCTCCTCGATTCTGCAACATGAATCCAAGATCTCTGGGTATGACGCCCGACCCCATCCCTTTATAGTTGCTTTGGATCCAGGAGACCATATTACCTTCTTTATCGGCAGTGCTAAGGTAGATCGTATCTCCTTTTTTTAGACTCCCTGCGGGGAACGATTGGCCAGCTCGGGAGGGATTGAACAGCTCTGTGCGTTCCTTGGCATATTCTTTAGAGATCAGCCAATCAACTGGCACTTCGTTGAACGCCATATCTGCATAGAACTTGGCGCGGTCTTCATAGGCGATTTTCTTGGCTTCCGTAATTAGGTGGAGGTATTCGGTGGTACCGAACCCCATAGCCGCGATATCAAAAGGCTCCATGATGTTAAGCATCTGCAAGGCGGCAATACCTTGACCATTGGGAGGAAGTTCCCACACATCGTAGCCTCGATAGTTGGTAGAGACTGGGTCAATCCATTCAGATTTGTGAGCAGCGAGGTCTTCATAAGTAAGAAAGCCCTCAATCGATTTCATATGAGCGTCTATTTTGTGGGCGATTTCTCCTTCGTAGAACGCTTCTCTCCCGCCTTCGGCAATCATTTTAAGCGTATCCGCTAGCCTTGGATTGGCAAACACATCTCCTTTTTCGAGTATTTTGCCATTAGGCATATAAGTATCGGCAAAATGAGGCCACTTCTGAAAAGCGCGAGAAAAACGCCCGATATAATGCGTGATCAATTCACTGACAGGAAAACCATCGTTCGCATAGCGAATCGCCGGAGCCAAAATATCGGCAATCGGCAGCTTACCAAACTTCTTGTGTAACTCATACCAACCATCCACCGCGCCCGGCACCGATACCGACAATGGCCCAAAAGCAGGAATTCGACTGATTTTATTGTTTCTAAAATAATCTAATGTCAATGACTGAGGCGAACGACCACTTGCATTAAGTCCGTGGAGTTTTTGGGTTTTCGCCTCCCAAACAATTGCAAATAAATCGCCCCCTATGCCGCAACCTGTGGGTTCCATCAAACCCAAAGCCGCATTGGCAGCAATCGCAGCATCTACTGCCGTCCCTCCTGCTTTCAATATGTCTAAGGCGATTTGAGTAGCTAATGGCTGAGAAGTCGCAGCCATGCCATTTTGGGCAATTACTTCAGAACGAGAAGCAAATGGTTTTCCAGTTAAGCGATTCATAGTCTATTTAGTAGTCAAACAATCATGCTAATAGATAGCAAAAGGCGTATCAAGTTGAAACCGGATACGCCTTTTGTTTAGCTTGGTATTTTTACTCAATAGCCAGCCGCTTGGCCATCTTTGCGAGACTCGCTAGCACCAAAGTAAATCTTGCGTTCATCATCCCACATAATGGCTTGATAACCCCCATAGCCACCTGCGCTAAAATTGACTTTATGACCAAGGCGTTCTAATGCACGGATTGTTTGATAGTCAAATCCGCTTTCGAGATTGAGAATCCCACCATCTGTCATCTTTTCATCCGTAGGTTGCGAAGAACCATCATGGCGCATCCGAGGTGCATCACCTGCTTCTTGGAGATTCATCCCAAAGTCAATCATATTGACCAATATCTGTACGTGTCCTTGTGGTTGCATACCGCCACCCATCACGCCATAGCTCATAAAAGGCTTACCATCTTTGGTTACAAAAGCGGGAATAATCGTGTGGAAGGGGCGTTTGCCGGGGGCATATACATTGAAATGCCCTTCTTCTAGTGAAAATAGTTGCCCACGATCTTGGAGCATAAAGCCCAAATCTCCGGGTACGACTCCGGAACCCATACCGCGATAATTACTCTGAATAAGGGAAACCATATTGCCATCTTTATCAGCAGTGGTCAAATAGATCGTATCACCATCTTTGAGTTTCCCTGCGGGGAACGATCGGCCAGCTCGCGCGGGATTGAACAGCTCCATGCGTTCCTTGGCATATTCTTTAGAGATCAACCACTCGACCGGCACTTCGTTGAACGCCATATCTGCGTAGAATTTAGCGCGATCTTCATAGGCGATTTTCTTGGCTTCCGTAATCAGATGAAGGTATTCGGCACTGCCGAACCCCATAGAGGCGATATCATAAGGCTCCATGATATTGAGCATCTGCAAGGCAGCAATGCCTTGGCCATTGGGAGGAAGCTCCCAAACATCATAGCCTCGATAGTTGGTAGAGACTGGCTCTACCCATTCAGATTGATGAGAAGCTAGGTCTTCATAAGACAAAAAACCATCAATCGATTTCATATGAGTGTCAATTTTGCGGGCGATTTCTCCTTTGTAGAACGCATCTCTCCCCCCATCAGCGATCAACTGTAAAGTGGCAGCAAGTCTTGGGTTAGCAAATACATCCCCTTTTTCGGGTGCTTTGCCGCCGGGCATATAGGTATCTGCAAAATTGGGGCGAGTCTTAAAGCCTCTGGCGGTGCGACCGATATAGTAAGCGATCAATTCACTGACAGGAAAGCCCTCCTTCGCATAGCGAATCGCAGGAGCTAGATTTTCACTCATTGGTAATTTGCCAAACTTCTTATGCAACTCATACCAACCATCCACTGCACCGGGCACAGAAACAGGAAGAGGCCCATAAGCTGGAATACTCGTCATCCCTTGCTCTTTGAAATATTCTAATCTCAAGGACTGAGGCGAACGGCCACTTGCGTTGAGTCCGTATAGCTTTCCAGACTCAGCATCCCATACAATGGCAAAGAGATCTCCTCCGATCCCATTGCCTGTAGGCTCCATCAAACCAAGGGCTGCATTAGCAGCGATGGCAGCGTCTACAGCACTTCCTCCGTTCTTGAGTATATCTATGGCTACTTGCGTAGCGAGAGGTTGAGAGGTGGCCGCCATCCCATTGCGAGCGATCACTTCAGACCGAGTCGCAAAATTTAATCCTGTCAATCGATCCTGAGCGTGCAACGACTGACAAATGAAAAGCGTCATTAACAGTAGCAGTAGATTTCGCATTTTGTCTGTATTTTTGTCAAAAATATAATTGAATGACTCCAATGAGCCGAATTTGTTTAGTATTAAGCCTCAGCATCCTGGCAGTATTTACTTTCAGTGCATGCCAAGAGACAATCACCTTTGATGAACAGCAAGATATTGATCGTGCCATCATCGAAGAATATGTAGCCACCAACAATTTGCAAGGTACTTATACCGAGCAAGGCATCTTCTATTCGATCACCAAAGAAGGAGTCGGTACCGCTACCCCTGACATATCCTCCACCATTTTGATCGATTATACTGGTACCTTATTAGACGGTACTGTATTTGACACATCTGATGGATTTCCACGTGAGTTTCAACTTTTCAGTTTGATTCGTGGGTGGCAAATTGGATTAGAGTATTTCAAAGCTGAAAGCAAAGGAGTATTGATTATCCCTTCGCGCTTTGCTTATAAGGAAAATGGTTCCATCAATGGTGCGATTGGCCCCAATACTGTGATCCGCTTTGATATTGAATTGGTAGAGTTTGAATAAGGCTTAGCCGAACGCTTACTTTACTTTAGAGCCTTCCCACATCTTTACTTTTTTGCGTCCCTTCATCCCTCGATACATCAAGGGAAGCCAGCCAATCACGGGGATGAAATATGCAAATACGATGGGGTTATGCCATATGATCCGCCAAAATCTTAACCAGCCTCGGGTAATTCCCTGAGGCGGTTTTTTTTCTATATGGTACCTACGGTCAAATTCTGAAAATAATGCCGGCCAACCAATCGGCGTCCAATAAGGTAAAGAGCGGAAATTAGCACCGAAATTGCTCAACAACTCGCGCCAATTAAACGGCTTCTTGCCATAAGTCTTAACGTTTTCATTGAGATGGAGCTGCATATCAGCTTGTATCTCATCTCTAATGGCCGCTATCTCAGTTTCACTTAAACTATCCAAATCCTTGCCTCCAGCCATTTCCCAAGGCTGATAACGATTGCCCTTGACATAGATCAATTTGGCGGGGAAAGCATAATAAAAGGTCCACGGTTGCAGTAATAATAGAGGCGTCTGCAAGGCTACTGGCAAATAAGGCACGCCAATCTTGTTTACCTGTCGGTCCAACCACTTCCAACTATAGGAATATGGATTGATATACTCTCCATTGATACAGGAAGTTCCAATGATATCGGTACGGTGTTTGATCGCCATACGAATCATGGAAGTAGAAAAAGTCTGTAGTTGATATTTGCGATTGAATCCTTTGCCGATGCCCGGAACGCCTTCAGGATAAATGAGCACATTTGATCCGCTATACTCCATCATGGTCTCAAAATTGAGAGAAGTAGCATCCATGGCTCCTACTGTTTTCCACATATTGGTGAGTAGAAATGGATTCATCAGATTGGAAGCAGAGAGGGCCGGTGCGGCTAAGGGGCGGAAGAGATTTTCGAGATCGTATTGATGCTTTTTATAAAGCCCAGAACCCATCACAATTGCATCCCAAGGAAAGGCCATCCCGCTGTGATTACAGGCATAGATAAGAGGTTTGCCATTTTCGTTTTTAGCAGGCAATTCATCAAATCCCACAAACTCTGGACGAAAATAGCGAGCTAGGTAGTCAAATATCTCCTCATTAAAACTACGTAGGTAATCCATGTCGAAATAGCGATGCATCTCCGCCTCATTGGCTTGGATAGCCTGCACTCGCTCAGCAGGATTCATATTTCGAAAAGACTTATTACTTGGAGTAGTAATTGTTTTTGCAGCAGTAGACATGGATTTAAGTTACGGAAATTGTTGAATTAAAGAATGCTTGATCTTTTAAAGTTCAAGTCTCCTCTTAACGGATTTCTAACTTCCAGTTTTGTCTAATGTTCTCCACATCTACTTCCATGAGATAAAAGCCCGCCGCTATGTTTTTGATCTCTATTCGAGAACGCCCAGTCGGTAAAGCTCCTTGCTTCAGGGTACGTCCTTGCATATCAAGCAAACGATAGCTTCCTGCTATCGGAGTATTTAGTTCTAGCCAATCTTTGGCAGGATTGGGCTGCAATTGCACCAAATATCCTTGGTCTCTTTGGGCATAAACGACAGGCGACCAATTACTCAGACCCGAGGCATCGGTATGACGCACTCGATAATATGCGATACTGGCATTGCTGGGGTCAGCATAGCGAAAATCTTGCTGAGAGGTGTTTTTTTGCGTGGCTAATTGCGTGATATCCTGCCAAGTTTCCTCATTAAGTAATTTTCTCTCCACCGTGAAATAGCCTGATTCAATGATCGCCTCCCACATAAGCGTGTTAGCGTTCGGCCCGGCCGTGACCCGTATATCTTGCCAAAGCAAAGGCAAAACGACATCCATCGAAGCCGCAAAAGATAAACTATCACATAGGCATTGGGAAGGGCCAGCGCTATTGCCGGGATCTCGCCTAACAATCGCTAAGAGAGCTTTACTCAAATCAGCACTGTCCTGATCCACCGTTAAAGTCGTATTTAAGGACTGACTGCCTCCATCGGCAATGCTCAAAGTATGGCTATAAGCGCCAAAGTATCTATCCCCCACACTAAAACTCAGTGAACTATCTAGATCCAAATAAAACTCTACGGTTGTTTGCACAGCGTTAATGGCTGATCCAGCATTTTGCAATACCCAATTGAGGCCAAATAGATAATCCGTACCCGAGGCTGAAACACTACTACTAAGTTGGTCTACGCTCAAGTCGGGTTTGTCGATGGTCAGATAGGTTGAGGCGGAGCCTGAGCTACCGTAATAATCGGGACAATTGCTCCCGCCACAGACTACATTGGCGTCGAAGATGGTTTGTACGGTGGCTAACAATTCATCGCTACTGCAAGCGGCATTGTTGGTAGTCGTAAGCTGGATCAAAAATATGATAGAATCTCCGGCAGCTATTGAGCTTGGCATATCCCAGACGTAGCGAGTCCCCAAACTACCCAAAGAGGTGCTCGTCATCGAGCCAGCAGTGGGAGCGTTCCGCAGGGCGGTAAATGAATTGGAAACATAAGTCACATCAGCGGGCACAGACAAACGGATTTTATCACCGCTAGCTGTAGTGCCATCAGGAACCACTTTGATGCGAAAATCATGATTTTGACTACAGCCTTCTAGTGTGCTAGCGTTGTTGGTGATGGTGGTATTATAGGGAGCAAGAACGCCTGTAACGCTCACTGGGTCCATCACTCTCAATACACTGATCGGGCTGCCACAGGGCTGTGCTCCCGTCAGCCGAACATAGAAAACATCCCCTGAAAGGAAATCGCAATTGGCTTGCGTATTGAAACGAATATTGGCGGTACGATTGGCAGCAGAGGATCCGCCTAAGCCTTCAAGGCCTTCACTATCCAAAGTAGCGTCATAATCTCCTAAGGTAAATCGAAAGCCTCCCGCAATGCTATCAGGATCAGTTACGACCCGATAACCCGTTCCAGATGGATATTCGATCTCAGCGGTACCATTGACCCAATCCAGACCACTATTGTTGTGATAAACTTCTATCGCCAGATCAACCACATTGGCCATTTGGGTGCTGGTGATCGCAAAAGTATAATCCAAATTCTGACAAAGTGAGATAGAGCCAGATGGTTGATTGGTGACATTGAGCTGTACCGCTGATGGCTGAGGGTCTACACGGAAGATAAAGGTATCGATCTCGCAGAGGAAAGCACTTAGCGTAGTTGGAAAGCTATCACAATTCCAACCAGCATAAACATAGAGGGTGTCCAGCGAACAACTAGAATAGCTAGCGTTGATGGAATATTGTTGACTGGAATTGGCAGATAGCGTACCCAATTGATAGATACCATTGCTTTCGGTAAGAGCGCTGCCTCCACTATTGGTAACACTACTGACGGAAATCTCTCCAGAAGGAGAATAGAAGGACAAAAAGCTATAAGGAGCTGCCGAATTCAAAGTCGTATTACTGATACCGATGATCCACTCAACGGATTCGGAAAGGCCATCTTGCGTCGAACCACTGACATTGCTTAATTCAAGCGCGGGCGCATTGTGCTGAATTTCAGGGGAATAAGAGCTTGGCGCGGCATAGGCTTCTAAGCCTTCTTCCCAATGCATAATCACCTCTGTCGGAATCCTAATCGCCACGTTATGCACGGCATAACACTGAGGCTCCCAAGTGGTGAAAAACTGTAACTCATAGCCATCATCTGGCTCGATCAAGCTATTGGCGGCAACCAAAGCACTCAAATCAAACAACAAAGTATCGACGGAGCTATAGGCAGGACTGATATATTGAGTATTGACGTATGGCGAATAGCGCAATAAGAGATAAGCATTGACGAAGTCATAGTCTAGTGGAGGCGTTACGATAATCGTATCGGGAAAAGACCATTTTCGATATTCGTAAGGAAACATATCGAGATAACTGCCTGCTGTAAAAAAGTTGAGATAAGTGCGCGCTTGTGTTTGGCCACATGCACTCGAAAGCACTGAATTGACAAATGATCCATCAGTCATAGGTACGATCTGAAACTTATCCGAAAAGGAGGCGCTGCCACAACCAGCTTTTTGCGCATCGGTCGGATTGGCAACATTGCTGACATACATATCCATGGGGTTGACATAACCAACATCCAAATCATTGGTACTGGTGGAACTTATTTTCAAGTTGGCACTAACCCAAACACTATCACCTACCGCAAACTGAAAACTGTTAAAATCGGCACAATAAGAAGCGATCGTATTGCTCGAAAAATCGGCAACAAAAAGAGTATCGTCCGTTTGGCTAAAGGGAATACTATCGCAAGTAAAATAACTAGCACTACTCGCATCATAAAGCCGTAGACTTGCGCCTGCGGGACTGATATACTGGCCCAAGTCAATGATAAGTTGGGCGTAGCCATAATCAAAATTTGTGCTACCGATGATCACACCTTGCATACTTGCAGTGAGCGTATCGCCTAAGCGAACGCGGTCCAATCGAATCTGAGACAGAGTTGGGCTACTGCTATTGGATAGGCGATTGCCATCATCGTCATTTTCTCCATAATTGCGGCGATAGAAACTAAAACTCTCAGTCTCTAAGCCATCACAACTATTACTGCTACAAGGATCTACCGCAATACTTATGTCCTCGCAATACAGTTCGAGTTCTGTTGGATTGGAACAGCTAATTTCAGGAATATATTTGATGGTTTTGCGGATGGCTTGAAGTGTATCTCCACTGACACAATCACAATCTCCTGTTACAATTAAATTGATCTCAGAGCCGTCCATATCAAAGCTGGTTGGCTGATCACTCAAATTGAAGGTCGCTTCGATGGTATCCGCTGTTTGGCTAAAACTGGCTTGTGGCCATGCCAAACCTCCTGCTATATTATTCCAGCTCAAGTCCGAAGCAGTGCCGGAAAAGTCCATCCCACAAGGCGGCAATTCAAATCGTACGACATAACGGCCATCTCCCGGATAACTTTGTTGGGCTTCCTGCACCATGGTGGTCAAGATTACCTCCTGCCCTTGAGAGATCGTCGGATTGTCATAATTATTGCCCACAAAAGTAGAGATACTACCTAATCCGCCATATTGATTATCCACTACCGTGGAGCTACCAACACAGGGCAAAGTATAACGATAATTATACCCCCATGCGCCTTGTCGAATTTCCCCTTCACCACAATCATCCGGAGCACAATTGATCATATCAAAAGCGATCACGACACTATCACCTGGCTCCATATCAGGCACATCTAAACGAAAACGATAGGAATAAGGCTGGCTACAACTATTGTAATAGGTATTGGCCTCCAAATATTTGGGGGTTTGGCTCACAAAACTACCATTGCCGACTTTCATCTCGACGCTGGATGCGTCAATCCCATCATATTTATAAATGGCGAATTGCCCCGCGTAATAAAATTTCTTAACCTCTATCTCAATATCATTAGCGGCTCCATATCCCTGATTGACGACAATCATCTCCTTACGATTAGGCTGTTCATGGAAGCAAGCTGGGAGTTCCGCCTCGCGGAACGTAAAAGTTAAACTCGGTGGCAGAGAAACAAAACTTACATCAGCTGTGGTCGAGTAGGTATTGCAAGTATCACTCTCACAGCCCCAACCGACAAAGAGATCCGAGCTTTTGTCTGCACAGCCTTTCAGTTTGAGGTATTCGAGAATTTCTAAACCATTATCACCAATACAAAAGACATTATTGCTATCGCCCATCTGCACAAATTCCGTCTCACTAAATGCATAAAAGATGGTATCTCCATTAGTGGTCGTATTGAGCTTTACTCCTTGGAAGTAAACTGAATCAACACTTACATCTGGTCCAAAAGCATCATACCAAAAAAAATTCCTTAGGCACCCATTACCGCTATTGTTGATCGTCACGCTTCGCGTAACGGTTTGGCCCACTGCCGCATTAGGCGTAGCTGGTTGTGGCATGCTCAATTCAGGATAAGCGATGGCATTATTAAATTCTGTGGTAGAATCAACCGCTACTTGATTGGTATTCAAGCGTACATAAATCGTGTCTTGAAAGGAAAAAAAAAAAAAAAAGAAGTCTAGCGCCTCACAATTGGCCGTCATGTCTAGTCTAAAATCATATAGATCTCCTGAACCCATATCGGCCCCATCCAGACTCAATACATTTCCGACAAATTGATCGAAGCTAACGTTCTGCGAAGCGGTACCCTC
>JBGCFA010000406.1:0-6696 GCA_045106675.1 Bacteroidia bacterium
CGGTTACTTGCGGATAATCCTTTTGATTGAGATAGAGTTTAGCGTAGTGGACATATAAAACAAACGTAATACTTCTTTGGAGTAGATCATTGCTAGCAATGATTTGATAAGCATCATCATAAGCCTTTTTTGCTTGCTCATTCTTGCCCAGTTGACTGTAAGCTTGTCCCTGACAAGTATATGAATTGGCAAGAAAGTAAACTGGATATCGTTTTTCTTGTTTGAGTATGTCCGCCCCAAGTTGTGCATAACGAATGGCTTTTTCTGGCTGCTGATTGTGCAGAAAAAGAGGCGCCAAATTGAGATAGCTCGCCGCCACTCGTTGATGAGTATTGCCAAAGACTTGCCGACGGATACTGAGGTTTTGAAGATAGTCCTGCAAGGCCAAAGAATATTGCCCGACCTGACTGTAGGTATTGGCTCTGGCCTCATAAAGTTCTCCGGTTTCTACTTCCAGTGCCCCCAGATGTCTTTCTGCTAAAGGGATCAGGCTATCTAGTTTGCTGATCGCTTCAAAAGGCATTAATGCTAAATCCCTGAGATAGCGAGCGTATTGCTTTTCTATTTTAAAATAATGTAGCCAATATTGATTAGGCTTAGCAATGGCATGAGCGCGGTCAAAATAGATACGAGAGCTGTCAAATTTTTGGGCACGTTTGAGGGCGACTCCTTCCTGATACCACTGGACCATTTGTAAAGAGTCCTCGGGCGTCTGAGATTGTAGTGGTAGCGTTCTGCAAAGCAAGAGCAAACAAAAAATTCCCCAATAGCATTTCATAGCATGGGGAATTTACGGAATTATTGCAACTGTAGCTTCGGCTTGCAAGCCGAAGCTACACGTCAATCATTGTTTGTACACCTTTTCGCTGATTAGGGTCTCGCTGCCTTCGATCCAGACTGAAAGCACATAGATTCCAGTAGCTAACTGGCTAAGGTCGATTGCCGCTTTGAGCTGGTTGGGCGTTTGGGTCAGCCTGCGGGGAACGCTTAGCCGTCTCCCTAGCATGTCCGTGAGGACGATATTTGCCTCGCTTTCGATCACGCCATTGAGGATCAATTCTACTTGCCCTTGCGTAGGATTGGGAAATACACTCATCTCCCAACTTGCCGCAGGATCTTTGAATACACTGACGATCGGTGAATAACTCAAACTCCCATCAATGTCTACCGCTTTGAGGCGATAATAACTACGCCCATAAAGAGGATTGGCGTCTAGGTCCTCATATTCTTGGATGCTTTGTGGATTGCCCTCGGCTCCTCGCCGAACGATAGGGCTAAAAAGCGTTGCGTCGCTACTGCGTTCTACATCAAAGTAATCGACATTGTCTTCACTGGCCGTAACCCAATAGACTGCCACCTGATCTTGCTCCCACCAAGCCTCAAAACTGAGAATCTCGACGGGGAGATTTGGGTTCACCGAAGGAGGAATTCCAATGAAACGAAACTGATCATAACCGTCATCTATCCCACCCGCAAAGATCGGGTTGTGGCTCTGGCGTTCGGCAAGGTCGAGATCATAACCGTCTCCTATGCCTCCAGCGTAGATCGGATTATTGGAGGAGCGACTGAGTCGAACGCTATGGTAGCCGTCATCCGATCCGCCATCGAAGATATCGTTGTTGGACGTTCGGCTCAGCCGCCGAACTGCATAACCATCGTCAGAGCCGCCCCAGAAGATCCGCGAATTGGCGGGTACTTCAGTCCTCCCTTGCGCAAAACCATCATCCGTTGCACCATTGAAAATCGCGTTTTGATTGGGATTTTCGGTTCTGACTTCAGCAGCACCATCATTGGTGCCACCTTGGAAGATTGGATTGTTTTGGGCCAAGAGGAGGATGGGCCATAGCAATATTAAACTGATCAATGTTTTCATTGTCTTAGCGTTTAGTTTGCGCTACGTACTCCACGGATGCCATGCCAGCGTTCGCGCGTATCGGTATTGTAGTTGGCACCATAGCGCGTACTGATTTCGCTGCTACGGTAGGCCACGCCAACTCCATTGACGAATGCCCAATCAGCAAGCATGCTGAAACTAGCTGCGCCACTACTTGGGATATTGCCGTCTCCATGTAGTCCGTCAAAATCACGGGTCTGAGAATTGCCAATAGAGATCATTAATTCGTAGCAATTTCCAGACATCTCCATAATACCCCAATAGGTAGCGCCTGTCTCTTGGCGTGTTTTATTTGTTGCACTGGCTGCGAATATGCCACAACGGACGGGGGTAGAAGCTCCGCTATAGATCGAGTTGGAGTTTGCATTGCCCGCATTTTCGGCTAAGCCATCTACAATGATTTCATCTGCACCATCACCAGAGACGGTAAATAAGCCTTGTATGAACCAAGAACTATTGCCCCAAGCATATTCATTAGGTACTCCCTCACGAGGGCCACGGCAAGCTTTTTCATATTCTAACTCACTCATCGGACGTAGGCCGGCCCAATCTAGGTATGCCGCCATATCAGCCCAGCTGGTATAGTGCATTGGTCTATGTGGAAAATCAGCTGTGGCCCAATAATTACCGTCTCTAAGCGGGAAAACATTGACCGCATTGACATAATGAGGGCCAGAGCGAGGACTACGCTGGTCTGAAGTCAAGTGAGTCAAAAAAGCGGCATACTGCTCTTGGCTAGTTTCGTACTTCATGCAGTAAAAAGCGTCATATCCTTTAGGAAATCCTGCTGGAAGCGTTCGCGTGGTAGCGTAATCAAAATCATCATCATTGAGCATATTGATGGCGTTATGATTGCTGAGATTATTGGCGTTGGTACCGCCTAGTGTTAGCTGAGCTTCAGAAGTTATCTGAAAAGGCTGGCCTGTATTGCCGGCTTCAAACTGAGCAAAATCGGCTTGGCCGTCGCCTGCATAAAAGGCTCCTTGTGGTACATAGACCATTTCGACGGCATGGACTGAGATTTCGATGATATCATCATCCGCTAAACCATTGTCGCCATAATCCCAGCGAAGTTGGATACTCGGAAAACTGATGTCGCCAATCCCATCGCTGGAGCGGTAGATCATGACGCCAATGCCATTAGTAGTGCTGCCGTAAGTATTGTTCAGGGTGCGGATACTAGCGTTGCCCGGAACGGCATGTCCATCGTTGGTACCATTGACGTAATGAAGGTCTGCGTGTTGCCAATCTTGTTGGTCTTTGATGGTGTATTTGACAAATACCCAAGCGGCATCCCAATTGCTTTCAAAAGTGGAGGTGCGCCATGAGTTGTCCCAAGAGAGATCAAACTGGATCATATAAAAATCCTGCCCGACGTTCTGCGAAGCAAGACTGACATTTTCGATCTGGATGTTGTTGGCCCAAAGGCTGGGGAGAGAGGCAAGTAAAATGATGAGAGAGTAGAGCGTCTTGTACATAATCGTAGGTTTTAAGGGTTGGAGAAGATTCTTTTGCCCCTTTAGTCGGTGGCTTGCCTGCTTCGATCAACAGATGGTGGGATTTTTTTTGATAGCTCGTTATATTGGAGCATCATGACTGACGAGGAAATCATACAAGGGATACGCGCCGGTGGCAGGGAGCAGGAACGCTCTGTCAATCATATATTCACGGCTCACAAAAGTTTGGTCGGACACGGCATGAGTAAATATGGTATCGGAGAAGATGCAGCGATAGATGCCTTCTCCGATGCTGTCTTAGGGCTCCGTAAGCAGATATTGGGCGATAAGTTTAGAGGTGAGAGTAAGCTGTCTACTTATCTTTTTACTATTTTTTCGAGACGATGTGTTGATCAGACGCGCAAAAAGACGACTCATGGATTGACGACCACCTCCGAATATCCGGATGTAGTGGACCCAGAGCCTGGGATTGAACGAAAAATGTTTACTCAGGAAGCTTTTGATCGCCTGCTGGGCTTTATGGAGCAATTGGGAGAAGTATGTCGGGAAATCCTGATGTACCGCTACTATTGGGGATATGAGGACATGGCGGAGATCGCTGAATTGGTAGGGGCCAAAAACGCCAATACCGCAGGTAGCCTCAGGCACCGTTGTATGAAACAATTGATGAAAATCATCGGACAGTCGTAAACTTATGGAAATACCTGATACTCATATAGAACTCTTCGAACGCTACCTCAGCAAAAAAATGTCTGCGCCAGAGCGACAGGATTTTGAGGCTAGGCTGATTCGTGAAGGAGATTTGTCTCAGAATTGGGACAAATTTCAGGAGGCGAGGGAGGCAATAGACCTCTACACCGAGGAACGCTTGAAATCACAGTTTAGAGAACAATACCTAGCTGATAAAACTACAGTAGTAAAACCATTAGGATCTCGTCGTTGGTTGTATGCCGTAGCAGCAGCGGTAGTATTATTGGTGGCAGTTATGATTGGCAATCGCCTTCTCAATCCAAGCTTGACGCCTGAGCAGCTCTATGCTCAAAATTATACAATGCCTTCTCTGAATGTAAGAGGAGAGTCGGCTGACCCTTTGGAGGCGATCAGCTTGAAAATGGATCAGAAGAATTTTGAAACAGCAGTAGTAGATCTACAGGCCTTATTGGGAGATAGTAGTTTTCAGCGTCAGCCCGCAGCTTGGTTACGGATGGGTCTTAGCTATATGGAGCTGCAAAAATGGCCTTTGGCAGCAGATGCTTTTGCCCAAGTAGATGCGACTAGCCCTTTGGTACATCAAGCGCGTTGGTATGCTGCGCTGACGGCTTTGCATAGAGGACAAATAGAGGAGACGAAACGCATTTTAGGGCAAGTATTGCTAGAAAGCCGGGACGTAAAGCTCAAAGAGCAAGCCCAAAACCTACTGGATCAACTTTAGCCTTAGCCCAATCTCTCAATCTCCTTCAAACTCTCCATCCGGTTTCGTACCAAAAACTCATCAATCGTCTCAAAGTGCTCGATCACGCGTTTGTCTTTAAACTCGAATACCTTTTTAGATAAGCCTTGCAAAAAGTCGCGGTCGTGGGAGACAAGGATAAGCGTTCCGTCGAAGGCGAGGAGCGCTTCTTTGAGGACCTCTTTGGAGCGAATGTCGAGGTGATTGGTAGGCTCATCGAGGATGAGCACATTGACGGGTTCGAGTAGGAGTTTGACCATGGCGAGGCGGGTGCGTTCTCCGCCGGAGAGGACCGAGACTTTCTTCTCAATATCGTCGCCGCTAAACATAAACTGCCCGAGGATATTTTTGACTTGGGTACGAATCTCGCCACTGGCGACTTCGTCGATGGTTTGGAAGATGGTCAGATCGGGATCGAGTAGAGAAGCTTGGTTTTGGGCAAAGTAACCGATCTCGGCATTATGGCCGCGTTCGCAGCTACCTTCAAAGTCGATCTCACCCATGATGGCTTTGATCATGGTGGATTTACCTTCGCCATTACGACCGACGAAAGAGACCTTTTCACCCCGTTCTATGGTGATATTGGCATTGTTGAAAACCACATGCTCGTCATAACTCTTGGATAGATCCTTAGCGACCACAGGATAATCTCCCGAACGACGACAAGGTGGAAAGCGTAGTTTAAGCGCTGTGCTATCGACTTCATCGATCTCGATGATCTCTAGCTTTTCGAGCATGCGCTCGCGGGAGTTGACTTGATTGGTTTTGGAGTAGGTGCCTTTGAAGCGTTCGATGAAGCGCTCGGTATCGGTGATGAACTTCTTTTGTTCTTTAAAAGCTTTGAGCTGATGAATCCTGCGTTCAGCGCGTAGCTGTATATAATGAGAATAGGTCGCTTTATAGTCATAAATACGGCCCATAGTCACCTCGATGGTGCGATTGGTGATATTGTCGATAAAGGCAATATCATGCGAAATCACTAGGACCGCTTTGGCTTTATTGATAAGAAAATCCTCTAGCCAGACCACCGATTCAATATCAATATGATTGGTCGGCTCATCGAGTAGGATCAGATCGGGCTTTTGCAGCACGATCTTGGCCAGTTCGATGCGCATCCGCCAACCGCCGCTAAACTCACTGGTCTGCCGGGTGAAGTCTTCGCGTTTGAAGCCCAAACCGATCAATACTTTCTCTACCTCTGCATCATGATTGACTTCGTCCATCGCATAATAGACTTCGCCAATCTCGGTGAGTTTTTCGATGATGCCCATATACTCGTCCGATTCGTAGTCGGTACGAGTTTCGAGTTCTTTGTTGAGGCGCTCCATTTCGTCGCGCATGGCAAAGATTTTTCCAAAAGCTTTGGCGGTTTCCTCAAAGACAGTACAATTATCTTCGGTCAGCAAATGCTGTGGTAAGTAGGCGATGACGGCATCCTTGGGAGATTGTACGCCGCCGCGAGTGGCTTTGCGAGCACCGGCGATGATCTTCATCATGGTGGATTTGCCAGCCCCATTTTTACCCATCAGGGCGATTTTGTCGTTTTCGTTGATCACGAAGGACACGTCCTTGAAGAGCGTTTGCCCACTAAATTCTACTGCGATATTGTCTACCGAAATCATTGCTTTTGCTTTGGACTGCAAAAGTAGGGGAAAAGCGGTAAAAAATATTCTTTTTTGAAATTCTATGTTCTTTTCCTTTGATGAAAAGAACCAAAAATCAAGGCAAAAAAAAGCTTCCGACGCGCCATCGCCATCGCCTCCCCCGCTTTTTTGCCGTGCCATCGCCTCGATTTAGAAAACTTTAGCCACGCAGCTGCGCTGGCCCGTCCGCCGCTAGGGATCCGGGGAGGCCAGTTCGGAGGGATAGTGGCGGACTAGCTTTTTGGTCCTTTT
>JBGCFA010000407.1:0-14645 GCA_045106675.1 Bacteroidia bacterium
ACTGATTACATCTGCTCCGGCTGCCATCGCATAGGCAACCCCTGAATAACCTCGATATATAATGCGGGTATTACTGGCAGTGTCATAGGTACATTTGACAGACATGATTTGGATTGAATTACCGATAGAGGCAATCCCTAGATTATTGTTAGTAGCTGCGCTAACGATACCGGCACAATGCGTACCATGGGTAAAGCTGGAACTAGTAGCCGTACTGGGAGGATTAGGATCATTGTCATTGTCGGCTGGGTCCCAGCCGTGGATGTCATCTATATAACCATTGCCATCATTGTCGATATTGTCATTGGCAATTTCGCCCGGATTGACCCATAGGTTGGGAGCTAAGTCCTCATGGGTAATTCTCACCGCATCATCTACGACGGCGACTACACTGTTGCCTCCTGTATGTATGTCGTGTGCTTGTAGCGCCTGTATAGTATTGAGAAACCATTGATTGGATAGATATGGATCATTTGGCGTAAGAGTCTTACGTGCGATGGGAACGCGCTCAGCATATTCTAGATAGGGAATACTCGCTAATTCTCGGAGCAAGGCATAGGTTTGATCCGTTCTGTCGAAGACGATCTCATAAGTACGATCGAGCTTCATGCTACTCAGTGCGGCAAAGGCAGGATGTATTTCTTTGATCTGATACCGTTGCACTAAATCCACCCATTCGAGTGGTTTCTGGTATTGATTTAGCTCCTCCACGGAGTGTAAACGTCGGTTTTCTTTATCTAAGACCTTGACATATAGCCTTCCATCCACATAGTCTGGATGATGATTTTGGGCATATGTAATCTGAATTGTTAGTAGGAGCAGTAGGCCTATTGTTAGATGTCGTCTCATATATTCTTGCGTGCGAATAGTTAAAACGAAGATCTTTTAAATAGTCCACGATAAAAAATAAACTTAGTACTAAATATTTCAGCTATTTGTATTCGCGATAAAGTGCACCTACACATATGCAATGTGCTTTGCTGCGGGAACTTTTTAGGTTAAGTAGCTTTTGTTCTACTCTGTCCCAGAACGTCAGGATTCTGAATTTGTGCTGCTTAAGTAGATGAGGTGGTGGACGATATTATCGAACGCTTTGGGGCGCCCATTTTTGCAACATTACTTCTAGATCGTTGATTTTGAATGGTTTGCTAAGAAAATCGTCCATACCTGCCTCAAAACAATTTTCGCGATCTTCTTGAAAGGCATTAGCTGTCATAGCAATGATCGTGAGTCTAGGCAAAGCCAATTGTTGCTCATAGAAGCGTCTGATTTTGGTGGCGCTAATTCCATCCATGACTGGCATCTGAATATCCATAAAGACTAGGTCATAAGGCTTCATCTCCATGATTCTGATCGCTTCTTGCCCATTGGCAACTTTGTCGATGGTATAACCAAGTCGTTGAAATATTCTATCCGCAACTTTTTGATTGATGGGATTGTCTTCAACTAAGAGGATCTTAAGATTTTTGGGTATTTCGCTTGATATTTTGATGTCCTGTATGGTGCTAGGCTGTATTGACTCAGAGACTTTTGCGGGCTTAGCTTTGATCGTAAAGAAAAAACTACTGCCTTGTCCTACTTGGCTCTCAACCCAGATTTCTCCCCCTAGAATGTTGACAAGCTTTCTGCTAATCACGAGGCCTAATCCAGTTCCCCCATATTCTCTAGTTGTACTAGCATCTATTTGAGTAAATGCTTGAAATAAGCGATTACGTTTGCTCTCTGGAATACCAATGCCACGATCTTTTACTTCGAATTGTAACTCAACGTACTCATCGCTTTGATTGACTTTACTGAGTCTAACTAGGATTTCGTCTTTTTCGGTAAACTTGACTGCATTTGATAACAGATTGAGGAGTATTTGCCTCAATCTTGTGATATCTGACTCTATATAAAAGGGTAGATCATTCGCTTTCTCAAATCTAATGGGGATGCCTTTTTCCTTCGCTTGAACGCTCGCAATATCAATGGCTTCTGTTACTGCTTGATCGAGTGAAAAAATAATGCTTTCCAGTTCGATCTTACCTGAATCGATTTTGGAAAAATCCAAGATGTCATTGATCAAGGATAACAAGTTTTCCCCGCTTGCACGTACGATGTTAAGATATTCGCGTTGCTCAGAATCGAGGCTTGTTTCCTGCAATAGACTGCTCATCCCAATCACTGCGTTCATAGGAGTCCTGATTTCATGACTCATGGTTGAGAGAAAAGACGACTTCGCCAGAGCTGCTTTTTCGGCTGCTTCTTTGGCGGTAAGCAATGCATCCTCTCTTTCTATCAGTTGTTCATTGAGCTTTTTCTGAGCATCGGAAATTTGCTTGATTTTGCCATTTTGAGATTGAAGGTCCTCCCGTAAAATTTTGGCCTGTAAAATAAACTGCTGAATGATATAATAGATAAAACTTAAGCCTATCGCTAGTGTGAAAATATCACCTACTTTTTCCGCAATGCCTTTGGGGGGAGTAGGTGGGAAAGGAAAACCTGACTCTAGCAGATATAAATTTAGCCCAAAGGTCAATAAGCTGACGATAATAAAGGTTTTGCTCCAAAAAGAATCGAGCAAAAAACGGCCTAATAATATGAAAATAACAAAAATGACAGGGAATATAGGTAAGACTATGCCCGCATTGAGATAAAGGTTAATCAGGATAGCGAGGTAGTTATTCAGACAAATATAAAAACTCGTCCACTTGCTTCCACCTGTATATTTGAGGATAAAAGGGGCTACTAAATAGGTACTGGATACACATATACTAAAGACCCCTATCTCGCGATAACCGGGAGTTATTAAAGCCAATATTGCAAGTATATTTCCTACGAGAAAATAACCAATCGCAAAGTTGAACATGAAGCGTGTCTTGACACGTTCTACTTCTGTTTGATTCTGCAATACATCTCCAATAAACCAATTTGTCAGCTGCTGCTTTATCGAAATGATCATTATTCGCAATTTCTGATGAAAACTGGAGCTTAACAATCCCAAATTAATGATGGTATAACAAGCTTTTCTATACCGAAATCACCCTTATTACCTCAGGCAATAAGGGTGATTTTATATTGTAAATTTCTATATCAGCTTACTGATTTTACTGCAAAATAGCGTCGAGCTCTTCGGTTAAAACTACCCCATTGTCGAGCTCTTCAAAGGTCAGTACGTTTTGGGTGCCATCATTAGTTACATAGATGGTATTTGCCCCATCTGTCAGCGTAGCTTCGATCCGATAATATAGTGGATCTGGTCTGTGAACCCAAGTATTGCCAGCGGCAAACTCATTGCCTTGAAGCTCATAGTTGGTAAATATATACTGACCAGAACTATCAGTTGTTCCAATATTGCGCGCATTCAAGTTAGGCTGTATACTGCCTTTGCCTTCAGGGTTTTCTAGTATGTAGGCGTCATAATTTCCTTTAAAGGGAAAGAGATAGATTCTAGCGTTCTCCAGGGGTTGAAAACTATTATCTGCCACTACGAAGTCTAAATTAGCTTTCGGTGGGATGCTCGGTAGATCGTTTGGATCACAGGAGACAATCCAAAGTGTCATGCCAATGCTTGCAAAGGCTAGAAAACGAATGATTCCTTTTTTCATGTATAGGGTTTTGGTAAATAAGAAGTGTAGGTTTTTCTCAGAATCTAGTAAAGACTATCAAAATAGCGTAGCAATTGTACCGCTTCTGCTTCCTGCTCCATTTTTAGTCCTTCCTGTTTGAGATAAGTTTTGATTGCTGATTTTTGGCTGCTTAGCGCTTTTTGCCAACTAGCTCGACTGAGTCGAACGCTTGTAAAAGTAGGCTCGCCAAATAACTGAGTATAGTATTTTATTCTATCGATATACTGGTCCTTACGCTGGTCAGATGAGTAGCTACCCTTATAGTCCGCTTCGCGGAACTCTTTATAATATTGGCGGTACAATAAACTCTTAGCTGCATAAAGTTTTTCCAAAGCCATTGGCTCACTTTCTCCTTTGTCCGTTACTAGCGTTCTTACTTCAAATTGGCGATTAATCCCCATCGAATCCTCCATTTCAAAACGATCTACGATCCGCAAAGAGATTTTGGTGATCATTCCATTCACTTGGGTTTCTAATTGGTTGGCCGATAGATTGAATACCAGAATAACGTCTTCTTTGACCCCACCGTTTTTAAGCCAGATTGTACCTCGTCTAAAGGTCTCCGAAAAGTAAGGACTGCCTTCTACTCCTTCATAGCGGTTATCAAAAGTACGAACTGACCCGTACATATTATCCCCCGAAGTCATGGATTGCGTATTGTTGATCCCCTCTTGCCCACTATTGACTTGAGCGTTCTGCGAATAGCAGTAGGAAAAACTAAATAGACCCAGAATGAAAAGTAAGGATAGATGTTTCATAGCAAATCTTAGAATTTTTACGTTTAGTTTGGCGATACTCTTTAGCAAGCAAAACGACAGTAATTATGCAAATGTTGCTTCATCCTCACGAATTAGAAAGTCAGCGCCCTTTAAGGATTTCCCGCAGAGTCAAAAGTCACCATTCTAGTCTGATTACCTAATTAGAAGATGATGATATGGCCACGAATTTTTATTCAAATAAGCTATCATAATAGCTAAGGAGTTGAATTGCTTCCTGTTCGACTTCGATATCAAAGGATTCTTGTCTAATGTATGCTTTGACTGCCGACTTTTGATTACTAAGCACTTTTTCCCAACTGCTACGATTGAGTCGAACGCTGCTAAAGATAAGATCCCCCGCTGGCTTGAGATAATACTTCACTCGGTCGAGATATTGATCTGGACCTTGATTTGATGGATAAGACCCATCGTGATTTACTTTGCGGAATTCCTTATAAATGCGCCGATATAATATACTTTTGCCTCTATAAAGTTGCTCCAATGGCATCAGCTTGCTTTCTCCTTTTTCAGTTTGTAGGGTTCTTACGACAAAATGGCGATTAACGCCCAGCGAATCCTCGATTTCAAAACGATCTACGATTCGTAAAGGGATCTTGATGAACATCCCATTCATTTGAGTCTCCAATTGGTTTTTACCTAGATTGAACACCAAAATAATGTCTTCCTTGACCCCACCATTTTTCATCCATACTGTGCCTAGCCTAAAAATCTCCGAAAAATAAGGACTGCCTTCTACGGTTTCATTACGGTAGTCAAAAGTATGAACCGACCCGTTCATAATATTCCGAGTAGTAATCGATTGAAGATTTTTGGCCTCCGTTTGATCCGAATTGACTTGGGCGTTCTGCGAATAGCAGTAGCAAAAACTAAATAAGCCCAGCATGAAAAGTAGCAGTAGATGTTTCATAGCGAAGCCTAGATTTTTTATGTTTGGTATTAGCGATACTCTTAAGCCTGCAAAACGACAGTAATTATGCAAATGTTGCTTCACCCTCTTGAATTAGAAATCGAACGACCATTCCGAATATCTCGCGGAGTCAAAACTCACCAAGCAAGCTTGATTGTCCAGTTACAAGATAGCGATATCTCTGGCTGGGGAGAAGCGGTTGCACATGCTTTTTTTGGTGCCGATTTAGTCAAGATGATAGCAGTACTTGAAAAACACCGACATCGCATCGAATCTGCTACTTTGGATGATCCTGCAGCTTTTTGGTCTCATATGCAGCCCTTATTGGCTGAGCAGCCTTTTGCCCTCGCTGCTTTAGATCTTGCCGTTTGGGATCTCTGGGCAAAAAGGCAACAAAAATCTTTGCGGGAAGCCTTGGGCTTAGCCGATCGTAAAGGACCGCATTCCAATATCACCTTGGGATTGGATAGCATACCGGAGCTGTTGGAAAATATGGATCGTTATCAATGGCCCATATATAAGGTTAAGCTGGGGGGAGAGCATGATCTAGAAAGTATGCAAGCGATTAGGAAGCATACCGATGCTAGCCTTCGGATAGATGCCAATGGCGGTTGGACGGCCGCTCAATGCCTCGAGATCGCCCCTCACTTAGCGGAATTAGGCGTAGAGTTTCTCGAGCAGCCCTTAGCGCAAGACGATTGGGAGGGTATGAAGCAGGTTTATGCACAATCTCCTTTGCCCGTGATCGCAGATGAAAGCTGTAAAACGGAAACAGACGTAGAGCGCTGTGCCGAATGCTTTCACGGTATTAATATCAAATTAGCTAAATGCGGCGGTATTACGCCTGCTTTACGTATGATCGAACGTGCTCGTGGCTTGGGACTCAAAATGATGATGGGATGCATGGTCGAAAGCCGCGTGGGCACCTCTGCCATTGCCCAACTTTTGCCTTTGTTAGATGCCGTAGATATGGATGGACCGATCAATCTCAAATATCAATACGCTGATGGGGTGGAAGTGAATCGAGATGGGATCATTTTACCCGATGAATATGGAACTGGTGCGAGTCTTCGCCCACAATTTCGCTCGCTATGATGCTAGGCAACATACGCAAACAGCTAAAAGCGCAAAAGATAGATGCCTATGTGATCCCGATGGGTGATCCGCATGCTAATGAATATCTATCGCCTCAATGGCAATTGATCAAAGCGATCAGCGGCTTTAGTGGTTCGGCGGGTACTTTGGTGATCACGGCAGATTTTGCTGGGCTATGGACCGATTCTCGTTACTTCGGCCAAGCCGAACGCGAAATCGAGGCGCTGGGCTTTGTCTTGATGCGATTGGTGATACCGCATTCGGCAGAACATATTGATTGGCTGTTGGAGCATCTGCCCGCAAACGCTATAGTAGCAGGGGATACTGCTCTTTTTTCGGTGCAGAAGTGGCAGTATTTAGCGACCACTCTCAAAGCAGCCAATCTGCAACTCTTGGCCCTCGACCAATTTTGGGATCAATATTGGAGTGAGCGACCAAGCGCAACTGCCGAGCCTATATTTGTGCATCCTGATCGCTATGTCGGCCTTAGCCGAACGCTAAAAATCGAACAATTACGGACTGCCTTAGGCAAATCCACCGCCCAAGCCTGTCTACTTAGTGCTTTGGACGAAATCGCATGGCTACTCAATCTTCGCGGCAGCGATATCCCTTACAACCCGCTGTTTTTTGCTTTTCTATGGCTAGACGCCGAACGCTGCGTTCTATTTATAGATAAGGATAAAATAGGGGCAGAGATAAATGCTCTACTGACTGATACTGGTGTCGAATGTGTCGCTTACGAAGCACTCAATGAATTTTTACAAGCCCAAGAAGATATTTTGATATGGAGCGATCCTGGGAGTTTAAATACTGCTTTATACCAATCTATCCCTGAGACTCAATGGCGACTGATGCCTTCGTGGGTGCGTTCGGCTAAGGCCGAAAAACATCCAAAAGAGATGGCGTTTATTCGTTCTCGGCACGATAAGGAAGGTTTGGTATGGCTCAAGGCTTGGTATTGGAGGGAGCAACAATTGGCGCTAGGGCCGCTCAAGGAATTTGAGTTGGCGACTCATATGGAGAGTTTACGGCATGAGGATGAAGTATACCTCGGACCTAGTTTTGCGCCCATTGTAGCCTATGGACCCAATGGTGCGATGAATCATTATAGCCCAAGTGAAAAGCAACAAGCCGAGATCAAAACCGATAGCTTACTCCTCATAGATACCGGAGGACAGTATCTCGACGGTACCACCGATATGACTCGAACGTTCGCCACGGGCGTCCCTACCCAAGCCCAAATCGAAGCCTATACCTATGTTTTGCAAGGCTTGATCGCGCTTAGTAGCTTAAGTTTCCCTGCAGGAACGAGTGGTTCTCAATTGGATGTATTGGCGCGTCAGGCCCTTTGGCAAGCGGGTTTGAACTATGGTCATGGTACGGGTCATGGAGTAGGGTACTGCCTCAATGTGCATGAAGGACCACAAGCGATTGGTACAGGGGCTAGTGGTCGTGCTGGGGCGAGTCTGGAAATTGGGATGTTGACTTCGGTTGAGCCGGGTTACTATCTGGCGGGTGCTTGGGGCATACGGATTGAAAATTTATTGCTCTGCGTGGAGGGCGAAGAAGCGGGCTGGTTGAGATTTGAAAGTTTGGGCTTTTGTCCGTTGGAGCCAAAACTAATTGCTTGGGACTTATTGAAGGAGGGCGAAAAGCAATGGGTGAGTGATTTTCAAAGAAGCGTTTACCGCAGGTATGAAAAGCGAATTTTGCCAACTCAAAAGGCATGGTTGCAAGAAAAAACGTTTGCAAAATGAAAATAGGATGTAAGAAAAATAGTATTTCGGTCAATTGGATGGATACTGACTTTCGCTAAGCTTGTTTTTGGGTGAGTTTTGAGAATAGTTGTTGTGTTAGGATTATGGTTTTTTCGAATACTTTTTGCCTAAAAAAAATGTTGGATCGAATATGATACTTCACAAAAATTACTACTTTTGGAATGTAATCACGATACAACTTCCTTCCTTACTGCTCCATTAGGAGTCCTTGCATTCTTGGTCTTTTGGGTTAATATCCAACTTTATTGGCTGCTCTATTATTTGTGAAATCTAGACAAGCTCATCGTCTATATTTTTTCAGATAAGCATTTTATTCATTCTACTTTAACCTCACAAGCTATGGCTTCTTTGTTGCCGCTTGTAGGGACTTTGGGTTTGCAGCGAGCAAAGCACTTGCTAAATCGTGCAACCTTTGGCCCGACAAAAGCAGAAATAGAATCGTTCTCACAACTTACTGTTGATCAGGCAATCAGTGCGCTCTTAGTTATTCCGACTACGCCGCCTCCTCCGCTAGATCCAGAGACCAATGCTACATGGGTCGTCGATGGTGCGGACGATAATGTTAATTCTCCTGAATGGCGTCTCAATGGCTACGTAATTGCGTGGTGGTTGCAAGAAGCATTCGACCTCCCTACCCCTTCTCTCGTGCAAAAGATGACTTTCTTTTTGCATACCTGTTTCTCTACCAATATGATTGACCTCAATTCAGAGGACAATTATTATACACTCTCTCTTTTTCGGCAATACGCTTTGGGCAGCTATCAAGAGCTAGCGCGCAAAATCAGTGTTGATAATGCAATGATGCATTATTTGGACACACGATTTTCTAGTAGATGGGCGCCCAATGAAAACTATCCTCGTGAGCTATTAGAGATATTTACCATTGGTAAAGGGCCACAAATTGCCCCTGGTAATTACACAACATATACTGAGGAAGACATTCGTGAGGCTGCACGTATTTTGACTGGGTTTCGGTCCAATACAGACTATGCAGATCCTGGAGGCTTTGATCCAGACACTGGTTTGCCAACTTGTACCTTTAATACCGGTGCTCATGACAATGGGGACAAAGAGTTTACCGATGCATTTGCCAGTACTGCTTTTCCTTCTCCGCCGACTATCGTTGGACGTAATACAGAGTCGGGGATGCTTGAGGAGCTAGATGAGTTGATTGCGATGATATTTGCGCAAACCGCTACTGCACTTAATATTACCCGTAAACTCTATCGCTTTTTTGTTCATTACGATATCACGGCAGAGATTGAGACAGATATCATCATACCGCTTGCTACTCAACTCCAAAGCAATAATTATCAGTTGCAGGGAATCCTAGAGACACTCCTCAAGAGTGAGCATTTTTATGATTTAAGTTTAGCGAATCCTGATTTGGCTGTGAGCGCAGCCCGTATCAAAAGTCCACTAGAGTTATTGGTGGGGGCGATTCGCTTTTTCAAAGTAGTTACTCCTGATCCTGCGGTTGATCTAGAACTCTTCTATCGTAATTGGCATCGCGATGTATTACAAAACTTCTTCTTGCAAGAAGCTGGTATGCCTTTACTCGCGCCTCCTAATGTGGCTGGTTATCCAGCTTTCCATCAGGAGCCTAATTATCATCGTTTGTGGATTAGCGCTAATACGCTACCATTTAGATATACGTTCCCTCAAATGCTATTGTCTGGTACTAGGGTAACTACTTGGGGTTCGCTGCACATGCAACTGGATCCGGTGGCCGTGGCTACTGACCCGGAACTTGTTCCGGAGGTAACCGGCCCCGATCCTTATGGAGGCGTGGTGGGTACCTATGCAGGAGGCCGCTTTGCTTCCCATTTGGTGAGCTCATTGGTCGATTATGTTTTCCCTAATCCCATTCCACAGGCTCGCTTTGATTATTTCCTCAACGACCTATTGTTGGACAATCTTTCGCCAATCAATTGGCGATTTGAGTGGGTCGGTTTTGAGGCGACAGGAGACGATAGTAGCATCCGTCCTCGGATAGAGGCCTTGATCAAAGGCATTATGGAATCACCCGAATTTCAACTAGGCTAAACTGCAAATCATGAAAAGGAGAAAATTTCTCAAAAGCGCTTTACCCTTAGGGCTAACTCCGGTGATGCTCAATGGGATACCGATAAAAACTTTCGCTACCGGCCTCATGGCCACTAACTTCACTTGTGAAGAAGTAGCAGATCGAGCCATGGTCATCGTCCAATTGCACGGTGCCAACGACGGGATCAATACCGTCATCCCAGTCGATCAATACAGTCTCTACGCCAACCTAAGACCCAATATTAGAATTCAAGATACTGGCAGTAATGGCTACATTCCTCTAGACAATACCCTCGCAGTAGCAGATCAAGTGGGGCTTCATCCGCGTATGACAGACCTAAAGGCTCTCTATGATGATGGTTTTCTCAACGTCGTGCAAGGGGTCAATTATTCCAATAACAATAAGTCTCACTTCCAAAGTTCCAATATTTGGGTGACTGGGGGAGATAGTACTGCCCAGGGCCAAAATAAAAAAACGGGCTGGATGGGACGCTATCTCGATACCGCATTTCCCAACTACCCTGCAGATTACCCCAATGCTAATATGCAAGACCCTATTGGACTTGAATTTGGTAGTAAGACTGTCTCATTGGGTTTTCATCGCCAAGTAGGAGTACCGATCGGATTGACATTGAGCAACGACCCTACGGATTTTTATGATATGGTGTCTGGTATTGGAGGCGTCGCTCCTAGTACTGTGCCGACGACTCGCTATGGGGATGAAATGCAATACCTGATGGACGTCCATCAGAGTAGTAATAGCTACGGTCAGCGTCTGAATACCTGCTATAATTCAGGTAGTAACACTGCCAGCTATTCGTATAATGATATTGATGGTACGGGATGGAATGAATTATCTCCTCAGCTAGAAACTGTTGCTAGATTGATAAGTGGTGGCTGTAAGACTAAGATTTTTCTCGTTCGCTTAGGCGGTTTTGATACTCATGCCAACCAAGTTGATGGTTCTAATACTGCGATAGGCAATCACGCACAACGTTTATACTTTTTGAGCAATGCGCTCAAATCTTTCCAAGACGATTTGGTGGGCCTCGGCCTCGCTGATAAAGTGATGACGGTAACCTTTTCTGAATTTGGTCGCCAAGTAGGGGAAAACTCTAACCTTGGTACAGATCACGGTACATTGGCCCCAATGATGGTGGTAGGACGGGGCGTTACTCCGGGAGTAACGGGAACAAACCCTGACTATGCCAATCTTAACGGCAACGATTTTTCATCCTTTCAATACGATTATCGTCAAATCTTTACGACGATGTTGCAAGATTGGCTAGGTGCCAATGACAATTCGTTGACTTATACTGAGTTTGATCCATTTATCAGCCAAAAACTGGACTTGGTCAACGCCAATTATGTGGATGCCCTTGGTGCAACTGTTGACTTTATGGCTGATCCCTCATGTGATGCCGCTTCTTTCCCAGTGAGTTTGACTCACTTTGATGCTGAGCTCGATGAGTTGCAAAGAGTCGAATTGCGATGGGGAACCAGCTCAGAACTCAATAATGATTATTTCGAAATTGAGCGTTCGGCTGATGGCCTAGTTTTCCAACCTTTGGAACGCATCTCAGGAGCAGGCAATAGTACCAGCGAATTGACTTATAAAACCTTTGATGAGGAGCCTTTGCCTGGTGTCTCATACTATCGCCTCAAACAAGTCGATCTAGATGGTAGCTTCTCTTATGAAGGAGTCGTCAGCGTCCGGATCGAGCTTGGAAATGAAGTAGTAGCCAAAGCATTTGCTTACCCTAATCCTGCTTCAGACGAACTACATATTCAAATTAGTAGTAGCGAAGAATTACCTGCGGTGATCCGTATGTTTAGCCTAAATGGACAATTGGTTAAACAAGAAAGTGTAAGGATTCGGAAAGGATTAAATAATTTTCAGTGGCAAACTGCTGATTTGAACACTGGTCTATACTTCTGTGAGCTAGTCGCTAACGTCAATAATAGATATGATTATAAACGCCTCAGCCATTGGAAGCAACAAATAACTAATTGAGCCTTAACCCTATACTCATTTTATACTTTATACCTGTTTTACTAATCGTTCTTTTCTCTTAAAATTTGTTTGTGTGTCGGTTAGCGGATCCCAAATCCGCACATTCCCGGAGCGCCCGCTCCGGGATCTTTTTGTGTTTATAGGCCTGTAATAATTGACAATATTATGAATTTCATATATCCCATAGCCTTTGTTGCTTAGATTAACAGAACAGAGCTTATGAAAACTGAACAATGGATGTGGGATGCAAAGTCTCAATGGCAAAGCCTTGAGGGAGAAGCATTAGCCTCAACCGACCTTGTGATATTTTTTGGAGGGAGGGATGCTTTATCTGAACAGGCCCGCTATCAAGAAATGGAGCGTAAATTTCCTGAGGCAATTATCATTGGCTGTAGTACGGCAGGCGAAATTGTTGGAGAGGAAGTCTTCGATGAGAGTATCGTTCTTTCAGCTATTTCTTTTGATAAAACAGAAGTGAACTTAGCCAGTCTAGATTTTGCCAAGGCAGGCATTCCCGCCGTACAAGCTGGTATGCGATTAGGCAAAGAACTTGATAAACCAGATCTAAAGGCTGTTTTTATCCTTTCAGATGGCCAAATGGTCAATGGTAGTGAACTAGTAAAAGGCTTAAGTTTAGCCTTAGGCGACAATATCATTTTGACGGGGGGACTAGCTGGAGATGGTGGACGCTTTGAGCAAACCTTGGTTAGTGCTAATAATGTTCCGCAATCAGGTCAAGTCGCCGTAATTGGTTTTTATGGAGATGCCATCCGGGTAGGGCATGGCTCTGTTGGAGGATGGGATCCTTTTGGCCCGGTTAGGACGGTTACCAAATCCGAAGGCAATGTATTATACCAATTAGATGATCATCCCGCATTAGAATTATATAAACAATACTTAGGAGAGGATGCTGAGCAATTGCCTGGCAGTGCTTTGTTATTTCCTTTGCAGATCAATCAATCTGATCAGGCTGGCCATGGCACAGTAAGAACTGTCCTTAATATCGATGAAAATGCGCAAAGCATGACCTTCGCTGGTGATATCCCCGAAGGATATCAAGCACAATTGATGATGGCCAATTTTGAAAACCTGATCGAGGGTGCTTCCGAGGCAGCTAGTCATCCGAGTATCGCAGAAATGGCCCAATCCGAAAATGAATCCTTGGCTCTACTTATTAGTTGTGTTGGCCGTAAGATGGTTTTGGGACAACGCACGGAAGATGAAGTAGAGGCCGTCAAGGAAGTCTTAGGTGATAATACCCGCCAACTTGGTTTTTACTCTTATGGAGAGATCTCTCCCCATGTTACTCTGGGGAATTGTCAATTGCACAATCAGACCATGACTATCACCGTTTTTCAGGAAATTTAGCTAAATGCATCGACTGCTAAAACGTCAGTTAAAACGACTCCATCGTCAGTATTCAGAGGGGGAGATACCCCTCGAGGCATTGTTAGAGGTGGTGGATGCTACCTATAATGAAGCTGACCGAGAACGTAATCTTAAAGATCGATCTCTGAAACTCATGTCTGAAGAATTGTTGGAGTTAAACCAACGAATTAGACAGGAAAGCCAAAATTATATTGCGATGATTCTCAACCGAGTCGTCGATGGGGTTTGTACATTTGATCGAAACCTTTGCATCAAAGGGCTCAATCCTGCGATGGAACACTTGTTTGGCATCGACGAGGCTTCGGTCATTGGTAATTCGATTGCCAATCTCTTTTACAATCCTGATAAAGATGAGCATGAAGACTTGATCACGCTTTATGATGAGCATTTTACCAATGGGCATCAGACCAGTAGTATAGAGTCTATAGGGGTTTCCCGCCTAGGCGAACGCTTCCCCATTGAGCTATCGCTTAGTTATATGCAAGGAGAGGAAGAAGACGTTTATATTGCGATCATCCGTGATATCAGTAGCCGCAAAGAGCAAGAGCAATTTTTGATAGAAGCGAAAGATAAAGCTGAGGAGATTTCTAAGGCGAAGTCCAACTTCCTTTCTGTCATGAGTCATGAGATTCGCACTCCCATGAATGCTGTCTTGGGTATTACCAATCTCCTGTTGGAAGAAAACCCTCGAGAAGATCAATTTACCAGCCTTGAGTCTCTTAAATTTTCAGGTGAGCATTTGCTGGTTTTGATCAACGATATCCTTGATTTTAGCAAGATTGAAGCCGGTAAACTGGTATTTGAATCGATTGATCTTCAACTCAAGCAGATTATCGCCAACATCAGCACCGCCCTCAAAATCAAAGCTGATGAAAAGGGAATTGAAATCAGGATGGAAATTGATCCCAGACTCCCTTTCTATCTCAAGGGCGACCCTTCGCTATTAGCCCAGATTCTCAATAACCTAATCGGTAACCCCATTAAATTCACCCATATTGGTTATGTCAAAATCAAGGCTCAATACATAGG
>JBGCFA010000408.1:0-11392 GCA_045106675.1 Bacteroidia bacterium
ATACTACATCTACCAGATGACGCGGTCCCCAATCATTGATACTAGCGGCGAAAACCCAATCTGCGCCCCAGAATTGCTGCTCACTGCTAATGCCACCGCTGAAACTTAAGCCACGAATATTTGTTAGTATGGCTTCTCACGGATCACTCCCTGCGTCTACATATGCAATGGATAGCCCCCATTAGAGGTGCTGTTGCTTTTGCGCGTAGGATAGCTTAGGACTAAACTGATGAAAAGGTGGGCTTGGGAAATTGCCCCAATTAATGGGTTGTGGCATTCCAAAGTGCTGATAACTTAAACCAATGCTATGCTTAGGATTGATTTTATACCCAATCCGACCGGAGAAATAATAGACTTTAGGGATCCCCAAAGCTCTCAACCAAGGACTGTATTGGACACTCACTTTTAATTTGTCTTTTTGGCTAGCTAGGAGCGCTGGATTTTGGAGAAAACCACCATTGGGATTGGCTACTCCCGCATTACCCAAAGCAGCGTTTTGCGGAGCAATGTCCACTGTCAGAAACTCTAATCCACCAATATTGCGTGTGGGCCAATAACCGCGCCCATCAATTTGGGCGATGACTAATGACGGTAATAAAAGGACGAAGCCAAGGGCAACTTTAAGGCTTATGGTTTGCATCTTGTGTATCGTTTTATCGATCTGTTTTTTCAGGATTCCAGCGATAGGCAAGACCGAAAATCATGGTATTCGCAAGACCCCAATTGCCGTTCAGAGGCACCCAATAAGCCATATCTAAGGCCAAATATTTACTTTGCAGGCCGAAGCCCGTAGTCAGGAGATGTCGATCTCCCTGTTCTGGTGCTTCGTATTGCCAGCCGAGGCGTAGCCCGAGAGCCAAGCGTTCGCCAAGGGCTATCTGGGTCCACTCTAAGCCTAGTTTAAACTGCCACTCTTGCCAGTTTTGTCCCCAAGGTGCATCATGGATAGATTGAATCGGTGCGAACCAGCCGCTATTGATTGAATCCAAGTCTCGGGGAACTAGTAAATGTTCAAATTGATAGTGGATATTGAAACGAGTATTGGGCTTGCTGATGGAGCTTTGGCCGCCAATACGAAAGGTCGTCGGGAGATAACTGTGAGAATATCTTCTATTTGTCTGAGGAGGTTTTATCGTTTGGCGTGGGCCGAGATCGCTCAAGCTTGCTGCAAACACCCAGCTTGCTCCCCAAAACTGATAAGGATTGGTGCTGATTCCGCCGCTGAGGGTAATGCCTTCACTTTCTCTTGGGACACTACTAAAAGCGTCTAGTCTAGCTCTCACATATCCTAGGGAAACGCCCCAATTGAATCGCCTTTGGTTTTGGGCATAATACAATCGTGGACTCAATTGATGAATGGGTAAAACAGGTTCGAAAAACCAGTCCGTCAAGAAGGAACTAAATTGTTGGTAACTCAGTCCAATTACTCTTTTGTCATCTAGGCGAATCCCTACTCTCGCGGCTCCATAATGGAAATCTCTAATACCTGCTGACCTCATCCAGCGACTGTATTGTGCACTCAGGGTTAAGTTATCCTTTTGACTGGCCAAGAGCGCCGGATTTTGGAGGAAACCGCCATTGGGATTGGCTACTCCCGCATTGGCCAAAGCAGCGTTTTGCGGAGCGATATCTAAGGTGAGAAACTCCAATCCACCAATATGCCTCCAAGGGGAAAAGCTGCGCCCATCAATTTGGGCTATGGCGATTGACGGAAATAATATGCTGAGCAATAGTACGATTTTGGTAGCTGTTTTGATGCTTGGTACTCGCATGATTATTATAACATTAGAATATATAGTTTATTGGGCCATTTAGTTGGAAACTCGAAATATTTATCCGATCTTGTATCCACTGAGGAGAAGAATAAGTGCCTTTGCTTAGCTATGCAATTGGGAGATCTGTATAGTTTCAAACCAAAGAAAACTAATCCTTCATACGTATTGTCATAAGCTTACCGACTAGCCAGTTTCGATTGACTAGTTGGGAAGTGTGTTGAAGCTGGCGGTGTAGGGATTCTGTTTCTTTATGGAATTCCTCACCGCCCCATTTTTTTGCCTTCTCAGCCAATAATATCAACTTACGACTGAATTTTAATTGATTGCTATACGCTTTGCGGCGTGGGTTCGGGATCTGTTTGTTGCGTCTTACAAAGATGCTAAATGCCTCTAGATGGTATAGAGCGGCTTCCCAGGATTGTTGCTCATAATACAGTTGAAACAACAACATTCTGGCATTGAGCTGAAAGGCAATGTCGCTAAACTGTACCGTTTGTAGGAGTTGGATGGCATCGCTATTGCGGCCTTCTGCGCTATAGATATGAGCGAGCACCATTTGGTAAGCATTATTGCGCCCTGCGGCTACTAATTTGTGATGATACTCCTCAGCAAATGAGCGTGCCCAATCTAATTTCTCTAAACGCAATGCCGTAAGTGCAATGTTTTGATAGTCAGTCGGAGCGAGTGTGTCTGCCGGTAACAATAGCTGATTACTCAGGCCCTGTTGGTAGATAGCAAATAGACGTTCTCGAAATCCTTCTGCTCCTAAGTTGACGTTGCGGATACAATAGTTTTGGGCATGTTTGTACATGCCACGTGCTTCATGCTCACTGACGAGTTGATAGTTTTGGGCGAGTAAGTCTAATAGGCGATCTAGTGTAGCTAAGTCTGGAGTATTTGCTTCTTCAGCGTCTTGTAGTTGAAGGATCAGGGCATAAATCGCCATCGGTGGGTCTTCCTCCATCCATTGAGGATTGGCGGCAAGAAAGCTACGAATCTCTGGCAGTAAATGTCGTTGATAAGGGGTGTTGAGAATGCGTTCACGATTGCGCATTTCACAACTCTCTTTGAGCTTGATGAGCAAATAATATCGGTCTAGATGATCGATCTTGGCCTGTAAGTGCGGGTCAGGCAATCGTAAATATTGCTGCCCATACATACCATTGGCTTCGGCTTCTTTTTGAAACTGTGTATGGTGATAATCCGCAGACCGTTGCTGTTGTTCGGCAAGGCCGCTTTCCAATTTCTTCTGTTCAATTTCGAATGATTTGGAAAGCTTTCGTTCTCGCAGAGCTGTCAACAAATAAAGAGCAGTGCTACTATCATCGTTTTCATAGGCTTTTTGGGCTAAGAAGCGCTTGAGCAATTTATAAAGATTGGAAGTTTCAAGCCGTAGGCGAGTTTCATTGAGTTGAGCTTTTCCATAGACTACCCGGTACACATTTCTGCGATGGAGTCCGGGATCATCTGGAGTAAGGGATAAAAGATGCTCGAGCATCTTTTTGGTTTCCTCGCGCTGATTGAAATAAGGAGAGGCGACAAAATCCTGAAACTGCTTTCTCTCTTTTGGGTCTAAGGAGTAGAGTACCTTTAGCAATTTGGTCTTATACATACTACAAACAGAGCCTTGGTGTGTGTGAATCGACTGATGGTTAAGCTATTATCAAAGCTATGTCGTGATGAAATGATTTACAATGGCGAAAAAATGTCCTGTTTTTCTTTTCCTGAATATTTGATTTTATTGATATCATTGAAGCCCATGATTATGCGTATATCCTTTCTTATTCTGTTTTTTGGATTGAATTTTTGTTACTCACAGACGATTCTGAGCGATTATTTGATTGAGGAATCCACGATTTGGCCTTCTTGGGGAAATCCATATATCCTTGAACAAAATTTAGTCATAAGTGCTAGTGGGAGTTTAACGCTAGAAGCGGGAGTTGAACTTCGCTTTGATGATGGGCGTCAATTGATCGTGCAAGGAAGTTTGACTGCATTGGGTACTATGGGCCAGCCCGTGCGAATTGGCCCCTTGCTCACAACGCTTGGCCCTAATTGGAAAGGCATTTTGGTGGAAGGAAAAAAAGCCGCCCTACATTTGCAGTATACCGATGTATTACTAGCCAATACGGGTTTACATCTCAAGCAAAGTGGTGAGAATCCTATTTTGGTCGAGGACTGCACTTTTGGATATGGTGGCACTGGCCTACTCTTGGAGGTAGCGCCTCGTGTTTTTACCGCTTCGCGGAACGCTTGGGTCCAAAATCAGATTGGTCTAGAGTTTCTCACTGGCGGGACTTTCAAAAGCTTTCGGGGAAACGAGATATGCGCCAATACCCAATACCAAGCTGCCATGCGTACCCAAGAAGCCGTTTCCATCGCTGACAATTGCTGGTGTGAACTTGATCCTCGAGCTAGCGGTAAAGACAATGGTATCTTGGATCGTCGCCTTGAGCGGGACTTAGGCTTTTTAGAGATTGCTCCCGAATCCAATGTCAATAGCTGCAATATCCTCAATCCTACCGCAGATTTTATCAAAGGTGGGGGAGACATTACGGTGGTTTTGGACGACTACGTTTCGACTCAGACTGATGACCTTTTGCTACGAACGATCCGGATATATCCGCAACCCATGCACACTAGCACTACCATTGAGTTATCTGCTATCTGGCATGGACCTTTGCAGTTGAGTGCTTTTGATCTGCAAGGACGTCTGCTCTGGACAGTGGATTATACTGAGACTAGTCAGATCAATTTAACACGCGACCAACTCCCACTTGCTGGCATGTACCTACTTCGTCTCAGCGACAGCAAGGGCGTAGTCGCTAACGCTCGCCTAATCGTAGAATAAGAATAAAAAATGCCCATAAACCAATATTTTTAGTATTTTGCTAAAAATATTGGTTTATGCCTGAGCGTGCAATTGTACATCTAGATCTTGACACTTTTTTTGTCTCCGTCGAACGCCGAAAAGATAATCGTTTAGAAGGTAAGCCCTTGATCGTAGGGGGCACTGGAGATCGAGGAGTAGTTGCTGCCTGTAGTTATGAAGCAAGACGCTTTGGGATACGATCGGGGATGCCGCTACGTACCGCTCGCCAACTTTGTCCCGAAGCGATTTTTATGGGGGGAGATTATGATGCTTATGCGGAGGAATCTGCCATCGTAACCGAAATCATCCACGAGAGAGCACCGCTCTACGAAAAGGCTTCCGTAGACGAGTTTTATATTGACATGACGGGTATGGAACGCTTTTTTGGCTGCTATCAATGGGCTGGTGAATTACGTAGCCGCATTATCAAAGAGACTGCTTTACCAATCTCCTTTGGTTTATCTGTCAACAAACTTGTGAGCAAAGTCGCTACAGGAGAGGCCAAGCCCAACGGTCAACTCCGTATTCCAGGGATGGAAGTGGCTGATTTTCTCGCTCCTATGCGTGTAAGAAAACTACCGATGATTGGTCGTAAAACAGCTTTACAGCTCAACTACCTTGGAGTACGTACCGTCAAAAGTTTAAGAGAAATCCCTGAATCTATCCTGAGTAGAGTGTTTGGCAAACATGGCAAACTCCTGTATCAAAAGGCTAGGGGAGAAGATGATAGCCTCGTGATACCTCATCGAGACCAAAAATCACTTTCGACAGAGCAGACTTTTTTCCAAGATACCATCGATGTGGATTGGTTAGAAGCGAAACTGGTCAGTATGGCTGAGCAGCTTGGTTTTCAATTACGTAAGCTTCATAAATTGACCGCCTGTATTTCTGTCAAGATTCGCTACACCAATTTTGAAACAGTAAGTAAACAAATACAATTAGCCTATACTGCTAGTGATCTTGAGTTGATCGAAAAAGCCAGATTTCTATTTCGTAAGCTCTATCAAAAACGAGTGAGCGTTCGACTTATTGGTATCAAGTTGACTAAGCTAGTGCCAGGAGGATCACAGATTCAGATGTTTCAATCACAGTCCCGACAGTTGGATTTATATCAAGTAGTAGATGAGCTTAAAGGGCGTTATGGCAGCCAAATCGTAGGGCGGGCCAGCGGAATCATCGAAGAAACGCTCGAAAACAAACATTCTCATAGAGACTGAGAAAGAAAGGTTTTTCCCTGAAACGAAGATTTTTACCAACTAAAATATTTTTTTTACTGAAAAGGATCTTAATCCCAATATGTAGATTAATAAAATAAACAGTCATTGAATCTATGCGCCAACAGTAAGAATTGAATCCTGATTGGATTTTACTGATATGACATCATAATAAAAAATCGCGTATTTTAAATCAGGAATTATTTTAAGTATCTGTATTTCAGTTGATTATGTGTATTTTGTTCTTTGGTTAAAGCTGGAGATGCTGATCTCCGTACTACTAATGCTTGATTACTTTCGATTAAACTCCTAGCCTAGGTTTAGAAATAGAAAAATAGCTTGAAATCCGCTAGATAAGGCTTTTTAGTTCTAAGAATGGAACGAAAGATTCCTGTCCAAAATCGAAAGCAAGTATTCGAGCTTTGATATACATTGTGAATGATTTCAACTTTACTACCACTATCCCACATTTCATGAGTGCAAAGCTACAACCTGAAACGGGCAAGGATGCCCTTCCCTTCTTTCTGTATCAAAAAAATGGAATAGACAATTTAAGACAACTTAAAAAGCTAGAATGGAAGCACGACGGGCCATTGTTATTTCAAAAACCTGCCGATATTTGCGAGCATTCTGATATTCCTCTGCCGCAATTTTGGAACGATAAGTATGCTTTTGCAGAAGAATGGCGCCGACAAATAGAGAGTACCGCCGCCGCCTATGGTTTAAAACTACGACTGTATAAGAATGAAGATATACCCTTGATCAAAGACTTCTTAGAAGAACGCTACGTCCCAGAACTAGCCGCTGAGATATGTGCTTTTGATCTCCACCGTTTTGAAGAGTATGGACATGGGGTGATTTTGCTAGATGAACAGGGACGTGTAAGGGCTACAATCTTTGAAGTCGGCTATCATACCACCGAAAAAACTTCCTATACCATTCGTCTCGCTGTAGCCGAAGAACTTAGAGGGAAAGACCTTGGTCAGCAATTAGTGATCTATTCTAGTCTGATTGCGATGGAGTATGGCTCTCGTATCAAACGAGGCATCATCGAGTTTGACAATATCCGAAGCCTCTATATCAACCTCAATAAAGTTGGCTGGATCTGCGACGAATTTATCCCTGAAATCACAAGTCTAGGCACTTTTTTCAAGATTGCCCTCCCATTAGACCCTAAAGGTTTAACCGGAAATCGTATAGATCAGCGTAAAGTAGTTGAGTTTGTGCGTTCTCGGAAGGAGAATATCGATTACAGACTGCTTCGCTTCAAAGATTTTGAAGCTACTGAAAAAATGTACCAAGAAACTGATTTTAAAGTAGTTGCGGTCATTAAGCAAGAGTGGTCTCCCGAAGAGTATGATACCGATATGCTATTGGCTTTGCCTTCTAGGAGTCTGCATTTAGTGAATAGTCGATAGAATGAAGCTATGAGTCGATGGTCAGTAGTCCGGAGTATGAATTTACTGACTATCTATCTACTTCTCCGCAAAAACGCCTTTACTTCTGGTCGTTCTGATTGCCAAAAATCTGCTGGGCTTCCTACAAACCCCAATTGGGTTTCATATAGCATAGCAACTTGGTTAGCTATTTTGCGCAGTGAATCCATATCATGTGTAACGATGATGCTGGTACGTCCGGCTTCCTCGGCTAGTTCTAATATCAATTCATCAATCCGATCTGCATTCACTGGATCAAGACCGGTAGTCGGCTCATCGTATACCAGATAACGTGGTTGATGGACGATAGCACGGGCGATAGCCACCCTTTTTTGCATTCCACCCGAAAGTTCCGCCGGAAATCGCTCTCTGATATCTGGAGAGAGCTGCACCTTGTGCAAAGCATCTACAATACGAGCTTCAATTTCATCAGTCGCGAGATCGCGTGTTTCGTATAATTTGATCCCCACATTTTCGCCTATGCTCAGCGAATCAAACAAAGCCGAGCGTTGAAACACCACCCCAAACTGATCCAATAGTTTTTGCCAATCCGTCTGATCCATGGTTTTGGTGTGTAAACCATCGATCACGACTTTCCCACTATCCGTCTTTTCTAGTCCCAATATGCAGCGTAATAGGACTGATTTGCCGCTGCCACTCCCGCCGATTAAACACAATCGACTACCATCAGGAATTGTCAAGTTAATCTCATTGAGCACCTTTTGCCCTTCAAATGCTTTGCTCAGATTGTGTATTTCGATCAAATGTCCCTAGTTTTGTTTCGCTAACAAAGATATCGGAATATATATGAAAACTAAGGGATTACTACCATTATGGCTAGGTTTGGCCATCGTAACGCTACTATGGATTCCCAATGGCTGTCGCACTGCTGAGCAGCATGGGGAGGCCGATCTACGTGGTCGAGACCCTTGGGTCTTTAGATCTGTTTTAGACCAACAAGCACGTATGCTGACCATCGCTTTGGGCGAAGAATTTTGGATCGCCTATGATGCTCAGGACTGCCATTTGTACAAAGTCTGGCGCGACGGTGTCGAACTAGCCGGTGCGGTTTATACCAATGCGCACGGTCCACAACCCCAAAGTATGGGGCCCGCTTGGCTCCAAAATGATCAGAAGAACGCTTGGCAATTGCTACAAGATGGTAAGACAGTAGCTTTGAAAGCCAACTATCACGGCCATCGCTTTGAAGGAGATAATGTAATAATAAAGTATAGCCTCAAGGCTCCCAACGGAGACATAATCAAAGTAGAAGAACGTCCCGAATATATTGAAAATGAATCCGGTATGCCCGGCCTAGAGCGACGCCTCAAAGTGAGTGGCCAGCCCCAAGGCAGCCAATTACAGCTCAATACTACGGTTCAGTCGATTTTAGGAGACCGCTTTTTAGAGACCAATGGGGAGTTCACTTTCAGTGAACGAGACAGTCGTACGGTCAATTGGATCTATCAGCTAGATGGCAAAGGAGTATTACGGCTGCAGCCGAACGCTACCACTTATTTCCGTCTCTTTTTTGCCCGAGAGCCGGGTTTGATGGAAGTCGTCGAAAACCAAGCAGGTCCTCGCGAACATCCCGGTCTGACCCTGATCAACGAAGGGGATTGCCGCTCTTGCCACAATGAAAAATTACAAACTGTTGGCCCAGCATACGAAGCCATCGCCGAAAAATATCCTAATCGACCCAGTACCGTCAAAAATCTCTCTCGCAAGATTCGCTTAGGCGGGGCAGGCGTATGGGGAGCTGCCGCGATGACCGCTCATCCTGACTTGACGCAAGAAAATGCTGAGTTGATGGTCAACTATATCCTCGCTCTGGATACGGAAGAGGAAGACGCACCCGAAGATCCTTTGTTTAGCGAAGAGCCACGTAGCATTGATTATACTGCCGCAGGGCAAGCTCGTGAGGAAGGATTAGCGGTTAGCGTTTACCTATATCCCAAAGACGAGCCTCGTAGCCTCCAAGATATTCCAGCAGATCGTAAACCTGATTATGCTGGCACCAGTACTGAAGTGATGCTTTGGGACGACTCTTTTGCGCCGCTGAGCCATAACTTCATCATGCACCTCAAAGGCATTATTAAAATCGCCAAGACTACCAAATATGACTTTAGATTGCGTAGTGATGATGGTTCTCGTCTGACGATAGATGGCAAAGTGATCATCGACCATGACGGTTTGCATGGGCCCACACCCATTGATGGTGAAGTAGAACTAAGCGCGGGTAATCACGAAGTATTGATCGAGTATTTTGAAAACTCTGGTGGTAGAGCTTTGGTTTGGCAATGGTTGCCACATGGCGCTGACTTTTTTGAATTGGTGCCTGCCGATATCCTCTCTCATCGTAGCGATATGAAAGGCGATGCTGAGCCTTTTACGGATGCCAAACAAGAGATGGCGCTTAGCTATGGCGACAGTCTCGAACTCAATGGCGTGCACCCCAGTTTTGATTTAGCTTATGCACGACCTGCCTCATTCCAAAAGAAAGTAGGGGGGATGGATTTTTACGGCGACAATTTGCTTGTCTCCACTTGGGATGCTGCTGGTGATGTCTATATGCTCGAAGGCGTTACAGGCGATGATCCTGAAGCCATTCAAGTGACGCGTATTGCTACCGGCCTTGCCGAACCCTTGGGGGTAAAGGTCGTGGACGATCATATCTATGTACTGCAAAAGCAAGAACTCACCGAGCTTATTGACCATGACGGCGATAAGATTACGGATGAATATCGTACCGTTTGTAACGGCTGGAAGGTTTCTGCCAATTTTCATGAGTTCGCGTTCGGCTTAGTCGAAAAAGACGGCTACCTCTATGCTACGCTAGCTACGGCAATCATGCCAGGTGGCGCGAGTGCCGATCCTCAGATCCCAGATCGTGGTAAGGTCGTGAAGATAGACCCGCTTAGCGGAACGTTTGAGTTTATCGCCACCGGCCTGCGTACGCCTAATGGTATTGGACTTGGCTTCAACGATGAGATATATGTGGCTGATAATCAGGGAGACTGGTTGCCATCAAGCAAAATCGTCCATGTCGAAGAAGGTGATTGGTTTGGCTCTCGCTCTGTCGATTTTGAAGGCACTGCCAATCTCAAAGAAAAGAAGCCTGTCGTATGGTTACCCCAAGACGAAATCGGTAACTCTCCCTCACAGCCCGGCAAAATCATGGCCGGTCCTTATATGGGCCAAATGATCCATGGTGAAGTTACGCATGGCGGAGTTAAGCGTGTGTTTGTTGAAGAGGTCAACGGTGTGTATCAAGGCGCACTTTTCCGCTTTACTCAAGGCATCGAAGCCGGTGTCAATCGTATCGTTTGGGGCCCAGATGGAGCTCTCTATATGGGAGGTGTTGGTTCTACCGGTAATTGGCGTCATATGACGGAGGCCATGAACAATTGGTATGGTTTGCAAAAGTTGAGTTACAACAACAAATCAACCTTCGAGATGCTAGCCATTCGCGCCCAAAGCAATGGTTTCGAAATTGAGTTCACAGAGCCATTGGCTACTGATATGCCTGCCGATCAGATTAGTTCCTATATGGTCAAAAGCTGGTATTATCTACCTACGATCAATTATGGAGGTCCAAAGATGGACGAACGCTTTGTCAATGTGCGCAGCGTAAAAGTCTCAAGCGATCGTAAAAAGGTATTTGTTGAGATGGATCGTATGCAACCTGATCATGTGATCTACTTCCGTCTCAATCATGATCTCTTTAGAAGCAACTCTGGCCAAAAGCTATGGTCTACTGAAGCCTGGTATACGCTGAATCAAGTACCAGCGGGCGTATAAAAGCTTTTTAGTTAAGAATATCAGTAGAGTGCAAAAATTCTTGTGCTCTACTGATATTTTGCATTTACAAATACTGGCTCAAAAAACCATCAATGCGTTCATTATTAGTAGGGTAGGGGTTGATTGCTTTGATATCTGCGCCAGCTTGGATCAACCGTTGGAGGATGAATTCCATCGGTTTGTCCGGGTCTGGGTAATGAGAAAATCCCCAAACGGTGGTGTCGATCACAGTGCCACCATAATTATTGAGTATTTCGAGCGGTGCTTTGCGACGAAGCAATTCATCCATGAGGT
>JBGCFA010000409.1:0-4607 GCA_045106675.1 Bacteroidia bacterium
GCCAATAATAAACCCTCCTTGAGTTGATGGGCCGCTAGGACATCCATCAAAGCAACGGGCATTTTGTAAAGTTGCTCGCCCTCTCCATTGATATACATAAATCCTGCCTCTGCCTGAATGATCGCATCATAAGCCGGTCGGGCGTTGTCTTTGCCGTAACCATTAATCTCCCCCAATATCAATTTGGGATACGCTTTCATCAGACTCTCAGCCTCAATGCCCAAGCGTTCGGCCTGGCCGGGGATAAAACTGCTGAGCATAATATCTGCTTTAGCCAGCAACTGATGCAAAATCACTCGATCAGGCTCTTGCTTCAAATCTAAGCTAAGCGACTCCTTGCCCCAATTGATACAACTAAAATAGGCCGAGCGAGTATCAGCCTTGTCTTCATGCGCCAATTTCCAAGAACGGGTAACATCTCCCCCAAAGCGAGGGTTTTCGATCTTGATCACCCTGGCCCCTAATTCTGCGAAAAACATGCCCACCGAAGGGCCTGCCAGCACTGAGGCGAGTTCGATCACTATTAAGTCTTTGAATATCGCTTCCAAATCTTTACAATTTCTACCCCAAACTAGCGATTTATGGTGTAATTTCAGGCAATGAAACAGCTGCTACTACTGCTTATAGGAGCAATATTGATCGGAGGTTGTGGCCTCAGTGGACAACGGACAGGAGAGCAATTGGCACAGGCTTATTGTGCGAGTTGCCATCAATATGTCTCCCCTAGCCTACTGCCAAAGCAGGTCTGGAAAAATGATGTTTTGCCGCATATGGGTGCACGGATGGGCATGAGCAATAGTCCTGACACGCTCTATAAGGATTATAATATGATGGAGGCATTGCAAATCAAAAGTGCCCGAATCTATGCTAAAAAGCCTTATATGACAGAAGAGGATTGGCAAAAGATTCAAGATTATATCATTTCGCAAGCCCCTGATACATTAGAATTTATTCCCCAAGACCATTGGCAGACTACGGATCGTTTTGCGACTTCTTTTCCAGAAACACCCTTTCAGGGGAAGCCTTTTGTTAGTATGCTGGATATTATTCCCGCACAAAAGCAGCTTTCGATTGCGAGTGCTAGCCGTCAGTATGTACGACTCAATGCGGATTTCAGTAAGGATGATTTCGCAGAATTACCGGGGGTGATCGTACATCAAGAGGCAGAGGAAGAAGCGCTTTATATGCTAGGAGTGGCTCCAAGCCTGATGGCAATGTATCCGGCCCAACGTCCAACGGGAGCCTTGATCAGTTATGCAGAAGGTGATTTAAGGCAGTACAAGATAACGACCGGCGGGCTAGTTCGTCCCGTCTTTTTCAAAATGGCAGACCTCAATGATGATGGGCATAAAGATCTGATTGTCTGTCAGTTTGGACATTTGATCGGCAAACTATCATGGTATGAATACAACGGTTACGACTATAAGGAGCACATCATCAAAGCTGTACCCGGAGCCACTAAGTTTTATCTAGAGGATGTCGATGAGGACGAAGATTTGGACCTGATCGTACAGTTTGCCCAAGGCAATGAAGGCATCAGTCTCTTTTACAATGAAGGGGCAGACGGATTTAGGGAGCAGCAATTGTTGAGTTTGCCTTCGATCATGGGATCTAGTGATTTTGAATGGTTGGATCTGGATGCCGATGGCGACAAAGATATCGTCCTCAGCAATGGCGACAACGGTGATCGCACGATGCTACTCAAGCCTTATCATGGCGTCAGGGTTTATCTCAACGATGGCGATTACCGCTTCGCGGAACGCTTATTCTTCCCACAATATGGTGCTTCTAAGGTACGCGCTAGAGATTTTGATTTGGACGGAGATATGGACCTGATGGTTATGTCATTTTTTCCAGATTATGCCCAAGGAGCCAACAAAAGCCTGCTCTATCTCGAGAATCAAGGCGATTGGGAGATGAAGCCTCATTATTTTCCCACTGCGGATCAAGGTCGTTGGATGGTGATGGACGCTGATGATCTAGACGGTGATGGAGACGATGATGTAGTGGTGGGTTCTTTTTTGCTCAAACCCCAAACTATGCCTGATAGTTTATTTCAACTTTTAGAGAGTCAAGGGCGGCATATCATGTATTTGGAGAATAAGACGCAGTAGTCAGTAGTCAGTAGTCAGTAGTCAGTAGTCAGTAGTCAGGGCAAAATATCAGAGATTGCGCAATCGTAGAGGCGCAAGATTTTGCGCCTCTACAGCCAAACGTTCCGCGAAGCGGACAAAAAACTGAGACTGAACACGGAGACACGGAGTACTCAAGATACCCCGAGCTAACCAACTATTTCTCCCAAGGAAAACTAAACACTTCGCTTCGTTCGTGAGAAGCCTCGATGATTTCCTTGATTTGAGCTACAACATTAGGATGTTGGCTAGCGATGTTATTTTGTTCAGCGGGATCGGATTCGAGATTGTAAAGTTCGATAGGCGCTTCGGGGTTTTTATTTACGCCTAAGCGAACGCCTTTCCACGGGTCCATGAGAACGGCCTGTTTACCTCCTTGTTCGTGAAACTCCCAATACAAAAAACCATGTTCGGGTTGTTGGCGGCCTTTGAGGGTTTGGAAATAGGAAATCCCATCACTTAAGTCTGGTATCTCAGCCCCAGCGATATCACAAGCCGTAGGCAAAAAGTCCCAAAAAGCAGAGATATGATTAGTTTCAGAGCCTGCTTGCACAGTTTCGGGCCACCAAGCGATCATGGGGACACGAATACCACCTTCATATAAATCTCGCTTCAAACCACGTAACCCACCGCCACTGTTGAAAAATGCAGGATCAGCACCACCTTCTTGGTGAGGACCATTGTCGCTCGTAAAAATCACAAGCGTATTTTCAGCGATACCGAGGCGTTTGAGCGTTTTTAGGACCTTGCCGACGTCCTTATCAAGTCTTGCCACCATCGCAGCAAAGGTAGCGCGAGGATTTTCGGTAGCCCGATAATGTCCGCCCTCATAGGCTTCCTCCTCATATTTGCCGAGATAGGGTTTGAGGTCCTCTTCCGGTATTTCGATGCTTGCGTGTGGAATAGTATAAGGCAGATAAAGAAAGAATGGCTCATCCTTATGAGTTTCTAAGAATTTGACCGTTTCCTCTACCATCAAGTCTTGTGAAAATGTCTCGGTCTTGCCTTCCGTATTACCCGGCAATTCCACTCGTTCGCGGTTTTTCCAAAGGTGATCAGGATAGTAACTATGCGCTTCACGTTGACAGTTATAGCCGTAGAAAAAATCAAAGCCTTGAGCATTGGGTTCGCCTTCGGAGGCAGGCGCTCCTAAGCCCCATTTGCCGATGGCCCCTGTATAATAACCTACTCCCTGGAGTAGTTCGGCCACTGTAACTACACTATCGGCCAAAGGTGATTGACCTTCTGGTTTAACCTCTTTGTTGCCTCGGACAAATGTATGCCCCGTATGTTCGCCTGTCATCAAAGATGAGCGTGAAGGTGCGCAAACGGTGGCTCCAGCATAATGACGAGTAAACTTCATGCCTTCCGCTAACATCTGATCGATATTAGGAGTTTTGAACTGCTCTTGCCCATAGCTACTCAAATCGCCATAACCGAGATCATCAGCCATAATGTAGATGATATTAGGCTTGTCGGTTCGCTCTTGGGTAGCTTGTTGCTCGGCCTCTTTTTGGCAGGAAAACAATAAGAGTAAAATTGGCAGAAGGGCTAAGATGCGCATCAAATTATTTATTTTGAGTACAATATAAGGATTCGAACTATGTCTCCGTCAATGAGGTGGCCAGAAGAGATCAATCCAGTCAAATAAAACCAAAAGCCCTAAATGTCAGTTAGCTGCTAGTTTAGCTATTGCAACTTTTGCTTATTTGAGACAAGCTTAATTATCATGAGATACTCTGCCTTTATATTTTTGCTACTAGCAATTGCCAGTTTGACGTTCACAGCATGTGAGCCACCTGAAGTCATACCACCGCCGCCCCTCAATATGAACGGTTCAATTTCAGTCATTGAGGATGAATTTATGGGCACTCCCATCATTTTGGCGGGGAGTGAAGGTCGCAATGTGGTAGTCGCTTTTGAACGCACCCTATCAGATGGCACTTTATTAAATCTCAGTGCATCCAAGATGGGCCTGCCCGCGATCTTGGAAGATAGTGAAGGCAATACTTGGGATATGTTTGGCGAAGCTATATTAGGCCCGAGAACAGGAGAGCACTTGGAAGTACTCAATGGTTATATTGGTTATTGGTTTTCCTTTGGTAGTTTTTTTCCGGGACTAGAGATTTATGATGACCCGCGTAGCGTAACGCCTCCCCCCCCTGCTGCGATTACTAACCAAAATTGGTCTTTGCCCATCGAAACGATTTTCGCTGGCGCAGGACGAGACGGGATTCCCTCTCTAGAGACTCCCCAGATTGATATATTTACCGAGCGCGACTATCTCGAAACGCCTTATTATCTCACTGATGATGTATTAGTGGTTGGAATCAAAATAGGGGACACTTATCGGGCTTACTCACATGATGTCCTCAATTGGCACGAAATCGTCAATGATACTATCGGAGGCACAGCATTTTCTTTGATATACTGTCCATTGACAGGTACTGCAATGGCATGGAATAGAGTGATTGA
>JBGCFA010000041.1:0-64677 GCA_045106675.1 Bacteroidia bacterium
CTCTTTAGCGTCAGTGCTACTATTACAGAGCCAACCGCATTAGTGCCATCCATCCTCAATCAAATCAATGTTGATTGTAATGGCAATAGTACTGGCAGTGTAGATATTCTCGCCTCCGGCGGAACGATGCCTTATCAATACTCCATCGACGGTACGACCTTTAGTCCTAACGCAAGTTTTGGTGGTCTAGCCGCAGGCAATTATACCATCACCATCCGAGACGCAAACAACTGCTTACAAACCCAAGCCGTTTTCATCACCCAGCCGACCGTATTGAGTCTCAATCTCATCAGCCAAACCAATGTCGATTGTAATGGCAATAGTACTGGATCAGTGACACTAACAGGCGCGGGCGGCACTGCTCCCTATCAATACTCTAGCGATGGTGTCAACTTCACCGCCAATGCAACTTTTGCGAGCCTCAGTGCCGGAGCCTATACCTTTACAGTCCGAGATGATAGCCTTTGTACCGCTTCGCTGAACGTCAGCATCACTGAGCCCAATATCCTCGGAGCTGTTATAGCCAATCAAATCAATGTCGATTGTAATGGCAATAGCACTGGTTCCATTAGCCTGACACCCAATGGCGGTACTAGTCCTTATCAGTATTCAATTGATGGTACCAACTTCCAAACTAGCAATCAGTTTACAGGCTTAGCAGTCGGGACCTATAGCTTTAGCGTTCGCGATGCGAACAACTGTCTCTTTAGCCTCAATGCGACCATTACAGAGCCAACTGTGCTATCTGCCACTCTCGCCAATCAAACCAATGTTGATTGCTTTGGTGCCAGTACCGGCTCCGCCGAACTCTCAGCCACTGGTGGTACCTCGCCTTATCAATATTCGTCCAATGGAGTCAATTTTGGCAATAGTCCCATCTTAACGGGTCTGAGTGCCGGGACTTATAGTTTGAGCGTTCGTGACGCGAACAATTGTCTCTTTAGCCTTAGTGTAACGATCACTGAACCGCCGGTCTTGACCACCAGCATCTTGAGCCAAAACAATGTCGATTGCAATGGCAACAGTACTGGCATTGTCAATATAGGTGCCGTTGGCGGCACGCCGCCCTACCAATACGCGATCAATGGCGCTGCCTTCGGTCCAAACCCAACATTCACCAACCTAGCCGCGGGAAACTATAGTATAAGCGTTCGCGACGCGAACAACTGCTTACAAACCCAAGCAGTAATGATTACGGAGCCCTCTGTCCTGAGCCTCAACCTTGTCAGTCAAACTAATGTCGACTGTAATGGGAATAGTGTAGGAGCTACTGCAGTTTCAGGACAAGGGGGCACTGTTCCTTATCAATACTCGATTGATGGAATCAACTTTGGCAATGCCAATACTTTCGGAGGATTAGCGGCGGGGACTTATACGCTGAGCGTGCGGGATGATAGTAGTTGTCTAGCTACGCTGAACGTTACGATCACTGAGCCGACACCTCTCAGCGCAAGCATTGCCAATCAGACCAATGTCGATTGCAATGGCAATAGTACTGGCTCAGTCAGTCTCACGCCCAATGGCGGCACGAATCCTTATCAATACTCGATTGACGGCATCAACTTTAGCACTAGCAATCAATTCAATAATCTCGCCGCAGGTACTTACAATCTAAGCGTTCGCGACGCGAATAACTGCCTCTTTAGCCTCGGTGCCACCATCACCGAACCCAACATACTGGGAGGCGACTTTAGCAATATCATCAATGTAGATTGCTTTGGTAGTAGCAATGGCAGCTTGACCATCAGTGGAACTGGCGGCACTGCAGCATACACTTATGCCCTCAATGGAGGCGCCCCACAAACTAATGGCACCTTCAGCAATCTCTTTGCTGGTGTATACACCTTGACCATCACCGATGGCCAAGCATGTGTGGCGACGCGTGATACTTCGATCGTTACGCCTACCGGATTGACCGGAGGTATTGACTCAGTAGTGAACCTGCTTTGCAATGGTGCCGGAACAGGATCAGCCGCAGCCTTCGCTACGGGCGGAGCAGCACCCTACACCTATAGCCTCGATGGGGTCAACTTCCAAAATAGTCCGAGTTTTACGGGCCTAGCAGCAGGAGCAGATACCATCACGGTCAGAGATAATAACGCCTGTATTTTCCGCATCCCATTTGTCCTAACAGAGCCTAATCCTCTGCAAGTCCAAGTCCTTCAAAACAATGGGGTCCTTTGTTTTGGCGATAGCACGGCGACCTTGATACTCGGAGGTATAGGCGGCATAGGTAGTTATCAATATCAAATCAACGGACAAGGATACCAAACTAGCGGTACTTTCTCTCAACTCCCTGCGGGGAATTATACCCTCGAGATTCAGGATCAAAATTTATGCGTCAATAGTTTAAATGTTGTTGTAAGTGAGCCCCCATTACTCAGCCTAGGCATCGATTCACGTCAGGATGTAGCTTGCTTTGGCGGAAGTAGTGGGGCTTTTTCTGTAAGCTCAACGGGCGGCAGTGGCGCTTACCTTTATGCCCTCAATGGTGGACCATTCACTACTCAAACTAACTTCTCAGGCTTGTCGGCTGGTTTTTATTATGTCTTCGTAGAAGATGCTAATAATTGTCAGGATAGTCTTTCGATTACGATCACCGAACCTACCGTTTTGACCGCCAGTATCGACGCTCAAAAAGACGTTACTTGCTTCGGAGAAAGCAATGGCTGGGTCCGCATATTGCCACAGGGTGGAACGCCAAACTATCAATACAGCCTTGATGGCATCACCTATCAGGCCAGTAATCAAATCACTGGTCTCAATGCCGGTAACTATACGATTCGTATTCAGGATGATAGCGCCTGTGTCTTCAATCTCCCCGTCCAGATCAATCAACCAACTCAATTAGGCTCAAGTATATTGGTGCAAAAAGATGTCGATTGCTTTGGCAATAGTACGGGAGCAGTTACGCTTAGCGGCACAGGAGGCATCACGCCTTATCTATATGATTTTAATGCTGCTGGTCTGCAAAGTGGCAATAGCTTTACGGGCTTAGTGGCCGGTAGCTATACCGTGATCATTCAAGACGACAGCCTCTGTCGAGATACGAGTAGCGTACTGATCATCGAGCCGACTGTATTGAGTTTGGCCGTGGATACGGTGATTGATGTTGCCTGTTTTGGTGATAGTACCGGTAGTGTCCAATTGTTGACAACAGGCGGTAGTGCTGCTTATCGATATAACCTTTCCAATGGGGACACCGCCAATACTCCACAATTTACTGGCCTTCCAGCAGCTAATTATACAGCGACTGTAACGGATGATAGTAGCTGTGTGGCGAGTATCAGTTTTGTCGTCAATGAGCCGCCACTCTTGCTCGGTAGCATCGCTTACCAACAAAATGTCGATTGTAATGGCAATGCGACCGGAGATGTGGGGATTCTCGCCTCCGGCGGAACGCCACCATATCAATACGCCATCAATGGCGGGACTTTTAGTACTGATAGCAACTTTGTGGGACTGATCGCAGGAGCTTATATCGTAGAGATTCAAGATCAATTGGGTTGCTCATTCTTGGTTAATGTTAGCATCACGGAGCCAGCGCCTTTGGTGCCGAGTATCAATTCATTATTAAACATCGACTGCTTTGGCAATGCTACGGGCGAGGCAGATATTCTCGCCTCCGGCGGAACGCCTCCTTATGAATTCAGTATTGACAGTCTCAATTTCCAGACAAGCGGAGTGTTTACAGGATTGCTAGCTGGTCCGCATAGAGTCTGGGTGCGCGATGATAGTAGTTGTATCAGGAGTATTGACTTCCAGCTTACGCAACCAGATACGCTCGTCATAACGCTAGATAGTCTCGTCAATGTAGATTGTAATGGCAATGCCACTGCCTATATCAAAGCTTCTTCGCTAGGTGGTAGCATACCGTATTTGTATAGCCTAGATGGTAGCGTTCTGCAAAGCAGTGGTCGCTTTGAAAATCTCAGAGCAGGCAATTATCAACTAGTCGTCATCGACGCGCAGGGCTGTAGTGATACTATGCAAATTCAGATTACGGAGCCTGCCGTCCTCAGTCTTACCACTAGCAATACAGATGTCATCTGTTATAGCGAGGCTACGGGTACGGCCTCTGTCGTTCCGCAAGGCGGCACTCCTCCCTACCAAATCCAATGGGATAATGGACAAGACAGCCTCACGGCCATCAACTTGATCGCAGGGGTTTACGAAGTTAGCGTTACTGACGGCCAAGGCTGCGAGACCCAAGCGTTCCAAGCAGTGGGTCAACCCGATACGCTCATCCTCAGCCTTGTGCAAAAGGAAGATGCCTTTTGTAGTTGGGAAAATGGTTCAGTAACTGTCGCAGCTAGCGGAGGTATCACTTCAGTCTATCAATATGACTGGAATACGAATCCCGCTCAGTTTCAGGCTGCCATCACGGATATAGGGACGGGTACATACATTGCCATGGCTACGGACCAAAATGCTTGTACGGATACTTTGAGTGTGTTTATCGGGGATACGCCTCCGGCAATACCAGATTTCATCACTATTCCCAGTCTGGCTGATTCGATTTTGCTCTCAGAGGCAAACATTCAATTCAACAATTTATCTACAGGAGCAGTTAGCTATGAGTGGGAATTTGGCGACGGCAATGCTTCTGTTTTACCAAATCCGAAACATAGCTATCTGGAGACAGGGGTTTATACGATCAAACTCACGGCTTATAATGCGTTTTTTGTTTGTCCGACGACGATCGAAAAAGAAATTCACATTATCCCTGATGGAATCGTCTATATCCCAACGGCCTTTTCACCCAATGACGATGGACAAAACGATGCGTTCCTTGTCAAGGGAGAAGGGATCGTCTCGCTCTCCGTGGTGATCTACAATCGTTGGGGCAGACAAGTCGGGAGGCTCAATGCACCAGGCGACCGATGGGATGGACGACTAGCAGACGGTTCGGCAGCTCCTGAAGGCGTTTATACCTTCTCGGCTCAGGCGATATTTAATTCAGGCAAGATCCTGAAGCGTGGGGGGACGGTAACCTTAATTCGCTAATCTTGACCTTTTATAATCATATTTTTATGGACACACTTTTACGGATTGTAGCGCTTAGCTTGCTCTTAAGTCTGCTAGGACTGGGACAGGCCTTGGCGCAGCAAGCAGCCAACGATGACCTCTGCAATGCGCAGACGCTCGTCATTAATACGAACTGCGCTGGCAGTACCAATGGCGACAATACCAATGCCACTACTCAAAGCAATGAACCAACGCCTAGCTGTCTGACAGGAGGTGGTACGCTCAACTCTGTTTGGTTTAGTTTTACAGGCGATAGTACGGGTTCAGTAAATATCAACATCCCATTCGGAGGCGGCGGCTTGTTTTTTCCAGGTATGGCGATTTATCAACTTCCCGGCAGCGCTCCTTGTACTGATCTCAGTAATTTGGTAGAGTTAGATTGTGCCGTTTCGGGTAATTTTCCCGGCGCGCTTACGATCACGGGCTTTCCGGCAATGCAGGATACGGTTTATTATATCCAAGTTTTTGGCGTTGGCCCATTTGGCAATGAAGGGAGCTTTTGCTTAGAAGTTACTACCATACAAGCCCCACCAGCCAATGATGACATCTGCAATGCTGTTGCCTTATTTGTCGGTGATTCTTGTAGTCCGGCTGCGCCGAACGGTACCTCTATTGGAGCAACCAATGAGCCAAACGAACCCCTTCCAAGTTGCGGCTTTGGTGGGATACCAGGTGTTTGGTATAAGCATCTCAGTACGAACAGCAACAATAGCTTAATCACCCTTACTGACCTCGGTATAGGAGGGGGGGACATCTCAGTGTTTGAACCAGCGGCAGGGGATAGTTGTAACAATATCCAAAACCTTATCGAACTAGCTTGTCAGGGATTTTTTGGAGGAGGTACGCTCTCATTTCCTTCAGACTCTGGCAAAACGTACTATATAAGAGTGGCTACTAACCCTTTTCTTGGCACTAGTGGACCATTTTGTATGACGGTGACTGAGGTTGCGCCCTTGACCAATGATCAGCCATGTGAGGCATCAATTGTGCCTACTGATGGTACTCCATATGCTTATTCAAATGTTGGTGCTACCGTAGATCCGGGTGAGGATAATCTCGTACCGATTGATACATGGCTTGAAAACAATGTTGATGGTACGGTTTGGTTAAAATTTGCCGTACCAAGTACGGGAGGTTTTAATGTTGATCTCTGTCAAACAGGAACTAATTTTGATACTCAGATAGCGCTTTTTAGCGTTAGCGACTGTAACAACTATAATACCTTCAACTTTATTGGTGGTGATGATGATGGATCAGGCTTTTGTGCCTTGGGCAATCAATTTGCCTCTACTTTTGCAGCCTGCTACCCCGCTGGAGATACTCTTTATATCATGGTGGATGGCTTTCAGGGAGAGGAAGGACTTTTTGAAGTCAGCATCACTCCTACCACTCCGCAGCCAGTAACGGCTAATCTTTCAGCCTCTCCTCCAGATTGTCCTGGTACTAATACTGGTCGCGTAAATCTCAATGCGAGTGGTGGACTAGGCGACATCAACGTACTCTGGAGTACGGGAGCGACAACTCAGGATCTCGAAAACGTGGGGCCGGGTACCTATAGCGTAACCATTACAGATAATTGCAGCAGTTATAGCGATACGATTGTGGTGGGAACTCCTGCTCCATTGATTGTCAATGCGGGTATGGATCAGACTTTTTGTGCGGGTGACACTCTCTTCCTTGGCGGTGCGCCTTCAGCAGTAGGAGGTAAAATATTTGGTGGAGCGAGTAAAGGCTTTGGTCATCTTCAAGGAGGAAATGGCGCAGATGTCTTCTCCAATTCCTTGACTAATCCGGGCCAAGCCAACACCATCAATCCCTTATTAGGCAATCTAAATGCCGCTGACTTTACGCCAAATGGCTTGCTGGTCGTCAATAATGGCTCCGAACAACTGATTCGTATAGACACTACTAATGGCAGTACTACTACGATCGGACCGATGGTAGCCAATAATGGCTATGATTGGTCTGGCTTGGCTTACAATCCCCAAAATGATACCCTGTATGGTGTCAGCACTAATGGATTGAATGGTCGCCTTCATTATGTTGATCCAAGCAGTGGTAGTTTCATCAATGGTCCCTTCATGACCGTATCACAACCGCTTTGGTTGGCAATCGGTCCTGACGGATCGGCTTATACCTTGGATGCTGTTACGGATTCGATCTTTTCAGTTGACCTGAGTAGTGGAGAGACTGTCGGGCTAGCTGCCTCTGGCGCAGATTATACGCCTAATGTTGGCCTTGATGGGGATGTCTGGAATGCTGATGGAAATGTCTATTTCTTTACGGAAGTAGATCCGGCTGGCTTTCAAGATGCCGATCTCATGCAATTTGATCCAAGTACCAATGGGGTAAGTGTGATCGGTGCCCTAGGCGTCCAAGGTTCTCCGAGAGCTTGGGCCGTCGCTTCCGAAGAGACAGATGCCTACCTATACGAATGGGGGCCTGGCAATATGATCAGCGATCCGACGATCGCCAATCCATATGTATTATCCAGCTCGCCGACAAGTTTTGTGCTCAAAGTAGAAGATGCTTGTGGTACCATCGTCAGAGATACCATAGCCTTCGATTTACCCTTTACGATTGATATTGTAGATGGTACAGGTGGCGGCACTACGGGCAATGGACAAGCAACTGTCAATGTCAACGGAGGAAGTACTCCTATTCAGATACTCTGGAGTACAGGAGATACCACTGCAACTTTGACGGCTCCTACTTCTGGAGTTTATAGCGTCAGTGTTACTGATGCTAGCGGATGTACGCAAACGGATTCAGTTGAGATTTGGGCCACAGCGATCGACGCGTTCGGCAAGGCCGGAGTCAATGAGCTCAGTCTATATCCCAATCCAGCGAACACTGACTTTGTCGTAAAACTCTCGCTTGACCGTCCACAGACTTACAGTTTGTCGCTAGTCAATACGAAGGGGCAGATTGTATGGCAAAAATCATACGTTGCTAACAGTATTTCTCAAAACGAAATCATAGTATCATCTCTTCCTAGCGGATTGTATATGATACAATTACAAACAGAAGAAGGAAGTATATCGAAACGAGTTATCGTTAAACATTAATATGTCAGCGGCGCAAGATTTTGCTCCGCCACAGATTCCATAGCCTAAGCCTTCAGGGAAGTTTCTGTTAAGTATTGTAGTCGAGCGTCATTGTGCTTTCCACAATGGCGCTCTTTTTATATTGCCTCTGCACCGCCAATTTCATAAAAGAAAAAGGACCATTTATCAGCCTGCTCGTCGAGGATTTTGGCCGTTGGTTTACCTGCGCCATGTCCAGCATCTACTTCCACACGAATCAAGACAGGATTGTCTCCGGCATGGCGTTCCTGCAAGGTGGCCGCATACTTAAAACTGTGTGCTGGCACCACTCGGTCGTCATGGTCTCCGGTAGTTACGAGGGTCGAAGGATAAGCGGTTCCTGCTTTGAGATTGTGGATAGGGGAGTAGCTCATGAGGTTTTGAAAAGTCGCTTCATCTTGCTCACTGCTACCATACTCCGAGGCCCAAGCCCAACCGATGGTAAATTTGTGATAGCGCAACATGTCCATCACCCCTACAGCGGGGAACGCCACCTTGAATAGCTCTGGACGCTGATTAGCAACAGTCCCGACCAATAAGCCACCATTAGAACCTCCCGCCATCGCCAAGTGATCCGAGGAAGTATAACCTTCAGTGATCAAATGCTCAGCTGCCGCAATAAAGTCATCAAAGACATTTTGCTTATTAAACAGCATCCCGTCTTCATGCCATTCTTGACCGTATTCACCACCGCCTCTTAGATTGGCCTGCGCAAAGATGCCGCCATTTTCGAGTAGCAAGATGGCCAACGGATTGAAGGCTGGTGTGAGACTGATATTGAAACCGCCGTATGAGGTCAGATAAGTGGGGTGTTTGCCATCTTTGACAAGGCCCCTTTTATACACCAAGAACATCGGTACTCGCGTCCCATCTTTACTACTAAAAAACACTTGTTCCGTAGTATAATCGGCCGGATCAAAATTGAGCTTCGGTTGAGAGTATTGGCTAGATGTCCCTGTATTTAAATCATACTGATAGACGGTCGTCGGATAAACATAACTGGTATAAGTGTAGAAAAAATTGGTTTCATTCCGCTTCCCGGAACTCATAGCTGCAGTCCCCAAACCGGGCAAAGTGATCTCATGTTCCAAGCTACCGTCATACAAATGCTGATAAATCCGCGTGGTCGCATCCTGCATATAGCTCGCAAAAAAACGGCCACCACCTTTGGCAATAGCATCCAATACAGCGGCCTTTTGGGGGATTACATCTACCATTGGACCTTCAGGCTGATCCGTCGGGATTGCAACTAGACGGTAACGTGGTGCTGCTTGATTGGTGTGCACATAAAACTTGCTGCCCCAATGATCTACCACAAAGTATTGCGCATCAAAACCTGTAAATAGGGGTTTGAACTCTTCGTCCCGCTGCGCGGAACGATACCATATCTCGTTCTCCGAAGAGGAGCCCTGATATTTATATAATAAAACAAACTGTTCGTCTTCAGTAACCGCCGCACTGCATATCATGCGAGAGTTTTCAGGATCAGAATAAATGAGTTTATCTTCTGATTGGAGCGTACCGATTTGGTGATAATAGATCGATTGCGCTTGCAAACCACCACTCAACTCTGTTCCCTCTTCAGGTTCAGGATAACGCGAATAGAAGAAGCCATCATTTAGCCAAGAAGCTCCCGAAAATTTAATCCACTTCAACTCATCAGCCAAGGTTTTGCCTGTGGCTACCTCCATGACTTTGAATGACTGCCAATCCGAACCAGCCTCTGAAATCGAAATCGTAAGATACTGATCATCTTTAGACTTGCCCGCAATCTCCATACTCACCGTACCATCTGCCGACGCCTGATTAGGATCAAGAAAAACCGAAGGCTCTCCTTCCAAACCCTTTTTCCGGTACAAAATCGCTTGATTCTGCAGACCATCATTTTGATAAAACAGATAGTATTCTCCCACCTTCCTTGGAGCAGAGACTTTGGTATAGTTATACAACTCTTCGAGACGACCACGTACTTTTGTGCGAAAGGGAATTTGCTCGATATAAGACTGCGTAACTTCATTTTGGGCCTTAACCCAATCTTCAACCTCGGTGGCAGTATCGACTTCTAACCAGCGATAAGGGTCCGCGACTTCGGTACCAAAATATGTATCTACTTGATCGACTTTAGGAGTTTTAGGATAGGTCAATGCCATTGTGCTGGGGTAGTGTTGTGGTGCTAGGATCATTTTGCCAGCTTAGCAGGCCATGCAAAATAATCGTGCTGATAATAAGTTTTCAATCGCGAGTAGATGAGTGCAAAGATTGCAATAATACTCATTTTGTTTGGGAGGCAGTACTATTAACGATCTCAATTCAACAATTAGGCCCAAAGGCTGGTTTAGCATCAGACTGAGTTTCTTACCTTAGTAGTTAAATCTCGTGTATATGCGCCCACAGTGGCTCAATCCTGCTGCTTATCCATTTAAAGCCTATTGGTTTCCCGCCGCTAGCAAACGCCTCCACTACCTCGATGAAGGGAAGGGGCCTGCTATCGTAATGTTGCATGGATTGGGGACTTGGTCCTACCTTTTTCGCAATCAGATCAAAGAATTGATGGCCGATCATCGGTGCTTGGTACCAGATTTGCCTGGACATGGATTTTCGGATTCGAGTCAAAAACCCCTGAACTGGGATAAGGAGCTAGACATGCTTTCCGATTGGATAGAGACTAAGCTACCAGAGCGATTTATTCTGATTGGACATGATACGGGGGGACTTTTTGCACAGCATCTTGCGGCCCGCTTCGCGGAACGCTTGGACGCCCTCGTTTTGGTCAATAGTTGGGCTTGGCCTATAACTGAACAAAAAAACATTCGCCGACAAAGCTTTTGGTATCGCAATGCACTAGGTCGTTGGTGGCAAGCTCGCTCCAATAGTCTCCTCAAAGGCGCTTTCAGAGACAAAGCCTTACGAGAAGCAAAACCCGACTATCTCGCCCATTTTTCTGACCGAGCCAGTCGAGTCGCTATCGCGGAGCGATTTGCTGCCACCAGAAGTAGCGCGGATTTTTTTGCTACTCCAAAGCTCACTCATCATATTCCCACCCTCATATTAGAGGGAGGTCAAGATCGATTTCGCAGTAAAGATTCAAGCGTTCGCTGGGGCGAAAAAATCCCATACGCGCGCTATCAAAGTTTGGCTCATGCCGGGCATTATCTACCGGAGGAATCAGATCCATTTTTCTTGCAACAGCTGAGGACTTTCCTCAAATCCATACATACGCCTTCATCTAATTCACATGCTTGACGCAATTTTTCGCTGGTGGTTTCGACGCAATGGTTGGAAACTCATAATGCCAATGCCCGATGAGACCTACAAAAAAGCGGTAGTCATCGCAGCTCCCCATACGACTTGGTGGGACATCGTCTACACAAGGGTCGCCTTTACCACTGCTGGCATCCCAATGAGAATCACAGTCACCGATAAATATGCTTTTTGGCCCATCAAAAAGGGCTTAGAAAGGATGGGAGCAGTTTGGATTGATCGTTCGGCCCCAGCCAAAGACGGAGGTCGCAAAAGCTACGTCGATATCATGGTGGAGATATTTGAAAAGCACGAAAAAATAGCCGTGGTGGTCACTCCCGAAGGTTCGCGTTCAAAGAGGACAAAGTGGAAAACGGGATTTTATCATGTGGCTAAAGGTGCAGGTGTACCCATCGGCCTAGGCTATCTTGACTACGCAAAAAAAGAAGCGGGCATCGCAAAAGTGGTACACCCTAGCGACGATATGGAAGCTGATCTGCGAGAGATCATGGCTTTTTATGCGCCAATTGGGCCAAAACATCCGGAAGATTTTTCGGTGGATGAGCGCTATGTGTAGGCAGCGCAAGATTTTGCGCCGATACGGCATACATAATTCAATACGATTCAAATAAAAACTTTTGACGACGTTTGCTGATCGTTTCTAGCTCGGAGGCGATTAGGGTTTCCTTGCTTTGCAGCTGAGTAAGATAGATTTGTGCGTTCCCCTGAAAGGTATCAATGGTCTCGATCCAAGCGGGCGCCTTTTTGCTAGCGTTGAGTTGTTTTTCAAAGCCTTGTAAAACAGTAGGGTCCAAATCTAGCTCTAAATCAGTGCTCAGGAGTTGAGTGGCGAGTTGCTGAAGCAGCTCATCAGCATGGTCGAGATAGTAGCTGATCGAACGATGATTATTGGTCCGGCCTGAGGACGTTTGAAGCATGGCTTCCAATTTTTGCAGATAATCGATGAGCATGATGAAATCTGCCACTAGTTTCTCTACCGATCGGGCGTGCGCCTGAACGGATTGCTCCTTTGCCACCATCCCTTGGTAAACATCATGGGTAGGCGAGTCCATCAAAAGTTTATGTTTGGTGGCAAGTAAGTCTTCGAGTGGCGTATCCAATTTGCCCAAATACTGCTGCTTGGCTTGGAGGGTTTTGACTTGCTCCTCGACTTGGGCGATAAGGCTGATGAGATTTTGCCGCTCATCGCGAACGATTTCCCATTCTTTTTGCTCTTTTTTGAGCGCAACATCTTCCGATTCAGTCAGCTTGAGACTCATCCAAAACTCCCGCCACCGAGACTCCGTCAACTCTTTTACATCATCCCACTCCTTGGCTAAAGCTTGATCCAAATACTTGAGGTTTTCATGATGGGAAGCCAATTGATGCTGGAGAGCGGAGATATTTTGCTCCAGTGCATATTGTTGCCGGACCTCGCGTTGGTAAGGTTTGAGGGCTTGGTTGATTTCGTTTAGGCTAAGGCTCATATTAGGATATCGTCCAAAGTAAATCAGTTCTTGCTTGGATGTTTTTTTGGCGTAGCTGGACAAAGTGTTTGTCACGCTTGGTGGTCGCTTTTTGCAATTCTTGGCAATAACGGCGGTATTTCGCTACGATTTCGGTTCTCTCGGTAGGCGTTTGCGCTTTTTGGAAGTGTTGCGCGAAGCGGGCCATCTCACGGATCTCGAAAGGAAGTTCCAATCTCAACATCTTCTTGGTTCCCTGTAAATGTAAGCCCAAAACTTTGAGCTGAGGTTGGGTGATGGACACTAAATAGTGATAGAGTTTTTGCTGGGACTCTGAAGCTTGGCCGGGTCGATGATTGCCGCGGATTTGATTGTACAATTGGTCGAGACTACGCAAAGTCGGCCCAGCAGTATGGTAGATAGCGGTAAGTTTTTCGCGGGCGATCCTGAGTTTGCGATACTCCTTGACCAATTGATTGTACTTAGGATGAGGCGGCGCCTTGAGGAGTTGAGTGGCCTTGAGCTTGAGCAATTCTTGCAGAGGAAGCTCGATATCTTGAACCGAACTGAGATGATGCTTGATCTCTTTGCGTTCGTTTTCGGCTTTCTCGATTTCTTTGATCAGTTTTTGGCGTTCGCCACGGGCGGTCTCCCAATCTGCCAACTCTTTTTCTAGCTTACGATCTTGCTCTCCGGTCAAGCCCAACCAAAAACGATTCCAACCAGGCTTTTTAACGGCTTCGACCTCGGCCCATTCTTTGGCGACATGATCATCTAGCACCTGCAAGGCATAGCGCAAGGAGCCTAATATCACCTCAATGTCCTCCAACTCAGCCTCCCAATCGGTTTTGAGTTCTTTTTCGCGCTTATAGGGTTTCAGCGCTTCATTGATTTCGGCAAGGCTAAGTGGCTTGTCCATTTATTTAGAGATTCAGCAGGAGTTTTTGTAGTTGTTGTTTGGCGGCTTTGGTTTCGATCTGCATTTGGGTCTGGAGTACTTTGGCTTGGGTATCGGTTTTTTTGACATCTGCCAAAAGCTCTTTGAGCCAATCAACTAGCTCGGTCAGTTCGACCGTTTTTGCTCGCCCCACAAAGTTGCTAAAGTATCCCCCGTGAAAAGGTAGTCTTCGATCAGCAGTTTTGTGATAGAGATCCATGCTCCGAATGAGACTATCAAATCGCTTTTCTATGCTCTCAAAAGTTGCGCCATAAGTTTTAAATATATTTTTCTTTTGTGCCTCAAAAAATAGAGCCTTAGCCTCCATAGCTTTATGCAGACGGCTTAGCTCGTAAATGAGCCCTGGCAATGGCACCAAGATACCCCCCAAACCGAGTTCGTGGAGCTTAAATTGATTGATTTCGGTTTCTAGCTTATCGAGAGGATTAGTTTGCGCCTTGCGGAACGCTTGTCTCTTGAGGTAGAGTAGGTCTTCGATAGGTTTATCAATGTTGCCTAATTGAGCTTTGCGAGCCTGCAAAAACTGTAGTCGCTCCTCAATTTCCGCCAATTGGCCGGCTAGCTTTTCGCGTTCGCCTAGGGCGGCCTCCCACTCAAGGTACTCAGCTGCGAGTGCCTCTTCATGCTCTCCTTTGGCAGTCTTCCAAAAGCGGTAGATACCCGTTCGTTCTAAGCGATCTACATCAGCGCGTTCGCTGGCAATCTGCTGATCTAAGGCTGTTATCTGCTGCTTGAGTGCTTTTTCTTTTTGCTCAAATTCTTCGATCAAGATATCCCAATTCATGCGGGCAGCTAGCTCTTTGCTAAAAGGAGCGAGGGCTTCGTTGATCTGGTCTAGGGAAAGTTCGGACATTTGCAGTAGGATGAAGGTTACAATTTAGTATCCTAAGAGGAGAAATTTGTAATGTGTCGTGCTGAGTTGTTTCCTTTGCCTCATTTTTGTATTCTGCTATTTCATTCCTAGCGATACTTACTATGCGGCATACGATACTCCTTTGTCTCTGCTCATGTTTTCCCTTTTTGCTTCAAGCCCAGTTTCAAACCAACGGCAATGCTTCGGCCAATGGCGCAAATTGCTACATCATCACTCCGGCCCAAAACAGTCAATCTGGCTCAGTTTGGTACAACAATACGATTGACCTAAGTCAGTCATTTGAGCTCTATACGACGGTTTTTTTGGGTTGCAACAATAGTGGCGCAGATGGCATAACCTTTAGTTTTCAGTCTGTCAGCACCAATGTCGGCTCTGTTGGCGGCGGCATGGGCTATTCGGGTATTAGTCCTTCTATTGCGGTCGAGTTTGACACCTACCAAAACAGCAATTTTGGAGATCCGACCTATGATCATACTGCCATCATTAGTCAGGGCTCAGTCAACCATAACGCTGCCAGTAATCTGGTCGGACCCGTCGGTATTTTGCCTTCTCTCGCCAATGTAGAAGATTGCCAATGGCACGATCTGCACATTAGCTGGAATCCCGTGGGAGATACTTTGCGGGTATATTTTGACTGCAATCTGCGTTTGACCTACATAGGCGATATCGTTACCAATATTTTCAACGGCGACCCCAATGTATTTTGGGGCTTTACCGCAGGTACAGGTTCCCTGAACAACAGCCATCAGTTTTGCTACTCTTATATCTCTTATGGAGTCAATTCGACTATTTGTCAGGGGGATTCGGTCCAACTCAATGTTGGAGGCGGCACCACTTATAATTGGAGTCCAGTAGCGGGGCTGAGCGATCCGACCAGTCCGACTCCGATGGCTTCGCCGAACGTTACCACTAATTATGCCTGTACGATCATAGACAACTGTGGTTTTCAGCGCACAGAGACTTTTCAAGTTACCATCAATGATACGATAGAAAACTTCACCCTGGGCCTCGACACCACCCTCTGCAATGGCCAAACACTCTTGCTCGATGCGACCCAAAGTGGCGTCGATTATCTCTGGCAAGACAATAGTACAGATTCAGTCCTGACAGCTGGCGGGGCAGGTTGGTATTGGGTTGAGCTGCAAACCGGATGCGATACGGCTAGGGATTCGGTGGAGATTTTCAATGAGCTTACTCCATTGGTCAATTTGGGTCCAGATCAGATCGTTTGCGATGGCGATACCATTCCACTTGACGTTAGCGCAGCCAATGCCAATACTTATCTCTGGCAGGATGGCGACAACAATCCAATCTACGCAATCACTTCGCCCGGCCTCTACTGGGTAGAACTCGAAAATATATGTGGAGATATACGGGATAGTCTTCAGATTGATTATCTGCCGATCTTTAGTCCGCCTGATCTCGGAGCAGATACTTTGCTTTGCGACAATGCGAGCTTATTGCTCAGCGTCAGTTATCCCAACGCCAACTATCTCTGGTCCACTAACACGACCAGTAGCAATGTACTTGCCAATGCGCCTGGCACTTACTGGGTACAGATCACCAACCAATGCAGCGATGTGCGAGACAGTATTATTATTACCAATGAGCAAAGCCCGCAAGTCAGTCTAGGCCTTGACTCTACACTTTGTGATGGGCAAACGCTTTCGCTGGATGCGACTTGGACGGCAGGCACTTCTTATCACTGGCAAGACGGATCGCCCGCAGCTACCTTTGTGGTCAATACGGCTGGTACCTACTGGATCGAACTAGAAAACGCTTGCGGTGATGCTGCCGATACGCTCGAAATTGCTTACCTCTCCCCGCCTCCCTCTTTTAATCTAGGACAAGATGAATTGCTTTGCGAAGGGGATTCTCGCGTTCTCGGCACGAGTCTCAGCGGCTATCAATATCTCTGGTCTGATGCATCGACCGATAGTAGTTTGACTGTGGGTTCACCCGGTGGACTTTATTGGTTGCAGCTCACAAATCGTTGCGGAAGCAGTAGAGATAGTGCGGCATTTGCCTATACAGAAGCTCCAAATATCTCTCTCGGGCCAGACGAAACGCTCTGTGATGGAGATACTCGTTTCCTAGACGCCACTTGGCCCAACGCGACTTACCTTTGGGACAACGGTACTCAAGGCCCTACGCGAAACGTTACGACCTCTGGCATTTATATGGTACAAGTCAACAATCTTTGTGGAGTGGCACAGGGCATCGTCGCCTATGATTATTTGCCAGTTCCAAAGAACTTTGGATTCGGATTTGGAAACAGTCAGCGACTTTGTCGTGGTGATAGCCTTTTGTTGGTGCAAGATCAGGGCGAAGCCTTCACTTATCGTTGGCAAGACGGCAGTGCCGAACGCTCCTTCCTGGTACAAAGTCCCGGCCGATACTCTCTCCTCATCAGCAATGAATGTGGCCAAGCGTTCGATCAAATCGATATCACTTATCTAGCCCCTCCATCAGTCGATCTTGGCAATGATACGGTCGTTTGTACTGACAGAGCCAAATTTATCACCCTAGACGCTAGTGTCCCGCAAGAGGCGAATTATCTCTGGCAGGATGGTAGTACGGAATCGTTTTTTCAAGTGGAGCAGCCGGGTGCTTATGTCGTGAATCTAGAAAATGATTGTGGTACGGCTGCTGATAGTATCCTAGTCGAACCGACACGCTGTTTTTGTGCAATCCATGCGCCTACTGCTTTTACGCCCAATGAAGATGGCTTGAATGAGCAGTTTCGACTGTTTTATGACTGCCAGATTGTGAGCGGCACATTGAGAGTATACAATCGTTGGGGACAGGAGGTCTTTGCCACTCAGAATCCCGACGAAGTATGGGACGGTACTTTCTTAGGCAAAAAATGCGCAGAAGGCGTCTATGTCTGGGCCTTTGAATTTGACTATACTGAGGCTGACCGTGTACGTCCTTGGATAGAGACCGGAACGGTCAGTTTGATACGGTAAAATTGAATTACATCTTGCAATTTGTGGCGACACAAAATTGCACAATGTGTGGCGGCGTAAGATTTTACGCCGCTACTGGGATTGCTACATTTTACAATTTTACGCCGCTACGAGATTGTTTCGATCAATTGTTGTTTGCTGGCTTTGGCTTGCTCGATTTTTTGTTGGGTGGGTGTCATTTCTTCAGTGAGGAATTGCATGATTTTATCCAAGGCCCACCTCAGCTTATAGAGTTGATTCCGAGCGGTATTGATTCTTCTTTCCCAATAAGGCTCTTCAAAAAGGGTAGCAAAGGCGCGCTTGATCATTGGCATCTTCTTGTAGGGAGATTGCTCAACGACAAAATCACGATGTAGTGTCATAAATATTTGGAAGGAATGAGTGCCACATATTCCTAAACGTTCCTCAACATCTCGGACTTCTTTGCAAAACTGATTGGCTGCAACTTGGGCACGAGGCAGATATCCCAAAATAAGGTTGAAGAGCTTTTCTACATTATCAGGCAAATATTCACTATTGTAATGATTTTCCAGCTTTTTACTCATCCTCTCCAATAAGTGGCTTAAGTGTTCGCCGGCGGCGATAGCCTCTTGTAGTTCCTTGTGATCGATCTTGAGATTTTCCAGCTTTTCGATCAGATTGAGATAAGAATCTCCCCCTTCTCGTCTGAGTAGACGCTCCTTCATTTTGACCAGTGTGGCATACTCCTCTTCGATCGGACCGATGTGAGCGATACGTTGATGGATCTGCCGTTCTTCGATCTCGATATCAGAAAGCATAGTGAGGCCCTGATTTCGATGCTCAAGGACAGTTTCGTACTCTTGGACTTCTTTATCGTATTGAGCTTCTTGGCGATCGTTGGGGGTAAGCAAACGTATTTTTTGCAGCTTATTGAGACGATCTACATCTGCTTTTTCTTCGGCAAGGCGCGTTTTGATAAACACCATCCTTTCTTCAATGGAAGTACGGTCTAGTGCCAATTGAGCGAGGCGACGGTTTAGCTTATCTAACTCTCTTTTTTCTTGGATATAAACGGCTAACTGCTCATTTACTTGTGTGATTTCATCCATGGCTGTGAGGAGGTTGGGTGCTTTTTTTATACGCAAAAAAGTATGCTACTGTTTTGCAAGTCATTGAATTTCAAACGTTCCGCGAAGCGGGGAGGGAAAAGAAAGGCATCGAATAAAAATTCATAAGCAGCTAAAGCTATAAAGTAAGCGTTCTGCTCCGCAGAACGACAGAAATCATCAAAAAGTAACAAGCAACTTGATTTGCATTGAAGTTCTATGTATGTTTGAAGCATAGAACATCAATGTATCATATGCTATCCAAAGATCTTATTGCAGCATCTACCATCCCGATCATCCTTTCATTGCTCAAAAAGGGAGATAATTATGGTTATCAATTGATCAAAGAGGTGCAAAAAATCTCCGAAGGCGCCCTCCAATGGAAGGAAGGCTCGCTCTATCCGGTCCTGATCAAGATGGAAAAAAGGGGGCTAATCACCTCTTATGTCAAAAAAGAGGAAGGCCGAAACAGGAAGTATTATTCACTTAACGAAACAGGCCAATCTGCCCTCACTCAACTACAAAAGGAGTGGGAACTAGTAAACATCACATTAAACAATCTATGGAACAATCAGCCGAGTTTGACTTAGACCTTGCAGTACAACAATTTTTAAATTCTTACAATCCTAGCGGCATACTTTCGAAAACGGACCGCGACGAACTATTTGACCACCTGCATACTGAAATCAATGTTCTTGAAGATTCGGGTTTAACGGCTGAAGAAGCTTTTATGATCAGTCAAAAGCGGATGGGCGAAGCAACAGTTATTAGCGCCGAATACCAAAAGGCAAAGCCATGGGCCAGATTCATCCAATTATTCGCCTTTGCCTCTATTTTGCTACTAGGCTTGAAACTGATCTTCAATCTGGTGCGGATTGTCTCGCTTTCCAGCACAGTATTGATAAGCGAATTTTCGACTACTGAGCTGGCGGCCTATTTACAATGGGGAGATATACCTTTACAATTGTTCAGCTTGATCGCTGCCTTTGGAGTGGGTGCTTTCATCTTGAAGAGAATGGATTCGGCCAGATTGAAGGATCTTTGGCCAGTACCCATGATCTACCTCTTATCCGAAGTTGCTAGATTTGGGATGGTGCTCATCGCCACTCAAAATATCGGCCCTGCTGTCTTTGGTACTTTGAGTCTCAATTCAACCTATCTGCTGATAGGATGTATGCTCATGGGAGCGATATCAGTGCTGGGATTGTTTGTCAAGCATAAGGATCTCAAAATACAGTTTGCCTAAAAAGTAGTAGAGAAGTATTGAGTATAAAGTAAATAGTACAAAAAGGGATTGCCTATCAGTATTTTTGCCATCTCTTTACTTAGCAATAACTGTCAGATTTGGCTTGCATTTTTGAGCTGAGCCTGCGTTGAAAAATCTGTCTTTTAGCTCGCTAAACTCAATCTTTTCGCCTTGGCTCAACTCAAAACTGCTGCGCCCTCTCTGGACATTTATTGAGTTCACCTTGCTTAATACTCACTATTGACATTTTGCTTAAGCATAAACAAGGCGACTCCAAGATTGGGGTCGCCTTGTTTATATCGTTATGATAAAATCATTTTTATTTCTTCTTCGCCACAAAGGTCCCGTTGGGTTGGATAAACTTCAACTGCGTGATTGCCTCTCCTTCCTTGACAAAAGCCACATTGTAACCATTGAGGATTTTGATGGCAAATTTGTGCTCGCCCGTCGGCAATAGCTCATACTCAGGCTGCCCTGGCACAAAGACATATAAGGTACTTTCATCTTTGATATAGACTTTGACCACGGCTCCACCTAACTCATATTCTCCTTCATACTGTGCCAGAACGTTTGTGTCCACCTCTATGGCCAGAGGAGTGCGTTCGAATACAATCGGATCGATCGTCGGTTCTACTGGCAAGCTAAAACCACTAATTTCGCCTCCCGGACCAGTACTAAAATTGAAGAGCAGAGGGCTCTTATCAGTGGTATCGACTCCACCCTCAATCTCAAACGGCATAAAAATATCATAGTGATAATGCTGTAGCCATAGATCACCGCTGCCGGACTTAGCGATCAAAGAGTCATTACGCAAAATCAAGTCAATCTCTCCATATCCAGGATGCGCATATGTCCCACTATACTCTACTAGATTATGAGAAGGACGAGTATTTTTCTGACGACTATCTTCTCCGCCATCTGATGAGGCTTCTTGAGCGGCTCTTCCGTCTTCATAGCGCTTGCGCAACATCCCATTCCAATCTGTTTTTTCAAGATTCATCATTCGGTCTGCGATGAGATTGCGAACGATGCTAGGGACATCAGATCCATTTTGATTGGCCAATACGACTATCCCGACACTATCTGTTGGATAAAAAGCCACGTTCGCCGAGAAACCATCAATATTGCCGCCATGCTCTACTCGATAACGTCCTTTATATGAACTCAAAAACCAACCATAGCCGTAAGCAGCCATATGCAGACTTGGTAATTCAGCAGACGGCACACCGCCCATCGCCATTTGTGGGGTCATCGCTTCGCGAACGTAGCCACTCGGCAAGATTTGCTCGCCATTATACATACCACCATTGATCCATAGTTTGAGCCATTCCGACATTTCGTTTGCACTACTATTGATACTTCCGGCAGGTCCCATTGCATCGATATGATAGTAGTCTTGTTTTTCGATCTCTTCGTCTGCATCTAATCCATAGCCAGTCGCATAGTCAGCCGAAGCCTCTAATTCTTCAATCGAACAATTGGAAGTCTTCATGCCTAAAGGCGTAAAAAAACGCTCTTCAATATTTTCTTCCCAACTTTTATCGGTCATTCGTTCGGCAATCACGCCTTGAGTCAAAAACATAAAATTATTATAGTACCAGCGTTCGCGCAGCGCGGCAAATGGCTCTTGATGGGCAATGCGTCCGATCAGTTCTGCCCGATCCTTGGCCGGAAATAAGTACCAAGAAATGTCATGTCTGGGTATTCCAGTACGGTGGCACATCAAATCTTGGATGGTGATACCGTTGTTAAGCTCATCATTATAAAAGCGTAATTCAGGTATGTACTTGATCGGGCTTTCGCTAAAGTCGAGATCGGTTTCTTCACGTAATTGTCCGAGCACACCAGAGGTGAACGCTTTGCTACTGGAACCGATGGCAAAAAGAGTATTTTCCGTCGCGGGCAATTGCTGCTCAACATCTCTAAAGCCAAATCCTTTGGCATAGACGATCTCGTTTTTTTCGACTACTGCGACGGCAAAGCCGGCGGCTTTCCAAGTTTCCAAAACCGTCGTAAGTTCCTCATCAAGTCCTTCAAAACGATCTGCTTTTTTCTTTTTCTTTTGGGCCATTGCCGATCCAAATATCAAGATCAGGCATAGCATAAGGCTGAGGTGTTTCATTTATGTCTGGTTTATAAGTGATAATAATGACCTTTGGGAATTTTTATGTTGTTCTATTTATGGTATCGTAATTGACGTTTTATCTATTTTATTGCTCTTTTTCGCAAAAAGGGCAGTACAAAACCGGTCCGAGTAAAGCCTACGCTTCTCTCCTGCCCCCATTAAGAGGCGATGGCCCTGTCAGCCACTTGGGAAATGGGGAGGCTAGAGGGGCTGGATTGCGGCTGACTAGCATTTTGGGTCCTTTTAGGCGATGCAAAAGGACCAACAACTCCTCTTTGAAAAAGAACGATCATCTCCTAATTCAAAGAAATGTTTTGCCCCTCCAAACGCAATATTAGTCTACCATCTTAGCGGATTTATCTACCAATCCTACGAGAATGTGTAAATTGTTGGCTACAAGCTTCTTTTCTCATGGCTCATTCCGACTCTCTTCAACTTATTTTTGTCAAACATCCCGTTCCCGGCAAGGTCAAAACCAGACTCGGCGCGACCTTGGGACATGACACCGCAGTAGCGATTTATCAAGAGCTACTGACTTACACTTGCGGATTGACCAAGACTCTCGATGCCGACAAAGCAGTTTGGTACGGCAATGATTATCCAGAGACGGATTTATGGTCAGAGGCGGGTTATCAACGCTTTCCACAGATGGGCTCCGACCTAGGTTCTCGTATGCAAGAGGCTTTTGAATGGGGCTTTAGCCGTGGCTATAAAAAAATTCAGATCATTGGTAGCGATTGTGCGACCTTAACGACAGAGATACTAGAGCAAGGCTTTGCAGTACTTGAAGAAAGTGATTTTGTCGTCGGACCCGCCGAAGATGGGGGTTATTACCTCATCGGGATGAACGCGCCCTTTTACCGAGTATTCAAAAATAAAGAATGGAGTACTGAGAGTGTTTTACCGGAAACGATCCGTGATTTACGCGAAGGCAAAAAGATGTATCAGTTTCTACAGACCCTCTCAGATATCGATCACGAAGCTGATCTAAAAGGTACTTTCCTCGAACATTTTTTGCCCTCACAAGCCTAATGGATCAAATCTCTCTTCAATATCCGGGTAAGCGTTCTGCGGAGCAAATCAGGCAAAACAAGCCTGCTGGAAGCCTATGGGTAGTAGGAGAGGAGCGAGATATTGCAAATACATTCTACTTTGGCGACAATCTTTCGGTTTTGTCCCTAATCGGGGAACGCTACCACGGCAAGGTAGACCTCATCTATCTTGATCCGCCCTTTGGGACGGGTCAAAGTTTTGCCAAACCAGACGAGCAGATTGCCTATACCGACCATGCGCCTGATTATCACTTTTTAGCCTTCCTCCGGCAACGCTTGGTTTTGTTGCACGACTTGCTTTCGGAACGAGGCTCTATTTATCTCCATATCGATAAGAAGATCGGGCATTACGTCAAATTGATTATGGACGAAGTATTTGGCTATGCCAATCATCTCAATGACCTGACCCGGATCAAGTGCAATCCCAAAAACTTTTCGCGTAAGGCCTATGGTAATTATTCCGATATGGTGCTCTATTACGCCAAAAATCGCGATCAACAGATTTGGCAAGAGCAATATCAAGCCCTGACTGAAGAAGATCTCGCTACACTATATCCCAAAAAAGACCCCAAGAAAGGGGCTTATACCACCCATCCTCTCCATGCTCCTGGTGAAACTCGCAAGGGCGATACTGGACAAGATTGGAAGGGTATGTCACCACCCAAAGGACGTCATTGGCGTTATAAACGAGAAGTACTAGACAAATTGGATGCCGAGGGATTGATCGAATGGTCGTCCACTGGCAATCCACGCAAAAAGGTTTTTGCCAAAGACCATCCCGGCAAGAAGGTACAGGACGTCTGGGAGTTTAAGGACAAGGGTCTCTCCTACGTGAGTTATCCTACCGAAAAAAACCATGATTTCCTCGCTCGCATTATTCAGCATTCTTCACTGCCAGAAAGTATCGTACTTGACCCCTTCGCAGGCTCAGGGAGTTTTTTGCTGACCGCCCAAAGCCTCGGTCGTTCCTGGCTAGGAATCGATCAATCGCCTCAATCTCGACAGATTATCCGCTCTCATCTCAAAACTCAAGAAATTGCTTACCAAGAATTTGAATATCGCGACTAAGCGTTCTGCGACGCAGAGCCTCATCCTAGTCTGCCTCATCCTCCTCACCAACGCTTGCAATAGTCAAAGTCAGACCGTGCAGGATCATCCTTATACCAACAAACTGATTGAGAGCAGCAGTCCTTATCTGCAACAACACGCTCATAACCCGGTCAACTGGTATCCTTGGGGTGAAGAGGCCCTCGAAAAGGCAAAAGCTGAGGATAAGCTCCTGATCATCAGTGTAGGCTATGCGGCCTGTCATTGGTGCCATGTTATGGAACACGAATCCTTTGAAGACACTACTGTCGCTCGGATCATGAACGAGCATTTTGTGTCTATCAAAGTGGATCGCGAGGAGCGCCCTGACGTAGATCAGATTTATATGAATGCGGCTTATATGATCAATGGTAGTGGCGGTTGGCCGCTCAATGCGATTGCGCTAGCGGATGGTCGGCCGATTTATGCGGGCACTTATTTTCCGAAGACTGATTGGTTACGCGTCCTCAATCACTTCATCAAACTCAAAGACGAGAAGCCCGAAATGCTTGATCAAGCCGCTGGCCAGATCACAGAAGGTATCCAAAAAGCCAATGAGATCGCCCCTCCAACAGAATTAGCTGCTTTTAAAGCCGATGATCTCACGGATATGTATCGCTCCGTCGAAAGCAGCCTCGATTTTAACAAAGGGGGTTTAGATCGTGCGCCTAAATTTCCGATGCCTGTCATTCATCAGTTTTTGCTTCAATACCAGCATCAATCCGGCAATCCCAAAGCGCTCCAAGGTGTACTCACTACCCTCGACGAAATGGCTGCTGGTGGTATCTATGACCAAGTAGGCGGTGGCTTTGCGCGTTACTCGACCGATGCTGTCTGGAAGGTACCTCACTTCGAAAAGATGCTCTACGACAACAGCCAATTGGTCAGTCTCTATAGTTCGGCCTATCAGCTCACCAAAAATCCGCGCTACAAAGAAGTTGTCTACCAAAGCTTAGATTGGATTGAGCGCGAATTGAGCGATGAAAATGGGGGCTTTTATTCGTCCCTTGATGCCGATAGTGAAGGCGAGGAAGGTAAATATTATGTCTGGACCGAAGAGGAGCTAGATCAACTATTGGGAAAAGATGCTTTGCTTTTCAAAGACTTTTACAATGTCAAAAGTGGCGGCAATTGGGAGCATAGCAATATTTTGCATCATACGATCTCCCGAGAAAAATTCACACAGAAGAACGAAGTCGTATTAGCTGATTTTGAAGCCTTACTCAAACGTAGTCATGATAAACTGCTCAGCGTGAGGCTCAAGCGGATTTCACCGGGATTAGATGATAAGGTTCTCACTGCGTGGAACGCTCTCATGCTTAAGGGCTATGTAGATGCTTATCGCGTCTTTGGCGAGCAGCGTTTTTTAGATCGTGCTGCGCAGAACGCTCAATTTATTCAGAAGGAGATGATGCGCGAAGGTGGCAGACTTTATCGCAATCATAAAAACGGCAAATCTTCGATCAACGCTTTTGCGGATGATTATGGTTTGGTGATCGAAGCCTTTGTGTCTTTGTACCAAGCGACCTTTGAAGAAGAATGGTTATTTCTTGCTGATTCCTTGATGCAGTATAGCTTGACTCACTTTTTTGACGAGACATCTGGCTTGTTTTATTATACCTCAGATGAAGATGATCCTTTGATTGCGCGTTCACGGGAGGTGCCAGACAATGTGATACCGGGCTCTAATTCGATCCTTGCGAAGGACCTGTTTTTACTTGGCACTTATCTCAACAAAGGTGATTACTTACAGAAGGCAGAGTTCATGCTCCAAACGGTCTTGCCCGATGCGAAGAAAAATGGCTCTTTTTACGCCAACTGGGGTATCCTCCTCAACTGGCAACTCAATACACCTTATGAAGTCGCGATTGTAGGAAATGATTTTGCTAAAGCCCGCCAAGAGTTAGATCAGCATTATCTCCCCAATGCGTTTTTGCTAGGTGGAGCCAAGGAAGGTAAGCTTGAACTACTCGAATACAAAAGTGTGCCCGGCGCTACCATGATCTACGTTTGCCAAAACAAAGTCTGTCAGATGCCAACCGAGGAAGTTGAGCTTGCTTTGAAGCAATTGGAGTAGCGGCGCAAGATTTTGCGCCGCCACTGATTGTAGCAATCAAAAGATTTGAAATTGTCCCTCCCGCAGGGAGCCTGCCTTCGAATCGAAGGGAGAAGTCCCAGATTCAGCCAAATCAAAAAAGAGAATCGTTCCGCGAAGCGGCAGAGAAGTCTCAGATTTACCCATGTTTGAGATTTCCTTTTTGCCCAAATCGTAACGCCACAAGATTTTGTGCCGCTGTCATTGCTTAAATCTAATATCTTCCTTTTTGCCCAAATCTGAGATTTCTCTGCCGATAGGCATCGACATTCGAAATGACGCTCCGCGTCGCCCCCACGACTCCAGAACAGCTTGATTCAATTTATCTTCTTATAAATAAGAAAAAATGAATCGCCTATTCTTCACATTCTTGTGCTTGATTGCGCTGTTCGCAGATATGCAAAGTCAAACTAAGCTCTTTCAAGGTAACGGATTTGATTATTCGGATAGCAGCGTTCCTCCGGAGGAGATCAAAGCAGGAGGTCCTGGCCGAGATGGCATACCCTCTATCGATTATCCTCTCTTTGTGCCTGCGAACAAAGCGCGTTATATGATGACAGCTGACCGTGTACTCGCTATCGAGATCAACGGAGTCGCCAAAGCTTATCCAGTCAAAATCCTCAACTATCACGAAGTCGTCAATGATACCGTCGGCGGCCAAGCGGTAGTGATTACCTATTGCCCTTTATGTGGGAGTGGGATGGCCTTCAATGCTCATATCAAAGGTGAACGCTTTTGGTTTGGGGTTTCGGGTCTCCTATACAACTCAGATGTGCTGCTCTATGATCGTCGCTCCCAATCGCTTTGGTCGCAGATCGAGAGTGAAGCCGTTAGCGGACCGCTTAAAGGAACGAAACTAGAATATATCCCCACTCATAATACCTCTTGGCAAGATTGGCGCGCCCAACACCCAGAGGGACAAGTGCTTTCTACCGAAACGGGTTATCAGCGAGATTATCGCTCGACGCCCTATGAAGGTTATGAGTTTTCAAAAGAGTTAATCTTTGGGGTTGATCAAGAAGATGATCGTTTTGCGCGCAAAGAAAAGATCATCGGCATCAACATCAATGGACAAGCAAAAGCCTACTCGCTTCGATCGCTAAAAAAGCAAAAACAAGCCATCATCGAAGATGAGTTTCAAGGTCAGGCGCTACAGATTCATTATGACGCAAAAGCCAAAAGTGCCCGCATTACGGACGCTGCTGGAAACCTAGTACCAAGCGTCCAGATGTACTGGTTTGCTTGGTATGCATTTCATCCGCAGACGGAGGTCTTTGGAATGTAGGAAGGGAAATACTGCATTGCTTCGCAGAACGATCATAACTAGAGATGCTTCCCCCCTGCGCGGAACGTCTGGAATTAGGCAATGTAAAAGTCCAATGTCCAATTTCGAATCACTTCGGTATTGGACATTGGACTTCGATATTGGAGATTCTCTACTTTTCCTGCTCCGCTGACTCTCTCACAGCTTTGGCCACATTGTAGGCGACCTTTTCATTGAGAGAGGAAGGGATGATATGTTCATGGTTCAAGTCCTGCGGACGAACGCTTTGGGCGATGGCTTCCGCTGCGGCCAGTTTCATATCAGCGGTGACCCGTTTCGCTCTAGCATCAAGCGCTCCTCGAAAAATACCGGGAAAGCCTAATACATTATTGACCTGATTGGGAAGATCGCTGCGACCAGTACCGACTACGGCTGCTCCACCTTTATAGGCTTCGGCTGGCATAATCTCAGGCGTTGGATTGGCGATAGCAAATACGATGGAATCTTTGGCCATCGTTTTGATATCATCCGCATTGAGTAAGTCGCCGACACTCACCCCAATAAATACGTCTGCATCAACCAATGCATCACGCAGGCTACCGCTTTTGTTTTCGCGGTTGGTATATTTTAATATCTCCTGCTTGGCAGAATTGAGATTGTCGCGACCTTCGTGGATGATGCCTTTACTATCGCAAATGATCACGTCATTGACGGCGATACAGCGGGAAGATTCGATATCAGCACAGCGTAACAATCGAGCGATGGCAATACCAGCCGCTCCTGCACCATTGATCACAATTTTGAGGTTGGTAAAGGCTTTGTCGACGATTTTGACCGAATTCATCAAGGCAGCTAAGACTACGATGGCAGTACCATGCTGGTCATCATGAAAAACAGGAATACCCAAATCTTGTAAACGTTCTTCGATTTCGAAGCTACGAGGAGCTGCGATATCTTCAAGATTGATGCCTCCAAATACGGGCGCAATGCGACGCACTGTTTCGACGATTTCGTCAGTGTCTTGTGTGTTGAGGCAGATCGGAAAAGCATCGATGCCTGCAAACTTTTTGAAGAGCATCGCTTTGCCTTCCATCACAGGCAGCGAAGCTTCTGGCCCGATATTGCCAAGTCCTAATACAGCTGAGCCATCTGTAACGATCGCTACCGTATTAGACTTCATGGTGTATTTCCAAACGTCTTCTGGATTAGCGGCGATTTGGCGACAGGGTTCGGCAACGCCGGGAGAATAAACGAGAGAAAGATCCTCGGAGGTTCGTACGTCAAGTTTAGTTTCAATACGAATTTTGCCACGGAGTTTTTCGTGTAGAAAGAGAGAATCTTGATAGATATCCGACATAAAAAAAATGTGATGTGTGAATACTTAATGTAGATCGTTTGATTAAAGTTTCCTTTGCTAAGAAGCTCCTATATAACAAAAAATGGCCCAAAGAAACTGTCTGCTGTTGGATGTAATATGCATTGGGTGGCAAATTCAACTGCTGTTTGCATGCGCACATCCGCCATTGAAAGCCCATCGAATAGATAGCCGGTTTGAAAATTGCCAATCGTGCGAGCCAAAATCTCCGCTCCTATGTGGACAAAATAGAACTCTTTGGATTCTAGCAAGCCAAATTTTTCACCGAAAGCGGCAGAATAAGTCTTCAAAAAGGAAAATAGACAGTTTTGTGCCGCCAAAATACTGTCATGCGTATTGGCCATATGAGCTTGCATCCAAAGGTGTGCTACTAGATGAGCGACATCTTGTACTGGCCAACCAAAATGGGCAAACTCCCAATCAATAATACGAATCCCTTCTTGGGTAAGGAGGATAGAAGGTGGCCATAAATCACCCATAATGAGGCAAACACCAGGCTTACTGATTTTTTGACCTAGTGATACAATCTTATTTGCAATTTCTTTAGCAGCTGGAATCCTCGCGTTCTCTAAGGATTCGAGTTGATTGTATTGGACCGCTACGCGAACGTTTTGGACCCCTTCATTTTGAAAACGCTTCGCTAAAGATTCATCTTGAAAGGTGGAGAAATGAAGTTTACCGAGAAAAGCTCCAATCTGTTCCCCAATCAAATTAGCCTCTTGGAAACTCATGTGTTTGAGTGCTTCTGCCAAATCTGGCGCGGGTCCCACATCTTCCATCAATATGACGGAGCGTTCGCCAGAGGCGTGCAATAAGTGAGGGGGACGGATGGAATCGTCGGTGCTTTGATGCTGAGACCACCAAGTCAGTGCCTCTGCTTCAAAGCTACTCCGCGCAGCATCCATATAGATTTCCGGGGCACTAGCGATATAGGGCGGCGTGTATTTGGCAATGAGAGAGTGAGGTTGAGCAGGCACTCTCCAGACATAATTGAGCAAGCCACCGCTTAGCGACTCGGGAGATCCGAAAGAGCCAAAATGAGGGAGCGAGTCCTTTATGTATGCGATTAATGCTTCAACTTGCATGTGCATTGTCCAATATACTGGTCAGTTTTAATCGATAAAACCTTAAAATACACATTGCGAACAGCCCAAAGAAAGCTGGGCCGGTTTTTGGTGGTAATAGATAGGAATAGTATGTAATTTGCTATTCGCGAATTGCGAACAAAATTTAAACTAATTTATGCGGAAACATAATGGAATGCGCCCTCAGGACGTAGTGATCTTGCTCAAAATTGTACTTCTAGGTGACACGCTCTGGCGATATTCAGATATTTCCGCCTCTCTTACTATCAGTCAGTCCGAAGTGGCTGAAGCTCTCAACCGCTCAAAGCAGGCTCGTCTAGTCGATGCCTCTAAGCGTAAGGTCTTCAGAGCTTCATTTTTGGAGTTTCTTAGCTATGGGTTAAAGTATGTATTTCCGGCTCAACCCGGTTCTGTAGTGCGAGGGATTCCGACGGCTCATTCAGCGAAACCGCTTTCGGAGTTGGTCTTGTCTGAAGAGATGTATGTTTGGCCAAGTCCAGTTGGCAATACGCGAGGGCAGGCTGTGAACCCGCTCTACTCGAACGTGACTCAGGCTATCCGTCACGATCCCGAATTGTACGAAATGCTCGCATTGCTAGACGCAGTGAGAGTGGGACGTGCACGCGAACAAAAAATCGCCATCGAAGAATTGCGCAAGCGTATAATGATTGAAGCAGTTTATGCCGGACAATAGTTATTCCTTAATTGAAAAAGTCGCTCAAGGATTTGGAGACCTCAACAAGAAGGTCTTTTACCTCGGCGGATCAACCCTGAGCTTATACGTACCTAAGTATGCCTCTGCCCACAATAGGGTGGTCGGTGAAGTTGACTGTATTCTAGGCTCTATGGCCTTGAACGACTATTTTCAATGGGAAGAATGGTTGATCGAACGTGGTTTTGTCAAAGAAGAGGAGATTAATCAATTTCAACACCGCTGGCGGTATGATGGCATTGCCGTCAACATTTTGGCCCGTAATCGTGAGATTCTTGGTTACAATCATCGTTGGTTGGATGAGGGCATCTTTCATGCCCAATCCTACCCGATCGCCGAAGGCTTGAATATCAGATCTTTTACACCCGCTTATTTTATCGCGGCCAAAATCGAATCTTTCTTAAATAAAGCGGGAGGAGATTTTAGGACGAGCGAAGATTTTGAAGATCTCATGTTTGTCTTAGACAATCGTCCCCAGATCGTGGAAGAATTGTGCCAATCGTTCTACGAAGTAAGAAACTACATCCAGCACCACTTCATGCGCTTTTTGATGAGCCCAACCTTAGAAGAAGGGCTTTATTATGTGCTGCCTTTCGGCACTGACGAGTTGCATGTCAATCATATTCGCTCACTTTTGCAAGCCATAGTCGATCATAAGCCAAGTTTAGAAGCAGTACCGCATTACCGACAGGCGGTCGCTTTTTAGGGACGCTTAGCAAACAACTCGCCCTCCTTACTAAGGAGTGAGAATGATCATTCTGACCTCAAAGGCGATCATCGGCAAGCTTTCCTCATTATTATCTGATGCAATCTGTGTCAGCATTATCTTGCTGATTTCAGCGGGTAAGGCGGGACTATTTTGGGCGTCAAGCACAGGATTTTCGAATAGGTAATTGAGGATAGTCGAAAGATGTCTCAAGCCTTCTGGATAAGCACTGGCTTCAAAGTTAGCGCTGAAGTTCAGACGGAATTTCAGCATGTTGCCAGCATCCGTTTCGATAGCTCGAGTGGGTGTCTGCTCTCTTTCCATCATGATATGTGAAACCGAGCAGAGGATTTTGCCCAGCTGATCCGTACCTACTTGCAGATAATTGAGCTTGCCCCCTTCGAGGCCCATTTTGCTTTTGAGCTTAGAAACAATGGTCGTGAGTGCCTTGTCTATCATTTTTTATCTTGTTTTAGGATCGTTGCGCACAACTGATACACTTCATGCTTTCGGGCATAAATAGCAAGCGTTCAAAGCGGATCGGATTGCCACAGCGGCTACAATTGCCAAAGTCTTTTTTGTCGATATTTTCGAGCTGTCGATTGAGTTTTTTGAAGGTCGCCTCCGCCGAACGCAGCCCCGCATCGTTGACACTCTTATTATTGATGGCATCCATACGACTGATACGACCGATCGCATTGTCTGGCGAAATGGGTTTGGTCAAATCCTTTAATTGAGTGATCCTTTCGTTCAGTTCGATAATTTTGCTTTCAATTTTAGCTTTGATCTGGGCGCGTTGCTCTGCAATCATCATATAGGAATATAGGACCTTATTTTGATAAAATAAGTATTTTCAGAATAGCAGATTAATTAAGACAGATAGTATCGAGACGCTAACATTTTGGGAACTTTGATGGTCTCTGTATTTTTGGATGAGTACTCATTCTACATTGAATTTCGACATTGGGCATTCCCACCTCCCGACTTTGTCGAACGATTCTCCTTCTTTCCTGATAATTACTTACTTACAATAGGAATAGATACGCATTAAGCGTAATTTTGTGCCCAAATTGCAATAGACAATCACATGCAGCTAGAATTGCGTAACATAGCGATTATCGCACACGTTGACCACGGCAAGACCACTTTGGTGGATAAAATGCTCGTCGCTGGACAACTTTTCCAAGATCACCAAGAGGTCGGAGAACTCATCATGGATAGCAACGATCTTGAAAAAGAACGTGGCATTACTATTCTCTCCAAAAACGCCGCCGTACGCTACAAAGGCACCAAGATCAATATCATCGACACCCCTGGTCACAGCGACTTTGGTGGAGAGGTAGAGCGGGTGCTCAATATGGCTGATGGGGGAGTTCTATTGGTTGATGCTTTTGAAGGTCCGATGCCGCAGACGCGCTTCGTAACTCAAAAAGCCATCAATCTCGGTCTCAAGCCTATCGTGCTCATCAACAAAGTTGATAAGCCTAACTGCCGCCCCGATGAGGTGGTAGATTCAGTCTTTGACTTGATGTACGAATTGGGAGCCTCTGAAGATCAGCTTGACTTTCCTATCGTCTTTGGTTCTGCGAAGCAGGGCTGGATGAGCGACGATTGGAAAAACCCAACCGATAATATCACCCATCTTTTCGATCAAATAGTTGAGCATATACCTGCGCCAAAGGTTGAGTTCGAAGGTCTACCTCAATTGCAGGTTACTTCTTTGGACTACTCCTCTTATGTAGGACGTATCGCCATTGGTAAACTGATGCGTGGCCAACTCAAAGCCGCTCAAGAAGTGGCCTTGATCAAAGCCGATAAAAGTTTTAAGAAAGTCCGTATCAAAGAACTCTTCATTTTTGAAGGGTTAGGTAAAGACAAAACAGATCTCGTTTCCGCAGGTGAAATCTGTGGCATCGTGGGATTGGAAGGATTTGAGATTGGCGATACCGTCAGCGATCCAGAAAATCCAGAAGCCATGCCGCCCATCTCTATCGATGAGCCAACCATGAGCATGCGCTTTACCATCAATGATTCCCCGTTCTTTGGTAAGGAAGGTAAATACGTTACCTCTCGCCACATCAAAGATCGTCTCGAAAAGGAACTTGAAAAAAATCTCGCACTTCGATTAGAAGAAACTGGTTCTGCGGATTCCTTTACCGTCTTTGGACGCGGTATCCTGCACCTCTCAGTTTTGATTGAGACTATGCGTCGTGAAGGTTATGAGTTACAGGTAGGCCAGCCGCAGGTTATCATCAAGGAAATTGATGGTAAGAAGTGTGAGCCGATCGAAGCCTTGACCATCGACTTACCAGAAAATGTGTCTGGTCGTGCTATCGACATGGTTACGCAGCGTAAAGGTGAAATGACTCAAATGGAAGTTCGTGGCGAACGCGCCATCCTCAATTTCCAAGTCCCTTCTCGCGGTTTGATCGGTCTACGTAATGAATTGCTGACTGCTACTGCAGGTGAAGCCATCATGTCGCATCGCTTTGAAGACTTTGCCCCTTTCAAAGGAGAAATACCAAAACGTAATCAAGGTTCCTTGATCGCGAGCGAAGCCGGCAATGCATTTGCCTACGCCCTCGATCGCTTACAGGATCGTGGACACTTCTTTATCCATCCTCAGGACCAGATTTATGGTGGTCAAATCATTGGTGAAAACAATCGTGCAGATGATTTGGTGGTTAACATCACTAAAGCCAAGAAGCAATCAAACGTTCGCGCAGCGGGATCAGACGACAAAGTCAAACTCCCTCCACCGATCAAGTTTTCACTTGAAGAAGCACTCGAATATATCAAGGAAGATGAATTGGTTGAAGTAACGCCGGAATCTATCCGTCTCCGCAAAGTTTTCTTAAAAGAACACGAGCGCAAGAGATCAAAAGCTTAATAGACTTAAATCTATATATCTAAAAGGTGCCAAGGCTTTGCTTTGGTACCTTTTTTTGTTTATGATAGCTGCTTCGCAGAACGCCAAAGTATAGATTTTGGCGTTCTGTTTTTTGCCCCTCCCGCAGGGAGCCCGCCTTCGAACCGAAGGGAGAAGTCTCAAACTAAGGCAATTCAAAAGGGAGAGCGTTCTCCGAAGGGAGAAGTCTCAGATTTGGTTAAGTCGTCAATTCTATTTGCACGAGTCTACGATTTCTCACCCTAAAGGGATTCGAAATGAGCGTTCCGCAAAGCGGGGAAACAAGGATTAACTCAGATTGCTTTTAACTCTTCCGCAACTCCCTAATCCGTTTGCGCACTTCAACAGAGTACAAACTTCCCGGAAAGCGCGTCAAAAAGTCCAAGTAATGCGTCATCGCAGTATCAGGATCTTTGAGCGTATAGTCAAAAATTCGCGCCTTGGTGTAGAGCGCATCATCACCATAGATATCATAAGGAAACTCCGTCAAGATTCGGTCGATATAGCGCATCGCCGTATTGACATCATTTTGCTTGAGGTAGATATTGGACTTTTCCCAGAGGATTTCATCCGCCAAAGTATGGTTGGGAAAGTTATAAGCCAGTGTATCTAATAACTCCATTGACTCTTGATACTGACGCTGGTAAGTAAAGAGCTGCGCTTGGGCAAACATCTCCAAAGCCGTCGTAGTAGTATCCAAACCTGTATTGTCGAGGATCAAGAGGTTGAGCTTGATCGCATCATTGGAAATATCGTTGGAAGTATTGTCTTTGATTGAGCCGAGCAATGCTTGAGAGAGATTGAACTCTCCTTTGTAGTATGCCAATTCGCCCAACTTAAACTTAGCCAAAGCACCTACCTGTCGATCTCGAAATATCTCGCTAACCTCAGTATAGGTGAGTTTGGATTCGTTATACTCTTCCTGCATCAGTTGGATGTCTCCAATCAACAACTTACCACGGGCCCAATCTTCGAGCGATAGATTGTTACGTTGGGCGACGACCGCCTCTAACTCTTTGCGGGCATCATCTAACTGATTGAGATAAAATACCTGTAAGCGCGCCCGACGATAAATCGCCGTAAAATACTGCGGGCGGCGACCAAATTCGTCTAACAAATCGCCATAATTCATCACCGCTTTCGTGATCGAAACCATATCAACCGGAATTTGCTCAAAGGCTTCTAATTCCCCATTGATTGCCTTTTCCATAAAGGCTTGCTGGAAGTAAGCCGAATTACGCTTGCGTTCTATGATATAGTCGTAAGCTTTATTAGAGAGAGCATAGTTCTTATTGTTGCGCATGGTCTCAGCAAAGCGTACCACACGGCCTCCTTCCTCCTTGAATAGTCTATCTATCGCTTTGACTTGGATGAAGGCTTCTTGGAAGTTCTCTGCGAGAACGTAAAATTCATATAAGATCGTCCGTAGACCCAAATCCGTCTGATACTTATCCGAAGCCACTAAGAGGGCTTGCTCGATTTCATCCTGCGAATTGGTATTGACCATATTGAGGATGGCCAAGTTTGCCGCATTTAAGTCTGAGGTATTGGCAAAATACACATTGAGGTATTCGTTCGTCGCAGCCGCATACTCCCCCAACTGCATATGGATATTGGCGATCTCATTGGCAAAAATATAATCATCCTTGAGACGCTTACGTGCCTGCTCATAAGACTGTCGAGAAAGCTCCAGTTTACCCGCTTGAAAGAGGTGGGCTCCAATCTGTACAAAGTCTCCCTGAGAACGCAACTTCTTAGTGATGGTCTCTTGATAGACTTTATCCGACTCTTTGAGGTCGCCGGTCTTTTCTAATAAACTTGCTTGGAGGATCGGATAGAGTACGGAGGCACCCTTATCTTTTTTGATCGTTTTGCTGATGTAGTCGAGTGCTTCCTCAAATTGACTGAGCATTTCGTAGCACTCCACCGTCCGACTGACAAACTTCTCGTTAGGGGTCCGTTTGGTGATCTTGAGATACAAATCCAAAGCGGACTCATACTCAGCATCTTGATAATAACGATCTGCCAGTTCGATTTCGGCTCCTGGTTGAGCCATCAAAGGTGCAAGCCCAGCCAGGCACAAGCACATCATCCAAATAAAACGCGTCATACGCATAAATACGAAGGGATTAATCGCTGAGTTGCCGGGCCGGGTTGCGAGAAAGGCTTTATGCGCCTACCTGCTCTGTATAAGCAGCTGCATCCAATAGCTTAGCATCCTCAACAGTTTCGCTCAGGCGGATTTTAACCATCCAACCCTCGCCATAAGGATCTTTATTTACTAGCTCTGGATCATCGGCCAGCGCTTCATTTAATTCGATTACTTCACCAGCAATGGGCATATACAGATCCGAAACGGTTTTTACTGCTTCAACTGTACCAAATACTTCATTGCGATCGAGGCTTTCGCCTTCCGTTTCAATCTCTACATAAACGATGTCACCAAGTTCGCCAGCAGCAAATTCAGTAATGCCAACTGTGGCGATATCGCCTTCGATTTTGATCCATTCGTGATCAGTGGTGTAGAAGAGAGTTTCGGGGAACTGCATAGGGTTAGAATTTCCGTGTTCAGTAAAATATGTACATATGCACTAAGGCGAACGAAGGTACGATTTTTCTGTTGAGAAATCCATCGGGTCAATATCGTTTTTGTCTTACTTTTTTGCTTCGCAGAACGCTTTCACAATCCGCTAAAAAGCTTGCTATATTTTCGTCCAATATGGAGTGAGCTTCGATCCAAGCCCGATTACGCGGCGCAAACTCGCCCTTCCAGTGCTCAGACTCTTCCATCACTTTGAGGATACCATCAGCTAGATGCTCTGGCGTAAAGGGATCAACCATCCACGCATTTTCCTGATGAGCAAGTAGTTCGCGATGAGCGGAGATATTATTGACGATCGGTATTGCTCCTACATAACGCCCTTCCGCCAAAGCATTGGAGTAGCCATCATATACAGGCGCAACCACAAAAGAATCCACAATCGACCATAAGTCAATTACTTCTTGTCGATCTAGCAAGCTGCGTTCATAATGAAAATTCTCAAATTGCTCCGCCAAGGCAATTGCTTTAGCATCTACTTTAGGTGGTATATCATATCCTGCAGAGAGCATAATCAGTTTTAAATCTCTTACGCCACGGCGAACGAGGCGTTCGAAAGCATCTAAGATCACATCTCCCTGGTATACAGGCTTCATGCCTCTAGGACTTAGCACCACTTTTTGCCAATCACGGACGCCATATTTTTCCCGCAGCGCGGAACGCTTAGCCTCATCAGTATTAAAGGTAGCAGGTTCTACGCCCCAGCGATTGAGTTTTACGCGTTCATCAGGGATGCCAAACCAATTTCTAACCGCATGTACCAATTCCAGATTGTCGCCCGTAATCAAATCAGAAGCCTCTAAGGCTTGCTGTATATATCTCCTAAACACACTCCACTTAAAGCGATATTGGACTTTGCTCAGCAATCCTATCTTAGTGGCATTGCTATTCCAAATTCGCTCAGGACTAATTTCGAGTTCCGCGAAGCGGGAAGGATACTCCAATATATCAGCGCCCATGGCGATACTCACCATCGGCCTAAAGCCAGATCGCATCCCCCATACACTAAAAGGCGTAACATTGATCGGATTGATAATGTCGATACGATGACGCACTAATTCTTGAAACAAATCAGGACCGCCAGCGAGATAGCTGCGATAGGTCAACTCCCCATTAATCGTAGATTTGGGTTCGATTGAGACGCAAGGCACGCCTTTGATCCATTCTTGAGAAAAAGAAAATACGGTAACCTTAGCGCCTGCTTTTTGCAGCGCTCTAGCCCATTTTTGGGTATGAAAATTAGCAGGGTCAGATAAAATCCCTATGTGCATAAATTGTGTTAAAAATTCTTACCGACCGAAGTCATCAACATGGGTGCTCTTAAGGTACCATCATCCAATCCCCATGCCAGATCAAAACGCATAGAGTAACCGATCACATTGGCTCGCAAACCTGCTCCAAAGCCAAGCAAAAAAGGACTTTTAAGCGTTTGTAACTTTACGGTAATCGGTCCATTGGTGAGGATCTGAGTGTCCGTCGGGTTTTTATCCGAAAATGGATTGCCATCAACCCAAACAGTACCCACATCCAAAAATGGAATCAATTCTAGATTGTAGAGATTTTTGGAGTTGAGCGCGCTCTTAGCCATACGACTCAGCGGCATCCGTAATTCTACACTGCCCATGATGTAACGCGTTCCTTCGCGAGAGTTTGGTCTAAATCCACGTAAGGGCATCAGGAAGTTTTGAAAGTGGAAACTATGGAGTGATGTGTCGATGGTATTGCTACGTCCCGCCAAGGCTTCTCTCTGGAAGGCTATCGGTGGCAAAAATCGTTCATTGGTGCCTCCGAGGTAATATTGTACTTGCTCATTGGGAATATTGAAGCCTCCCGCAAAGCGCGACGCCAAGACAAATTTGCGATAGAAACTAGTGTAATTTTTCACCTCAGCCTGTACCCGACTAAAGGCAAATGCGTTTTCACTAGTCGAATAATAGCTATCAAAAAAGGCCTCCGCTTTCCAGCCTTGATAAGCATAGCCTGCCGTCTCACGCACATTGTTGAAACGAATTCCAGCTCCGCCTCGCAAGATGGCATCTTGATCATCCAAGGGATCTTGACGTAAAAACTGCTGGTCTTTACGATCGATATAGTAGCCACCGAGACTACCTTCAACACTTAGATTTGAAGTAATCGGATAACGAATCCCAGCATTGATACGCATCTGATCAAAGCGGAAGATAAAGGAATCAGCTTCTAGATTATTCTCTCGTCGGAGCTGGCGACTCACATAACCAGCTTCCGCAAATAGGTCGAGGCGATTTTTGTTATAACTATAGGTGATATCACTATCGATGCCAGTACCGCTGATGAGATAAGGAGCAACCCTGACGCCAAATTTATGATTGTCAAAGATGTCTGAAAAGCCTGCACTAAATTCAAAGCCATACTGCGCTACTGGATCAAAATTCCAATTCAAACCCAGATAATCTGCCTGCCATGCCCGACTTGCGGTACCGAGATTTTCGACCTCTACATCTGCAATTTCAGGCTTGGGCTCATTGCCAAACACAGTTGGTGGCGGCAATTTGGGGCGACGCTCTTGACGCTGACGACTAGGCTCGGTGGGACGCTTAGCTTCATAAGGTTCTTCTTCCTCGTCAAAAATATAGTAGCGTACAGGACGATCATTCTCTTCCTTTTTTTCTTCCTTTGGTTCCGCTTGCGGAACGTTTGGGGTCGTGGGTTCTGCCTTAGGTTGAACCAAAGCCTGCAAACGAGACTCCTTCAGTTGTTTTTCTTGGTAAGCAGCTAAATCCTCCACCCGCAAGAGGGTCGGTTGTGGGGGGACGCCCGCTTGAAAACTAGACAATGGCACCAAACTAGCCGTCAACCTGCCATGTTCGGCACTGCTAAGCAAAACTTCTCCATTGGCGATTTGCAGTTTTGAAACCCCCAAAGCCAAATTTGATAATACTTGCTGCTCTCCTGTAAAGATATTGGCCTGGTGTATATTATGAATTCCGGTTTCGTCTGAAACATAGCCTATTTCAAAACCACTGATCGGAAAGGATTGCCGCTCATTAGCTAGTGGAGTACGACTGATACGTATGATCGTATCCTCCTCTAAGTCATAGCGAAATAAATCAAAATCATTGCTATGTGCCGCCCAAGCTCCACTTTGATCCTGCATCAAAGTGCTATCACGATTGGAACTAAAATACAGATAGGCACCATCCAAACTCCAACTAGGGTCCAGATCATCAAAGCTATCATCGGTCAATGCACTCAAATTGGCATCGCCAGCATTGGTAAGGAATAGATCCACGCGACTTTCGCGCAGTGCTGACACGGCTATCTTACGCCCATCATTGGACCATTGAAGGTCCACGATTTTTTGCACATTCTTGCTTAGTTCTTTGTAGCTAACGTCTTTTTCGTCGGTCTGCCAATATGCCAAAGCAAGTGTTTTATCGAGGAAACTACTCGCTACTATTTGCCGGCCATTAGGGTGCCAGCTCAGTGTGGGTTCAAATTCAGTAAAACGTGCATCCGAACGCTTGAGACCAGACACAATTGGTCCTTCTCTGAGTTCTAAAGTTTCTAGATCATATAGCCAAACCGACTGCAGCCCATCACGCTCCAAGTATAAAGCGACATTATCGCCCTTAGGATTGGGAGCAGCGGACAACAAATTGTAGCGATTAGGCAGTTCGATTTTTTGTAAGCCCGACAAATCTTCCCAAGCGGTCCGTTGACTCACCTGATTGCCATAGCGTACTTTGATATACTCACGCCAGCGTTCCGTCAAAGTCGGTAAAGAAATCCCCAAAACTGAGATGATACCGGACTCTACCGAACGAGCGATATTGACCAGGTAAACGATCTCGGAGATTTTGGGTTCACCGTATTCGCGGGTGATATAGTGCCAGATGGATTTACGGACGATACGATTGATATACTCGTCGCCTTCGAGAGCCATATCGAGTAAGTCGTCATTACGAACGCTGGTAATCCACATTTCGTCTTCGTAGGTCCATCCGGTAGACACATATTCCAATAAGCCTTCCCAATACCAACGTGGATTGTGTTGGAGGATGGCGCTTTGCACGATATTGCCTAAGCGCTTGCCGTTGGCGAACTCCTGCATGATGAGGCGGGCCGTTTCGCGACGCGTCTCTGCATACAATAGATTCAAATCACCATGATAGATGATCTTGCCGATCGGATCTTCAAAGTTTAGTACGCCTGGGTTTTCAACATCTGGCTCTAAGCTAAAATTGGATTGCAACACTTCATTGGCATCATTGAAATAGACGAGCATATAGCGTTGCTCTGGCTTATAGTCAAATAATATCCCCAGTTCATACCTAGCCTGCTCCGCATAACGCGCAACTCTGGCGGCGGCATTGGCATCACTACCTTTGTATAGGACATCAAAATGTTCCGATTGGACTTGTTTCCAATTGGCATAGTTGGCAAAGGGTTCGTACTGTGCTTGAAGCGTCAAGCCTGCCATCAAGCAGACTGTCATGATAAGATGACGTAGGGGCATAAAGTTCAGGTTGGTTAAGGCTACTTAATACCTAGATAGGAAAATACGAAAAATTCCCCACGGGTTTTAGAGAAAAATCTCGGTATCCATACATATAGCAAGAACGGTTTAGTATTGAGGAGAAAGTATAGAGTACCAAGAAGTTGTTTTCGTATTACTCTAGGTATTCACATTGAGCTCGCCGAAATGCCTTTCAAAGACTAAAAGATGCTTCGGCAAGCTCAGCAAGACAATAAAATTGAAATCCATTACGGATTCAGAATCCAATTATAGTCCTCCTACTAAATACTTTCTACTTACATACTATTTAATAAACCGAGAAAGTTCCATTTCGTTTGGCATCTGCCAGACATTCTCACAAATTCCTTGCGCGAGCAGCTTTGAAGTGTAAGGAGCGAGGAGCACACCCTTGGTGCCAAAGCCACTCAATACGTATACGTAATCAAAGTCTGGATGGATTCCGACGATGGGTCGTCGATTGGGAGTAGTAGGCCGAATGCCCGCAAAATGATCTACGATTTCGTAAGGAACTTTTAAGAGTTTTTCGAGATGGGTTTCGATTTCAGCCTTGCCTTCATCGGTAGGTTGGGCGTGTTCAAATTGATTGCGGTAAGTGGAGCCAGTTAAGTATCGATCCTCTCCTAGCGGGATGAGGTAGACCTTTTTGGAGACCACATAAGGTAGTTGCAGCTCAGGAGCATGGAGGATGAGGATTTCGCCTTTGTTGGGGATGAGTTTGAGAAAGGAGAGATATGGATTTTGGGCTAGGGCAGGACCTTCTGCGAAAACGAGGCGATCAAATTGCAGTTTGCCTGATGCCGTTTGGATTGAGCGTTCGGCAAGGCCGATAGCCTCATAATCTATGCGTTCGCGAATGAGCGAAAAACGATCATTTTGCTGTAACAAACGGTGTAAGTCATCGATAAATGCGCCCGTCTCTAACCAGCCACAGGGCAATATCCTGATCCCTCCATGCGGGTTGATGATGCGTTCCGCGAATAGCGGTGTCTCCTGAAAAACAACCATCTCAGCATAAGCCGGATCAGCCGCCTTGCCTGTCCATTTGTTGTACTCCTCAAAAGTCTTGAAGGGACGATATATCTCAGAGTAATGAATGTGCTGACGCAGAGAAGCATAGGCCGGCTGGGCAAAGAATGCCTCGATCTCCGCTAATAAGGTCTCCGCCAACCATGATTTTGCCCCAAAGCGACCGGTGATCACATTGAACAGTCCCGCAGCTACTCTCGAAGCAGCTCTTGGAGCGCCATCATCAATCAGACTGACCTGATGACCAGCTTCTAGTAGTCGAGCAGCCAAAAAGCTACCGGCTAGGCCGCCACCAAGGATGGCAATATGTTGGGGATAGTTCAAGATATTTTGGAGCAAAGATAGGGTTTTGCTGCTTTGCAGAACGCTTGAACGAATCGACCTTTTTTAGCAAGGGTCGATTGATAGATAAAAATGTGGCAAAGCTGCCTACTCCATATTTCCTTAACAAATATGAATATAATGTATTACATTCATATTTGTTAAGGAAATAATAGTTATGAGTAATTTCTCCCTGAGTGGATTTGAAGAACTTGTTTTATTGGCGGTTGCGGCTCAGTATAAGCAGGCTTATGGTGTCTCGATCAAAAAGAGCCTAGAGGAGCAATTAGACAAAAAGGTGAATCTCAGTGCTGTACATGTGACGCTAAAACGGATGTCTGAAAAGGGTTTTGTTCGCTCAGAGTTTGGAGGGATTACCAAGGAACGAGGAGGGAGAAGGAAAAAATTCTACATCATTTCTGCAACTGGCAAAGCAGCCTTGGATAAGCAGTATGAAGTCCGGACTCGTATGTATCGTCAGATCCCAAAAATTAGCTTTGACTGATGAAAGCACAACCTCCACATCAAGCTATCCGCTTCCTCCGATGGTTTTGTCGAGCGGACTTTATCGAGGAAATCGAAGGAGATCTAATTGAATCATTCGGACAGCAGTTTGATCAAGCAGATCGAACTGCAAATTTGACCTTTTTATGGTGGGTACTTCAATATTTCAGACCAGCTTTTCTCAAGACATTTCAATCTCCACGCATCATGAACTTTGCCTTAATTAAACATGATTTCATCATCACCTCACGTACTTTGTGGCAAAACAGAACCACTTTTTTCATCAACTTAATTGGGTTGTCAACAGGTCTGGCTTGCGCTTTCTTGATTTACCTGTGGGTGCAGGACGAAATAGAGATGGACAAATTTCATGAACATGATGCACACTTATATCAAGTCATGCGTGATATAAGCATGAATGGAGAGACGCAGATTGCTGATTGGGTACCAGGACCTTTAGCAGAAGCAATTAAGTCAGAAATCCCAGGGATAAAATATGCTACTTCTTATAAAACGCATCCCATATTAGGAGGGGGAATTGTCTTTGAAAACCAAAGTCTGAGAGCGATCCCCATGTATGCAGATCAATCATTTCTCAAAGTATTTAGCTATCCCTTACTCCACGGAGATAAGAACCAAGTCCTTGCTGATAAATATGCCGCCCTCATTTCGGAGGAGTTGGCAGTAAAATTATTTGGAAAAACAGAACAAGCGATTGGAAAAGTCATTACCTGGGACAAGAAGCTGGGCAAAATCTATGATATGAGCAGGCCCCTGACGATCACTGGTGTATTTCAGCGCCTTCCTGTCAATTCTACAGTAGCCTTTGATGTCATCTTGACCCAGGATTTTTACATCGAGCATAATCCTGGGGTACCTCTTTGGACTAATGACCAAGCAACGGCGGCGATAGTCCTTGAACAAGGTATAAATATTGAAAACCTAGAAGCACAAATAGCCCAACTATCTAATTCACACACCGAGTTCGAACGAAAATTCGTCCTGAAACGATTTTCCTCCCTATATCTATACAATCAATTTGAAGAGGGAGGACAAGCTGGCGGAAGGATCACTTATATATGGTTGTTTTCCATCATCGCACTACTGATCCTGTTGATTGCGAGTATCAATTATATGAACCTTTCAACTGCCAAAGCAAGTATCAGATTGAAGGAAATCGCCGTAAAAAAGACGATGGGGGCAAGTCAATGGAGCCTGATTTTTCAATTTGTGAAAGAGTCTTTGTTGATTTCCTTTCTCGCCTTGATACTCGCCATTGGCCTAATCATATTTTTCCTTCCGTTCTTTAATCAGCTTACCGGAAAGCAAATTATGCTCGATTGGGATGTGAGGATATTAGCGGCTTTCTCCGGAATTGCCTTCTTTACCGGCTTGCTTTCTAGTAGCTACCCTGCCTTATATCTCTCTTCTTTTCGGCCCATTCAAATCTTCCAAAACAAGCTATCCCTATCAGGTAGTGAAGCTTGGACTCGCAAAGGCTTAGTCGTTTTCCAATTTACGATTTCCACTTTTTTCATCGTGGCAGTTCTAGTCATTTACCAACAAATGACCTACGTACATACCAAAAACCTCGGCTTTGAAAAAGATCATATTCTTAGTCTTAATATTGAAGGGGCATTGGTCAATAAAGTCAATCCATTCCTCAAAGAAGTTCGAAAGATTCCTACAGTGGTTCAAGCTTCGAGTTCTAATCATGAATTGGTGGGGGCAATGAACTGGACCTCGGGCATAGATTGGGATGGTAGAGCAGAGGACGAAAGTATCCAAATCAACCCCGTTGTTTGCAATCATCATTTTGTTGAGACTTACGATATTCAGATCAAAGAAGGAAGATCTTTTTCTCCCGATTATGGTACCGATTCCACAAAAGTTATTTTGAATGAAGCTGCCGTTAAGCAGATGGGGCTAGAAAACCCGATAGGCCAATCCCTCACTTTTTGGGGTGATAAAGTATCCGTTGTAGGTGTTGCCGAAGATTTTCATTTCGAATCTCTCTACAAGCAGGTCGGCCCCTGCATCATCAAATTGGCAGGTAAGCAAGATGAATTTACCAGCTACATTTGGATAAAAATGAGGGGAGGAGAAGAAAAAGCGGCGATTGAATCCGTCAAGCGATTGTATGCAGAATTTAATCCTGGATATACCTTCGAGTATGGATTTGTAGATGAAACTTATGAAGCTTTATATGAATCTGAAAATAAGGTAGCTGCATTATCCAAGTACTTTGCCATCTTAGCGATTCTCATCTCTTGCTTGGGCCTCTTTGGACTAGTTGCTTTCACCTCCGAACGCCGTAATAAAGAGATCGGCATTCGTAAAATCCTCGGTGCAAGTGAATGGAGTATTATCCGTCTACTCTCCATTGATTTTAGCAAAATGGTAATCCTGTCGATTCTTATTGCCATTCCATCCAGTTATTTGCTTGCTAAGCACTGGTTGGAAAGTTTTGCTTACAAGATCGAATTGGCTTGGTGGTTCTTTGCTGCTTCTGCAATCTTTGCCTTATTGATTGCCTGGCTAACGGTAGCCGTTCAAACCCTCAAAGCAGCAAGCGCGAATCCAGTGAAAAGCATCAGAAGTAAGTAACGACAATATCATCGTTCTGCGAAGCAGAAAACCTAAACCCGCTTATCTTTCAATAAAGACTGGTAGGCAAACATCTCATCGCGCAAACGTGCTGCTTCGATAAAGTTAAGTTCTTTGGCAGCGACCTCCATTTCCTTGCGGATATTGGAGACTTTGCGTTTGAGTTCATCGGCGGTCATATACTCGGCAGCGGCTTCGGCAGCAACCCCTACTTTTTCTTCAAATTCTTCGAAGGTCTTGGCCCGGCTTCCTAGTGCATCTTCAAAGACATCTTTGGTTTCACGACGAACTGATTTGGGTACAATTCCATGCTCTTTATTGTAGGCAGTTTGCTTTTCGCGACGGTAATCAGTTTCGTCCAAAAGCTGCTGCATCGAACGAGTAACTTTGTCTGCATATAAGATAACTCGGCCTTCAAGGTGACGAGCGGCACGACCAGCAGTTTGGATGAGCGACTGCGCCGAACGCAAAAACCCTTCTTTATCTGCGTCCAAAATTGCCACCAATGAAACCTCTGGTAAATCCAATCCTTCTCGGAGCAAGTTGACCCCTACCAATACATCAAATACCCCGTTCCGCAAGTCGCGGATAATATCTACACGATCCAATGAGTCAATATCAGAGTGGATATAGCGAGAGTTAATCCCCAAATCCATCAAGTATTTGGTCAGTTCCTCTGACATACGCTTGGTCAGAGTGGTCACCAATACTCGGTTGCCTTTTTTGACTTCATTGTCAACTTCGTCTAAGAGATCGTCCACCTGATTGATACAAGGCCTGATCTCACATGGCGGATCGAGTAGGCCAGTCGGACGTACAATCTGCTCCACCACGACACCAGCGCTCTCTTGCAGCTCATAGTCTGAAGGCGTGGCACTCATATAGATGATCTGATTGACCAGCGAGTTAAATTCTTCAAACTTCTGTGGGCGGTTGTCGAGCGCTGAGGGCAATCTAAAACCGTGCTCTACGAGGGTCAGCTTACGCGAACGATCACCTCCATACATCCCTCTGACTTGCGGGATGGTTACGTGGCTTTCATCAATCACCAGCAAAAAGTCTTCTGGAAAATAATCGATCAAACAATAAGGTCGGCTACCCTGTTCACGTCGCGAGAGATAACGGGAATAATTTTCTATCCCAGAGCAATAACCCAATTCGCGCATCATTTCGAGGTCAAACTCAGTGCGTTCCTTGAGGCGATTGGCTTCAACATAAAGCCCTTGGGCTTCAAAATATTCTACCTGTTTGATGAGATCAGCCTGAATCTCTTCGACCGCGATATTGAGGTTTTCCCTGCGGGTAACGAATAGGTTGGCAGGATATAAGGTATAGTCTCTCAGGTTTTCGGTCTTCTTACCCGTCCCGAGGTCGAAGCGATAAATCTTTTCGATCTCGTCCCCAAAAAACATGAAACGAACGCCAAAATCGTCATAGGCGGGATAGACATCTATCGTATCACCTTTGACCCGAAAGTTACCCGGCTCTAGATTGAGTTGAGTCCGACTATAAAACAGTTTCACCAATTTGTCAAGAAACATATTCTGACTGATGGTCTGTCCTACGGTAGCGTAATAGACATTTGCTTCAAAATCCTCTGGCTTACCAATACCATAAATAGAGGAAACCGAAGCGACAACGATTACGTCCCTTCTGTTCATACAAAGGGCAGTCGTGGCGCGAAGGCGCAGCTTCTCGATATCTTGATTGATCGCGAGATCCTTTTCGATATAGGTATTGGTAGTCGGAATAAAGGCCTCCGGCTGATAATAATCATAGTAGGAGATAAAGTACTCCACCATATTGTTGGGGAAGAACTCCTTGAATTCTCCATAAAGCTGAGCGGCAAGCGTTTTATTATGACTGATAATGAGGGTCGGCCGATTGAGTTGAGCGATCACATTGGCGGTCGTGAAGGTTTTACCAGAACCCGTCACCCCCAATAGTACCTGATGCTTCTCATTATTTTCGATGCCATCAATCAATTGGCGAATGGCCTCGGGTTGATCGCCTGAAGGCTCAAAAGGAGCGTTCAGTTCAAATTTATGTTCAGTTTCTGCCATGTATTTCGGAAAAATGGTGCGGACCTCATAGTACGTCGGTCGGACATTGAAGTTACGAAATTTTGGCTTGTCCTTAAGCAACCCAATCCGCCAAAAAACACACCCTTATAATATGGTAACTTTACTACTCCCGTTTTCTTTGATTGGTCTTATAATGGCTTTCTGGATATTACCCAGAGTGCGTGAAGAACGATATTCCATCTGGCCTTGGCTGATTGGATTGTTCCTGATTTGGCCGCTTTTTGTATTGATCGCTGGTTGGCGTTTCGATGAGCCTAATTTTCAGATCGCTGGCAGTATCGGTATTGTGATCTTGGTGTTTACAATTCTCATGTTTTCAGGGAAGTCGTTTTTGAATTTTGGGATTTAGCTTGGGTTAAAAAAAAAATCAGTGGACTAAAACCAAAATCAAACACTTCCAGACTATCCGAATTTTTCATACCTTGAAGTAAGGCGCAAATCGCCGATCCACTAACTGCTACTATGGGAGATTTAAATGTAACTGCCGTTCGCAGCCGCGAAGAGCAACAGCAATTCGTTCGTTATTTGATCAAAGACATACAGGCCATGGAGCGCATGCTCAAGGAAGGCTGGTTTGAAAAAGACCCCATCCGTATTGGCGCTGAACAAGAAATGTGTTTAGTCGATAAACATATGAAACCGCTTCACCTCAATCTCGAAGCGCTCAAAAGCATCGGCAGCGACGAATTCACTTCCGAATTAGCCAATTTCAATCTCGAAGCCAATCTCAAACCACTCAACTTTAGTGGCAAGTCGCTTTCGGAGATGCACAATAATCTCCGCGAAGCGCTCGATCATGCCAGTGATAAGGTCAAAGACCTAGGAGCTAAGATCTTGTTGGCAGGTATCTTGCCAACCATTCGCAAAGCAGATGTTGAGATCGCCAATATTACTCCTCTAGATCGCTATCGTGCCTTGATGGACGGACTCAAAAATCTGCGTGGAGAAGACTTTGAATTACGCATCAGTGGCATCGATGAGCTCAATCTCCAACAAGATACTGCGATGTTGGAAGCCTGTAATACTAGTTTCCAAGTTCATTTGCAGGTCAATCCCGAGGAGTTTGTCCAAAAATATAACTTTGCCCAAGCCTTGGCGGGCCCAGTAATGGCTGTGTCCGTGAATTCGCCGCTTTTGTTTGGTCGTAGACTTTGGAGCGAGACTCGAATCGCGCTTTTCCAGCAGTCTATTGATATCCGAACTTTTACCGATCACTTCCGTGAACGTAGCCCAAGGGTAACTTTTGGAAGCGATTGGCTGCAAAACTCCATTTTGGAGATCTATAAAGAAGATATCTCGCGTTTTCAAGTTCTCCTTACTACTGATGTGGACGAAGATGTTTTCGCCCTATTAGAAGCAGGCAAAACGCCGAAACTACGTGCTCTCAATATTCACAACTCTACTGTTTATCGCTGGAATCGTCCTTGTTACGGCATTTCGCCGAACGGCCAGCCCCATATGCGCATCGAAAACCGCATTTTCCCTGCAGGTCCTTCTGTCCCAGACGCGATGGCCAATGCTGCATTCTGGCTGGGTCTCATGAATGGTATGGATGACGAATGTGTCGATATCACGAAAGAATTAGACTTCACTGATGCCAAGGCTAACTTTTTTGCAGCAGCACGCTTTGGTATGGATACCCAACTTACTTGGCGCAAGAATCGGAAAATTTCGCCTGCACAATTGATCCTAGAAGAACTTCTCCCCATCGCGGAGCATGGGTTAAACAAAGCTAATATTGACAAAACCGATAGTGCTTATTATCTAGATATCATCCGTGAACGAGCTAAAACAGGTAAGACAGGTTCTTCTTGGATACTCAGTTCTTATCGTCAACTCAAAAACGAAGGCCTCGGACGTGATGAAGTGATCTCATCAGTTACTGCGGCTATATATGACCATCAAACTCAAGGTAAGCCGGTACATGAATGGGAGCTCGCCCACGGCAAGCACATAGACTACAAACCTACTGCCATGCTGGTGGAAGAGTTTATGCAGACCGATCTCATTACGGTACAAGAGGATGATGTCGTTGACTTAGCGGCAAGCATGATGGACTGGCGCCGCCTTCGCCACATTGCCGTTGAAAATCAAAGCGGTCAGCTTGTAGGACTGGTGACAGCACGCATTCTCTTGCGTTACTTCGCACAACGCAATATCTCAGACGATCAATCAGAACATCTGACAATCAAAGATATCATGCGGGTTGACCCCCAAACGATCAATCCAGAGGATACCATATTCAAAGCAATGGAAATCATGGATGCAAAAAAACTGGGTTGTCTTCCCGTCATCAAAAATGGTAAATTAGCTGGCATGATTACAGAGATGGAGTTTTTAGCCATTTCTCGCAATCTCATGGAACGATTACGCAATACCTGATAGATGAAAATCGGCTTTGAGGCCAAACGTGCCTTTCAAAACTTTACGGGTTTAGGCAATTACAGCCGCACTTTACTGACAGACTTACAGGCGAGTTTTCCTCAACACCAATACCATCTATATAGTCCGCGGCTCACCCGCAATGAGCGTACAGAGCCCTTATTTGCGGCGGATCGGTTTCATTTACATCCTCCTAGCATCGCTTTCAAAGCATGGTGGCGGAGTCGTGGCATGCTCAGCGATCTCGTACGCGATCAGATAGACGTTTTCCATGGCTTGAGTCATGAACTCCCCTTTGGCATACACCAGCAAAAGATCAAGTCAGTCGTTACGATCCACGATTTAATATTTTATCCCTATCCTCATCAATATGGGGTTTGGGATCGACAGGTCTATCATTACAAATTTCGCTACGCTTGTCAAAAGGCCGATCATATCATCGCGATTAGCGAAAGCACCAAGCGAGATATCCTGCAATATTATCAAGTGCCCTCAAGCAAGGTTTCGGTGATCTATCAGGCTTGTAGCCCTATTTTTTATCAGGAGCACTCCTTCGGAGAACGCCAGGCCGTATCGAATCGCTGGCAACTCCCTCCCGACTATTTTCTCTATGTCGGATCGGTGATCGAACGCAAAAATTTGATCTTAATTCTGCAAGCCCTTAAGCAATTTTCCTTAAGCGGAAAGGTGCCACAATTAGTCGTTCTCGGAGGAGGAGGAAAATACTACCGTCAAATGCAGGCCAAAGTCAATGAAATGGGCTTATCAACCCATGTCAAATGGCTCAAAGATATCCCATTTACCGACTTTCCCGCTATCTACCAAAATGCAAGGGGCTTGATTTACCCTTCTTATTATGAAGGCTTTGGATTGCCCGTATTGGAGGCATTAGCGTCATCTTTACCCGTGATAACTTCCACTCGTTCTTCTTTACCCGAGGCTGGAGGTCCCGCTAGTATCTATATAGAGCCCAATAGGGTAGAGGATTTGATTGACGCTATGCGAACGCTGCTAAACGATCCTGCAAAGCGGCAAGAAATGATCACTATTGGCAGAGAGCATGCCGCGAAATTCAATCAAGCTGAGCAATCGGATAAACTGATGAAGGTTTATCAAAATCTATTTTGAATTGCCTTTAGAAAGTTAATCGTTCCGCAAAGCGATGGGAAAGGAATTAAAGATGCTTCGGCTATCGCTCAGCATGACTGATAAATTTTAATGTCACATTGAGCTTGTCGAAATGCCTTTAAGGAATTAAACGTTCTGCGAAGCAATAAGAAATCTACTGTTTATACAAAACAGCGACTTCTCCCTGCGTGGAACACGCTTTCGAACGAGCGCAGCGAGGAGAAATCTCAAATCGCCCCAAATCTGAAACTTCTCCCTTCGGAGAACGATGCCCTTTTTAGAATTGCCCAAATCTGAGACTTCTCCCTTCGGTTCGAAGGGTGCAATCACTGCACGACGATTTTTTTCATGCGAGATTCAACAGGTCCATCCCATTGGATATAGTAGATGCCTGCATTCCAGTCATCATTTCGAATTTGTAGTTGCCGCCAATCTGGCCCCGTAATCATCGTTTTTTGAAAAACAGTCTGTCCTGCCAGATTAATCACGCTAAGCGCAACCTTACCGCTCCCTTCACTCCGATAGCGCAAATCCAAAGGACGAGTGGGGCCGGGAGTAAGCTCAATACGTAAGGCATCCGTCATTTGAGAGAGTGTTTTGAGCTCGCTATAAGATGATTGCCCTTGCACATTTTCCCATCGCACTCTATAGACAGCTGTGCCGCTTTGTAGATGCTGAAACTCTTGATCACTAAATTCATACTCCTGCATGCCCTCGGTAGGTCCTCTAGCCACTATACGTCCGATGGTTTCGTAACGAATACCGTCTTCTGATCGCATTATGTAATAATAGCCAGACTCTTTCTCCTGAGTCGTAACCCAAGAAACTTTCACTTCATCTTCGATAACTTGGGCTTGAAAACGAGCCCAGTGAATCTGTGAGATACGAGAACTTTGATTTACCGAGAAATTGAGCGCGTTTTGCACTCCTCCTCCTAGATATCCGCTGAAGTCAACAATACGCATATCTTTCCCCACCGAAGCAATACCTGCTGGTAGGGAGGTAGTATCTAACTCAATTAGATATTGCGAGGAAGCATAGCCTTGCCATTGATATTTGCCTTCTAAATCAGTACTCAAAGTCTGGAGCAACCAATCTGTCAAATCTAGCTTAGCATTTTGGTTTTGATCTTCATACAAATGTAGGCGGATATTGGGGTAGGCGATTTCTTTTTCATCTTGTTTTCCATTGGCATTTCGGTCAAAAAACACTTGGCCTTCGATATGATGTGGCGGTGCTAATAAACAGCCACATTGTGTCATCTGTAATTGCTTGGAAAAGGGCTTCAGTATTTTGCTCTCCATCGTCAGTGGGTTGAATTCGATCAAGAGATTGGAGAGTTCTGGTAGATTTTGAGAACCCGTAACCAGTAATAATTTACCAGAGGGCAAAGCACTAAGGTTGATGACTTCTTGGACAGGCCTACCTTGAACGATCAAGTTTCCTAAAGACTCTATCTCTCCATCAGATATGTTGATACTCCACATCTCGACACTTTTGGGAGAGGATTGGACCAAGGCAAATAGTTTTTGACCTGGCTCAAATACAGCGAGTTGTAAAATCTTTTGATTGCGGAGTTCGGCAAAGCCGACCAAGGAAATAGGATGCTCGATCACAGTCTCAGTGATAGGATCTATCGGCAAAACATATCCAGCTTGGTCAATTGCCCAAAGTTCAGCTTTGGTAGCTTGGGTGCTGATAGCTGCAAAGGATGATTTGTGCTTGATACGAAGCTTTTGAAAGCCGCCTTGCGGAACGCTTACGATCCCAATTTTTCCTTGATATAATCCGTACAAATGGTTTTGTCCCCATTTGAGTTGAGTAGCCTCTATACTGGGGCGTTCCGCGAGCGGGAAAGTATGAAAAATCCCCGAATGCCAATTGAGAGAAGCCATACGGCCTTCTTTTGTCATAGCTAAACAAACAGGCGGTACGCCGGGATAAGCCAATTGGACACCTTGATGATTATTGAAGGCTAAGCTAAAACTCTGTTTGGTTTTATTAGCGGAGGAGTACGCTGGATCAATGCTCAACAAATAAGCATGATCCGGAATTTTATAATGAACAACTAGTTGGGGCGCGTGTTCGGCACTAGAATAGGCTTCTTTCAATCCGTCTTTACCTTCAACCACAAGAGAAATGCTCTGTTTACCACTGCTCATTAAAACTTGGATCACTTTACTTAGGTCAGGACTCTGATATAGGTGATCTTTTTTCCAGTTGCCGCATTCCCAAAGCACGCTTTGTTCTGTATAGGGATCGATATCCTCTGTTTCAATGCTTTCAGGTTTATATTTTTCACCAAAAATCCAAAACACAGGTCGTTCGTGATTATTGCCCGCTGCACGAAAACGTAAGAACGCATGATGAATTTCAGCATCTTTGGGGAATTGGATATTGTCGAAGCGCAAAGTGGTAAGATTACTGACACCACCATCTCCGCCTAGACTGATATATGATTCTCCTACTCTTACACTCCCACTGATCGTATTGGTTTGGATTTCATGCTTCGGATCACGCACTCTTGCGACCATAGTCCGGCCATGTGAGATATTAACATTAAATTTACCTTCAGCATCGGTAAGGCAACTAGCTAATTGTAAATCTTGCTCATCAAGTCGCTGGTTGTCATTGAGGTCAGTGTATATATTGAGTTTGACAAAGGGTAGTAGCTGCTCTTTGTCGCTCATTTGCTGGTTGCCATCGGCATCCATATAGATGACTCCTTCTATTTTGTGTTCAGCATTGCTGTAAAGCAAATCTGCCCTATCGAAGATATAAAAGCTCATACTGCACAGAATTAACCCATAAACTGCCCCTTTGAGGTATTTATTTTGGGTTACTGCCCTAAACCGATTCCGATTTATAGGACGCAAAATCTGGAGAACTTGCGGGTTCGATTCAGACTCCTGGGGTTTTCGTGGTAGATGCTGCTTCATAGAACTACAAAGTGCCACAAGTCCAGAATATATTCCAGTCATTTAAAATTACAATATTACATAATAAATACCGCTTAAGTATTGATGTAAGCTTGTGAGATTTTTTGACAAAAAAGAAAATCCCGACCTGCAAAAGCAGGCCGGGATTCATTTTTTAAATAAAAAAATTAGTTGCCGTCGCCGTCAGTAGCGTCTTTCACTTTTTCTTTTACTTCATCAGCGGCATCACCAGCAGTTTCCATTGCTTTGTCTGCAGCATCACCAACTGCTTCGCCTGCATTTTCCATTGCTTCGCCAGTCGCTTCAGCAGCATTTTCCATGGCATCGCCAGTGGCTTCAGCAGCATCTTCAACCATGTCGCCAGCTTTGTCAGCGGCATTCTCAATTTTGTCCATTGCTTTCTCTGCAGCGGTTTCTTCACCACAACCGACAGCAACGAATGCTAGGACGAGTACCATCCCAAGCATGTGTAACCAGTTTGTTTTCATTTGATTAGGTATTAATTCTTTACAAAACTAAATATTATAATTTGATAATCGCAAATATTCGACTCAAAAAATAAAAGTGCCTCCAGTAGCTAATCTACGGAGTAATATGCCCTCTGGCACATAAATGATGCCAGAAGATAGTATTGAGACGGGATTATTTCTGTCGGGTAACTGCGTAGTGCATTAATTCTTGCAAAGAAGTTCGGGCGGGAGTGTCGGGGAAAGTATTTAGGATGCTCTCTGCTTCGGCAACATACTCCAACATTACTGAGCGGGAGTAGTCGATTCCACCGTTGTCATAGACAAAATCAATCACCTGACGCACCTTAGTTGGGTTTGTATTATGGTTGCGGACAATATTGATGATTTTGCGACGCTCATTCCAAGAGGATTTATTGAGCACATGAATGAGCGGGAGCGTCATCTTTTTTTCTTTGATGTCGATGGCACGAGGTTTACCGACATCTTGGTCCCCATAGTCAAAAAGATCGTCTTTGATCTGAAAAGCGATACCTAATTTCTCACCAAAGAGACGCATTTTCTCAATTTGATCAGGATCTTGGGAGGCACTAGCAGCCCCAGTACGGCAGCAGGAGGCAAAAAGAGAGGCTGTTTTTTGACGAATAATCTCAAAATAGACGGGTTCATCAATATTTAGCTTGCGAGTTTTGTCCATCTGTAACAACTCGCCTTCACTCATTTCCTTGACTGCCTCGGAGCTAATCTTAAGCAGTTGATAGTCTTCATGCTCCAAAGCCATCAACAAACCACGAGAGAGAAGAAAATCCCCAACGAGAACAGATATCTTATTTTTCCACAAAGCATTGACTGAGAAAAAGCCACGGCGTTTTTCGGAGTCGTCCACAACATCATCATGAATCAGCGTAGCCGTGTGGAGGAGTTCGACAAGGGCGGCTCCCCGATAAGTTGATGGATTGATTCCGCCACAGATATGCGCACTAAACAAAACCAACATCGGCCGCATTTGCTTGCCCTTGCGCTTGATTAGATAGCGGGTGATACGATCGAGTAGAGCGACCTCGCTTTTCATTGCCGACCGAAAGTAGCGGTCAAACTGGACCAACTCTTTAGCAATAGGGGCTTGAATACTTTTGAGTGTTTCACTCATATTTGATGTGTTCGTACAGACCGAAAGATCTGGGGCAAAACATTCCCCCAAAAGTACAGTTTTCTTTTATAGAATGTCGAATACGTAAGGATTCTCGTTAACTGACATCTAATCAGAAAAATTATGTACCTTACTTAGGCGTCACAAAGAGAGCTTTCCAACAGTTCTTATTGTAGGGAAAGTTTACTTAAAATTGTCTTCCATACAGCATACCTAGGACATTCTCCGTCCTAACTTAAACCATATTGAGGCTAGACGATTCCTATATGAAACAACTGTACGTAGCTAGTTTTTGTTAATATTTTACCGCAATAATCTGCATTTAGCATGAAGAGTCGCCTTCCTGCCCTTTTGGGTTTGTTCGTAATGCTTTTTGTCTGGCAAGACACACGAGCAACTCATATCGTCGGTGCCGAACTCTATTATGAGTGCCTCGACTCGACCAACTCAACCTATGAGTTGACCCTTAAGCTATATCGAGATTGTGAAAATGGTCAAGCACCATACGATCCATCTATCACGCTATTTATCTTCAATGGCGTTAGTGGGAGTATATACCAGACTCTCACGCTATTCATCCCTCCTCAGACACCGCAGATACAAGCCAATTTTTCCAATTGCTTTATCTCTCCCCCAAGTCTTTGTGTGGAAGAAGGTATCTATAGTACTCAAGTCACCTTACCGCCATCATCTCAGGGGTACAATATCGCATGGGCTCGATGTTGCCGTAATCAAGCCATCGACAATCTTACTGCTCCTCTCAACGAAGGGGTGTCATTCCTAGCAAGCATTCCGCCTTCGTCCTTGGCTAATTGTAATTCAATGCCAACTTTTACGCAGGTACCGCCCATCTTTTTGTGCTCCAATGAATTGTTTGCTTTTGATCACTCTGCCATTGATCCAGATGGAGACTCACTCTCATATGCGCTTACCAATCCTTATACAGGAACTAATTTTGCAGGTCTAGGTGCGGGTAATCCAAACTTTGGTGGCAATCCACCAATTGTCACAGCGACTACCAATCCAATGGGGCCGCCGCCTTATAATACAGTCAACTTTCTACCTGGTTTTAATTTTCTCGATCCCTTTGGTTCTGGTAACTTTACTATCGATCCACAGACGGGTTTTATTACCGTTACGCCTAACCAAACCGGAATTTTTGTCTTTTCGGTTTCGGCTTTTGAATGGCGAAATGGGCAACTATTGAGTGAAAATCGACGAGATTTCCAGATTCATATCCTCAACTGTCTCCCACAAGGTGCGCCACCTGTGATCTTACATGATTTGAGCAGCCTTAATTCCAGCAATGATACCATTTTTGTCAATGGAGGAGAACCCTTTTGCTATGATGTAAGCATTACCGATCCAGTAGCTAGTGATCAAGTCAACGCCTTTACGGTCAGTGCTTCCTTCGGCAACGGTTTTTTCTTTCCACCACCAGCTATCCTCAGCGGTAGCGGCACCAACCCTTTTATTGGGCAAGTTTGCTGGACGCCTTCTTGTAACTATGACGGCCAAATCATCCCTTTGGTGATTGGGGCCAATGATCCAGAAGATTGCGAAAATGCCAATATCATCTTTGATACGGTTTGGGTTGTGATCACGGTTCCACCGAACTTACCGCCTCAGATAACTACCGATTTGACAGGCCTCACTACCAATGGGGATACTATATTCATTCCTGCGACCAATAATTTTTGCTTTGACTTTAGTGTCACTGATCCAAATTCAGGGGATGTTTTGAGTGCTTTTCCGATCAGTGCCATCTTTAGCGCCCCCAATGGACCCTCTTTCAATATCACTAGCAACAATCCTCTTACAGGCCAAATCTGTTGGGAGCCTGATTGTAATCTCGAAGGGCAGGTGATACCACTTAGTATTGGTGCCAAGGATAGTTCACTCTGCAATTTTGGTTTTCCGACCCAGACTACGGTCTATATCAAGGTCGAAGTTCCTCCCAATGCTCCTCCAGGCATTACCACCGATCTCAGCGGCAATGTCTTTAGCAATGATACTATCTTCGTCAATGCGCTAGATAATCTATGCTTTGATTTCATCGCTTTTGATCCAGATCTAGGAGACCAACTTAGTTTTGTGGGCATCTCTCCGATATTTACTGGTACAAATCCTCCTATTGTCAATACCACGGGCAACAATCCCCTCAATGGTACCATCTGCTGGATACCGGATTGTAGTTACGAAAACACCGTCGTACAATTAATCTTTGGCGCCGAAGACGGTGGCGTTTGTTCCAATGTGGGACAGATTTTAGATACGGTTTATATAAGCGTTGCGGTTCCACCGAACGATGGGCCCAATATTACCTATGACCTCACGGGCACTACCTTTAGTAATGATACCATTTTTGTCATCGCAAACGAGAGCTTTTGCTTCGACTTTGCGGCCAATGACCCCAACGCAGCAGATATCCTCAATGCGGTAGCGATCAGTCCGATCTTCACCCAGGCCAACGGCCCAAGTTTCAATTTTGTACCAGGCAATCCTTTGACCGGACAGATATGCTGGACCCCAGATTGTAATTTCGTTGGACAGACAGTACTTCTAGCGTTCGGCACGGCCGATGACGCCCCTTGCTCCAGTCAACTAACTGACTCAGATAGCGTGTACGTAAGCATCATCACGCCCCCTAATGATCCACCAGTCGCTCAACATATTCTCAACGGCCTCAATTTTGACGGTGATACCATCTTTGTTGATGCGCAACAAGCTTTTTGCTACGATGTAGTATTTACTGACATCAACCTAGGCAACAACCTCACAGGCAGCACCGTAAGTCCGGTATTCACAGGTAGTAATGCTGCGACTTTCAATGTAACGGGTAACAATCCCCTCACGGCCCAAATCTGTTGGGAGCCCGAATGTGCCAATGAAGGTCAGATTATAGAATTTATCGTTCGCGCCGAGGATAATGGTGAGTGTAACAATATCCTCGAAGTTTTCGATACCGTTTATGTCAAGGTTAGTGATCCGGTCACGGCGGCGCCGAACGTTGGTAGTGATCTCTCCGGACTCAACGTTGTTGGTAATACCATCTATATTGAGATTGGCGATCAAGTCTGTTACGACTTCTACATTGCTGACAATACCCCCGGCAATGGCGTAGACTATGATTATGATTTTCAAACGATTGGCGGTACGAGCCTGAACCTCGGTTCCTTAACCGTTACCCAACAAAACGATTCCATCTTGGGGACATTCTGTTTTTCATCGGATTGCTCCAATGGCGGTAGTACCTATCGGGTGATCATTACGGGTACTGATAGGGCGACCTGTCCTCCATTTGATGTGGGCAGTGATACCGTCAATATCAAAGTCAATACTAGTTTCCAATCTTATGCGGGCATCGATACTTCATTTTGTGAAGGCAGCGGCGGTGTTCAACTAAGCGTTACACCGATAGGTGGTACTCCCGGATATTTTTACTCATGGGGTTGCTCTGATCCTGGCAACTGTGGCTTAGGTAGCCCATATATCAGCAATCCAATCGTCAACCCAACGGATACCACTACTTATTTTGTCCAGATTACCGATATCAATGGCTGTACTAGTGAGTTTGATGATGTACAAGTCAATGTCCTGCGTCAGCCAATCGTAGATGCTGGTCCTGACCAGACTATCTGTGAAGGAGGCGTAGGTACCGGACTAGAAGCGGTCATCCTCAATCCACAGGAAGCGCCCGGACCTTATATATTTAACTGGATTCCACCAGCGGGACTCAACAACCCCAGTATATCCAGTCCATACGCCACGCCTGATACCACTACGATTTATACTGTCATAGTTGAGTCAGCCAATGGTTGTAGCAGTTTCAATACTACTCTAGATACCCTCAGTACGATCACAGTTACGGTCAATGAGCGTCCCGTGGTGGAAGCTGGGCCAGATCGAGAGATATGTTTAGGGGATACAGCCGTGCTGAACGGTTTTGCCAATGAAGCAGGCCCCAATTATACTTATGCATGGACACCCGCTGCGGGAATTGCAGACTCTAGTTTTGCGGTTTCCAAGGTGAGCCCTCCTTTCACGACGACTTTCTTTTTTGTCGCCTGGTCGAACGGTTGTCCAAGTGTCGCTGATTCGACGACGGTTAAGGTTCGCACCTTACCGACGGCTGACCCGGGCAACGTACAAGAGATTTGTTATACCGATAGCATCCAATTGGATGGTACGGCAGGTGGAGATTCGACCGCCTTATTTTATACTTATCAATGGTCTCCCACTACGGGCTTGGATGATCCCACAGCAGCGATGCCTTGGGCCAATCCGTTGAATTCAACCACCTATACTTTGGTAGCAACTTCTGACTTTGGTTGCGATAGTCCTCCGATTACGGTAGATGTCAATGTATTGCCAAAGCCAAAGGTCAGCGCGGGTCCAGATGTAACGATCTGTAGAGGCGATACGATCACCTTGCTTGGGCAACACTCTTTAGGTGGAGGTACTTTCTCACCGGTATTTTATGAGTGGTCGCCACCACAAGGACTTTCAGGCCTGTTTGTGCCAAGTCCACTTGCCAATCCACAAGAAACGGTTCTTTATACACTCAAAGTCTCGGCGGGCAAATGCTCCGCTACCGACGATATATTGGTTACAGTCAGTAGGCCAGTGGTAGCGTTCGCCGAAGGCGACACAAACCGAATCTGTGCTGGAGACTCCGTCCAACTGACTGGTACAGGAGGTTTGGGTAGTTCTAACTATCAATGGTCGCCTCCTCGAGGACTCGACAATCCACTGATTGCCAGCCCAATGGCTTCTCCAGACGAAACCACTACTTATGTATTGACCGTCTCTGAAGGAGCCTGTGATGCCGAAGCGGCGGTAGAAGTAATCGTCAATCCACTACCAGATGCAGATTATTTGATGTCCCTTGACAATGGTTGTGCGCCGCTGATGGTGAGCTTTTTAGAAGCCTCTGTCGCTGGGACCAATTATATCTGGGACTTTGGTGATGGATCACCGATCTCGAATGAAGCCAATCCAGAGCACTTATACACTGAACCGGGCATCTATAATGTGAGCTTTAGCGCTATTGGAGAAGGTGGTTGTATGGCGATTTATGATGAAGGTCAAGTTATCGTCTCCTCTCCGGGAACGGCTGACTTTAGTATGGATTTAATTCTGCCTGATTCTTTACCACTACCCAATGCCACCGTAGCCTTTAGCAATCAATCCACCAATGCCAGTGCTTATTATTGGGACTTTGGTGATGGCAATGTATCTACCGAATTCAATCCAATCCATATCTATAAAGAAGCAGGAAACTATACTGTGAGTCTCGTTATCACCGATGAGGGTGGCTGTGTGGATAGCATTCAGCTAGCTCCGCTTGTGATTTACGAGCCGGGTTTGTTAATTCCCAATCTCTTTACACCCAACGAAGATGGTATTAACGACCAGTTTCGAATTACTTATAATGGAGGTGAATCCTTTTTGATGCAGATATTTGACCGCTGGGGTCGTCCCGTACATGAAGGGCGTCAACTCAGTTGGAACGGTATCAATACTCAAGGAGCTCCTTCGGTAGAGGGCGTTTACTTTTACGTCATTAAGATTGGCGAAAAAGTCTTTAGAGGCGACTTAACCTTGATGCGTTGATATGCAGATCACAGACGAAGTATTGGACAAAATGTGCAAGCTGGCAAAGCTAGAAGTACCTGCCGAAAAGCGAGAAGCTATGAAGGGTGATTTTCAAAAGCTTTGTGATTTTGTAGACCGCTTACAAGAAGTAGATACCGACGATGTCGAACCCTTGATTCATATGACCGAGGAGTTCAATCGCTTGCGGGAGGACATCGCGGTTCCAGCTATGGATCGGGAGGCTGCTTTGCAGAACGCTCCTTCTCGAAATGAGGGCTTTTTCAGAGTACCGAAAGTAGTTAACAAGTAAAAACTGTAACTTTTGCGTTAAATTGCGTTCTATAGCGCGGACACGCCACAAAACGCTGACAGGGTCTAGACCCTGTCAGCGTTGAGCGTAGATAATTAAAGCCAAAGCATTCCAAATGGATCTTAAGAGACTTCCTTTTGTTCCTATTCACTATTTCCTCACCTCTTTTTCCAATCTAAACCGTATCCTGTTTGGCATTTTGCTAATAGGAGCCATCCTGGCCGGAGGCCTAGCGTGGTTCAATTATGCCAATCCGACATATTGGTCGATGGAAGTGGTAGAGCTAGCCGATAGTGAGGTCGTGCCGGTCCAAATCGAAACGATTGAACACCGTTATCGCGAAATCCCAATAGAACTTAATGCTTATCGACAATTAAGCTCCTTTGTCGCAGGTCCTTTGGTCCCAGCAAAAGCACCCGTCATGATCTTTTGGGCACTGCAAATCATTGCTTGGTCGATTTTCCTAGGGGTCGTAACCCAAATTCGATCTCGCTGGGTTTATGCCTTCTATCTATTATTTGTCCTCTTTTTGACCTTTACGGGAGTAGAGTCCTATATCTGGCCTGCAACTGAAGCCAATGGAGCTGATCCATTTTTCTTGGTACGATTAGGACTTTTAGTGGCCTTTTTAGGGAGTGCCTATGCCTTCCAGATGTTTTTGCTACGTTGGAAATTGCCTTGGCGAATACTCACTTTTTTTGTATTCAATCTCACGATGGTGGGGCTTGTCTATCTTCAGTCTGATTGGATTGGGCTACAGGAGATGGCAGCCAACGAAGTACCCTATATGGGCATACTCGCCCTAATATTTTCTCTTTTCATCGCTAAGGAGCCGATCAATTTGATCCTTTTAGCGACCACTAATCGGCAGGAGCGACGGTTTCGTTTGGCTTTGCCCTTTATCATCCTTCTCATGATGATTTGGCTGTTATTGACCATCGGTTGGGTAGACGAATTATTTCCCTTAAACCTAATGCCTTGGTTTCGGCCAGATATTAGACCGCATCATGTGTTGATCATCGGAGGCCTAGTGACTGTCTTTACCTCACAGCATTTGTTCAAGTCTGTAAAGACGGTTTTTACGACGCAGTCGGTATTCACTTTGGTGATATTGAGTTTGGTGGTGATTGTATCGAGTTTCATGATGCTCAACTACTCCTATACCGATCTGATCTTCAACAAAAATTTTGATCGCTATACGACGATGTTCTTTGCAGTGGTGAGCCTAGGCTATATCACTTATCTCTTTTACAACTTCATGCCTTTACTGCGGCATAAGATCAATCTATACTACTTACTTGGGGAAGGACCAAAGATTCCGTATTTCATCATTTTCATGTTCGGCGTCGCCGGATTCCTGATTGCAGAAGGTCCGACGGAAGGCTTTCAGTTTCAGCGCATGCTGATCCACAATACACTCAATCAGAAGGCAGATAACTTGATGATTGCGGGAGAAACTCAAGCGGCCATTGCAGCATATAAACGAGCCTTGCCTAGTGCCAGTCGTAGTGTCAAAGCGCACTACAATATCGCGAGCCTCTTACTGGCCAATCCCAAGATGGCACAGACTTCTCGCTATCACTATCGCCAATCAACGGAGAGCTATGACTTTCCATTTTCGCGGATCAATGCCGCCAATCTTTTTGTAGTTAAAGGCAAACTAGAAGCCGCAGTCAATGAGCTTCAAAAGGCGCGTTCGGCTGAAGCCGGAAACGCTTACCTCGCCAATAATCTTGGGACCTTATATCTCAAACTAGGGCTAGCCGACTCTGCGATCAAGAGTTTTCAAAAAGCATTGAAGGCTGATCCAAATGCGTCCTCTACCTATAGTAATCTCGCCCAAGTCTACCAGCGTTTTGATCGTCCGGAAAATGCGACAGCCTTTTATCAAGCCTCATTGGAGTTAGACAAGCCTTCTAATTTAGCGATGACCAATGCCTTGCAGTATGCGTTGATCAGTGGGGAAGAACTCGATATCGAGCGTGAGAAGGTCGCATCTAGTAATGATTTCTTTTTGCACTATAACTGGGCGCTCAATCATTTTGAGACCGGCGAGTTGATCGATCCGATGCTGATCAAGGATATGAGCCGCAAAAATGGCTCTCCAGACGCCGCGGTTTTGGATGCTTGGCGGATGTTTCAAAATGATTCGATAGAGTATGCCGTCAGTCGGATGGAAGGTCTCGCCAAAGTTTATCCCAGCTATGCCGCCCGTGGTTATATGCTCTTAGGAAGCGGTTTTTTCAAAAGAGATGTGCCCGAAATGGCTCGGGAGTATTTCCAACGTGCCGGGAATCTCGGCATTCCTAAAGGCAAGCTCTTCGGTGCCAAGATGGAATTGGACCTCGGCCTAAGAGATTCGGCCTTTGCACACCTCAGTAGTGTGAGAGTAGAAGACCTCTCTCTTTGGGAAGCCAGTTCACGAGAATTGTCATTGCTTTACCTCGCTATTGGCCAATCTTTACTCTCAGAGACCGAATGGCCGAGCACTGATCACACCCAATCCGAATGGACCCGCACAGGTATTTATGCCGATAGTTTAGGCGCTTATTTGCAAGCCTTGGAAGCATTTAGAATGGTTCAAACTATGGATTCTAATTCCGTAGCTCCTTATCTAGAACTAGGACGAATTGCTAATCGCCATCAAGATCCCTTTGCGATCGAAAACTTAGAATATGGTCGTCAATTAGCAGATAGCAATAAT
>JBGCFA010000410.1:0-3704 GCA_045106675.1 Bacteroidia bacterium
TCCTTCCAAATTTTACATCAGGCCCATTTGAAGGGGCCGTCTTGGATGGGGGATGTTATACAACAAAAGTAAAAAACTTTTACCCTAGAAGGCATCAGATTTTATCAAAATGCTCCGTACCACGGAATTTGTCAGAGAACCTTTATTGTAATAAGCATCGGTTGCCTCCAAGCCCAAGGTTTTGACCTCAGTCAATGTGGTAGAGATAATGCCCGGAGCAAACTCGACTAAGTTTTCACTAAGAGTTGGTTGCCAGAGGATTTGACTTTTGTCTGGCGAATTAGGTTTCTGGCAAGCTATAAGTGCCAAAATACTGAGGAAGGGCAGTAATCGTTTCATCTAAAAGCAAAGTCTATATGATAGTGATCGTCATGCAAATTGTCGATTAAGGGAGAGAGTTTGCGCACAAAATAAATGCCACGACGCTTGAGCTTTTTGCCATAAGTGCCCTGAAATAGCGCGGGCTGTAAGGCGACTTTGAAAATCACCTTTTTGATCTTCAAACCATTACGTTTAGCCGCATCATCGAGTGCCATAATGTGTCTTGCCATCGTCTCGTAGTCAATCTTCACCTTAGGATTGATACGCCATTGAGCTTGGCCGTCAAAAGTCAATAGATAATGCCAAATCCCTAGCCGATCCAATGCTTGGAACGCTTTGCCTTTTTTTTGCAAGGGAGTCATGAAATCAACGCTCATACCATTTTGATGGGTCCGATGGGGTTTCATGGGACCACCTTTGCGCTTGGAGCATTCCATCAATCGGAACTTCCGTTTAGGCATTTCTGCTTCACAAGCTTTGTATGCCGCTAAGACAGTTTGCTTCACTTTTTGGTGAACAAATCCTCTTCGGAGTACATAATAACTAAGAGGACTGAAATAGCGGTAACCTAGCCCTCGATATGGCAATTTTGCCGCCTTTTGTAAACTACCATTGCCGGGACTGCCTTTGGAAACACTTTGAGCTTGACCCAAAGAGATGCTTAAGCTAAGAAGCAGGAAGAAGATGATCCGAATCATATCAAATAAACGAATCATGCATCTAAAAGTGTATGAGGGTTTATTCTGAGTCAATTTTACCCAGCAAAGGTTCGACCTGAGGAGTAGGATTTTGGGGCGGCCAAAAATAACTGAGGAGTAAAATGGTCAAGATTGGCACCGCTAATCCTTTCCCTAATAAATACCAGAGATTATTCCAGTCCGAAAATGCTAGGCGCGATTGTTCAATAAATAGCAAATCTCCACTTGGGCCTGTAGAAAATATCGCGCCCATTAGATTCCACCCTAAATGCATCCCTAAACCGAGCATAATCGAACGGGTGCGAGCAAATGCCCAAGCCCATACATAGCCCATACTCGCTGTAGCAATGAAGACATAAATCATCGGCACCAAGGCTCCCCAAGCTCCATAAGAAAACCAATGATAAACCCCAAAGGCGACGGACGAAATAATCAAACCGGCCTGCAAGCCGAGTTTTTTGATCAAGAGATAGAGCAAAGCACCTCTAAAGATGAGTTCTTCTGTCAAGGCAGATTTAAGGTGATACCAGACCGTTTCTGCGGCTAATTGATAGCTAAAGTTAGGGTTGAGATCCCAATCAATCGACTGACTAATAGTATCGAGCCCGATCATCATGAGGTGGAAAAGCAGTAAAAAGCCAAAACCTGCAAAGAATTGGCCCAGTCGTTTATAGACTGGTTTAAAACCAAACGCCTTGATGGGATCCTTCTCTAACCAGTACAAAAGGACTCCTGATAGTAAGATGATTACGAATATGCCCAACATGAGAAATTCAATTTAACGTTTGGCTTGATAAACGAATGAGTTTACAGATCGCCAAAAGTTGGAAAAGGCCTGTTTTCATATATCCAAGCTACTTCTCAAAACCCATTCATCTGTGCGTTTGCCACCCAGTATCTCTTCCATTTTAGCAGCCACCTCAGCTAAAGCATTTGCATCATTCCATTCAGCTAAAGTTAGTCGCTTGATCGCATGAGCAAACCCTGCGTCTATCTCAGCTAATTGAGATTCAAGTCGCTTGTCTTTCGTACGGTTTACCCGCTTCACTTGGCAAAAAGTATCTATACAGCGATTGATGATTTGAAACTTGATTAACTCACCCGCAAAACGATCAGCATTATGGATACAATCAGCCTGATCTTTGAGCAGATCATCCAAATGGTATTTGAGCAATTCTATTTGAAAAGGTTTCAAAACTGTTAGGGGAGTTGCGAGAATTGCTTTTGCTTCCTTTATGAGCTTTTCGACCTCGGTCGAACGACTAAATACGACTTTGCCATTGGCAAGGATATGGGCCGTATGAGGACTCTTCTCCTTGCGAAAATAGCTCCGGACTTGCTGAGGTGGGTTTTTGAAATACTCTATTTCCACTCCATTAATCCAAGTATTGCCCCTTTCTCGCTCAGTACTGCTAGGGTCTGTGATGACAAATATATCAATGTCAGAATGCGGATCGATCTGAGCATGTGCAAATGAGCCTGAAACGACGATGCCTAGTACATCTGCTTTAGTTTTAGTTCTGGCTACATATTCGTCCGCGGCAGCTTGAAAGCGGGCTATTTGATCATTCATTGGAATCTGTTTTTCGTAGGCTGGGCATTTTTGCATGGGTTTCTTGATACCATGTTTCCATACTTAGCCGCATAGGTGCCAACTGCTGTGGCTGTTCAATAGAGAGGTCATTTTTCTCACTAGGGTCAACTGATAGATCGTATAATTCTTCTCGATCTTCGGTCAAGAACCGGATGTATTTCCATTTGCCTTGTCGCATCGCTGAGCCTGGTTCCCACATACTACCATGATAATGCGGAAAGTGCCAAAAGAGGGGGCGTTCTGCGCTAGCAGCTTGTAAAATATCTATGCCATCCAAAAGATGATCAGTAGGGAGAGGAATGTTTAAGGCACCTAATATCGTCGGCAAGAGATCCATACTTATGACCGGTTCCTCTCGCTCTATGTTTTGAGGTTTTTGCGTTCCGGCACGGATCAGCAAAGGGACTCGAACGCCTCCTTCATAGCACCAACCTTTGCCCGCTCTCAGAGGTTCATTGCTCGTTGGAGCATTGCTATTGGGCCAGAGAGTTGAGAGTCCACCATTGTCAGAGGTGAAAACGACGAGAGTGTTTGCGGCTTGGCCAGATCGTTCTAGTGCTTGTAGGAGCCTGCCTACATTTTCATCCATCGCGCTGATCATTGAGGCATAGTCTGCTCTGTCTTGTCTGAGGCGTGTTTCTCCTTTGCCCTCCGGCCGAACGCTTGGGGCTAGCGCTGGCAGCGAATCAGCTGTTATCTGCCATTCGTCGATGTGAAGCTTTGAGGCTTGGATGGGCGTGTGTACGGTATAGTAGGAGAGATATAGCAGAAAAGGTTTTTCTTGCTTTTGCTGCATAAATGCAATGGCTTCATCTGTCAAGCGGTCGGGAAGATATTCTCCTTCAGGTCCGTCGATCAGTTTTGGGTTTTTGTAGGGACTATAATATCCGCCCGGAGGGCTCCCCCGATGATGTCCGCCTAGATTGATGTCAAATCCTTGATTTTAAGGAAAAAAACCTTCATTTCCTAGATGCCATTTGCCTGCAAAGAAGGTGCGATAGCCTTTTGCTTTGAGCATTTCTGCGAGCGTTAATTCGCTCAGGGCCAATTCATCGGCATCTTCGGGTCCTTGCCAAGGAGTGCCTTTTGGG
>JBGCFA010000411.1:0-28494 GCA_045106675.1 Bacteroidia bacterium
CGTCTCAGGCAATGTATGATCGCTGATTTCGATAATCATCTCTCTGAAGTTATAAAGACGGGAGAGACCGATGCTCTTTTCCGCTTCACGGAACAATTCCACCTGAATAAAGCCCTCGCCTTCGATGTCGCTGTTTTCGTAGACAGTTACACTGATTTCAGGAAAGGCTTCGGCCATCTTGAAAAGCAAGGCTTCTTCTAAAACTTTACTTTTGGCTTCATTTACTGATTCGATTTGTGGCTCTATGTCGCTGCCTCGTCCGTCTTCGTAGGAAGGAAAAAGGGGGTTGATCAGTAGATACATAAACACAAAACTAAGGCCCAAAGCCAAAAATGAACGCCATATCGGAGCGCTAGGTGCAGGGGTCGATTCCTTATACGAAATCAATTTAGTCCCTGCGACAAAATCGCCTAAGCGCCTTTCAGGATTAACCATCGCCCAAACAAATTCAACCGGCCAGGCAAAGCTGAATAAATTTCTCAATAGTGTCAGAAAAGGATCAGCGACTTCTTCGGTTTTATTGCTGACTAATTGCTGCTTGAGGACACGTTTGGCAAGGCTCTGCCCTCCAAATACATCCTTTGCCATCCAGAGAGCAAGTAGGATGATCATCGCCCATTTCACTACTGTTTCGGCTGCAGAGATATCAGGATCTACTACCAGCACATTCATATCTATCAATAAGAGCGTCAACAAGGCAACTATCCCCAATCCAAAAAAGATGATGAGGTAATCGATAAACATACCCGCGAAACGATGGCCGGTTTTGACTTGCTGATAAGACATAAATTAGGATTGGAGATCAAATTTAGTGTTTTCTGCGGCAATTCACCTATTTGCTTATTGTCCCAAAGCAATTTTTTCATCACCCGCTTGATATGGTAAAAAGGTCATGATAAACTGTAGCATTTCGTCGGTAGTACGCATACTACCCTCACGTTCGGCGATGAGCCGAGGCGGATCAAAAGGATTATTGGGATTGTCAGCCGTATTGTCATAGACTGCTTCTACGACTACGCGGGTTCCCTTGGGAAGCGGTAGCATATATTCAAAAGTATAGAAATACTGCCATCTGAAGTCCCATTCAGGTATCCGAATCAAGGGGATGGTATCACCGGTAGGTTTGATCGCAAAAGCCGAAAACGATTGACCTAATAGATGCATATGCGGATTGAGCGTCAACAATGAAATATCTTGCTGAATAATCGCCTCAGTTCGAAACTCCATGATCGTATCGGGTAGGACCGCCAAAGGAGGTACGATATCCGAGATACCGAGTGTCCCCATCTGTAACTCTAAAGTAGGGCGTTCCGGGGGACCCGAGGCAAAAAACACATTGACGCGCGAAAGGTCCGATGTATCCTCCGCAGAAGGTCCATAGTGTAAGTCATTGAAGAGGAAAGCGCCCTTTTTATGCAAACGATAGCCACCAACACCTTGAGGATATAACTGAGGCACAACGCCCGGCAAATAGTTGCAAACCAAAGGCGTTAAAGTAGGATAGGTCCCATCATCATTGAGTAGGCCAAGTTGGGGGTAGGCCCGCTGTACGGGAACGCGCTCACGATCCACAAAGCGTTCGCCTTCCATCACATCTTGTTTGGCTTCAGGCGCATAACTCACCAAATGACCATTCATGTGATGGACAATCTTTTTGTTGCCCGCGATAAATTCAAAGGCTTTGACAAAGGTATCCTGAGCGATCTCATAGGGGATTTTTCCAAAGAGAAAGCGGTCTTGGTTATTGCCCTCAATCGGGAACGCTTCGTCCATTTTGAGAACGAGATCAGGTTCCCCCAAAAATGAAGCTTCTGGAAATTGAGGAGGAGCGGGTATCTGATTAGCATCTCCCAATGGAGCGCCTTGTTCCGCCCAGCGGCCTAGCAGCGCTATCTCTTGCTCGCTTAGGATTTTTTCCTCCACAAAATGACGATACTCAGGATCAGCAGGCCAAGGCGGCATATAGCGGTCACGAGTAACCTTGGCGACCATCTTCTTTCGTTTGGCTACATCTCGATAGCTAATCAAATTGAAGGGCCCAGCACTCCCCGGACGATGACATGGGGTGCAATTTTGATAGATCAAAGGAGCGATGTGTTCACTGAAAGTGACAGTATCAGGCAGCATTAGATCAGTAGCGGTCTGTTGCTCAGGTTTTGGCTCACTACATGCTATCGTTAGCAAGATGCTAAGTCCTAAAAGCGTGAGTATGTAATCGGTCCTTTGCATATCCTTATTCGATCAAGCAGCCTACTGCTTCGGTTTTAGCTAAGGCAACAGCCTCTCCCTCCAAGGCAGCGGTCAATGCATCACGCAGGTAGAAGCGCGTGGCTTGGAGGCGTTTTTTGCCCAAGGCAGCAATCCAATTGTCGATTTTGCCTTGATACAAAACGTTCCCCGCAGGGTCCACTACAAAGACTTCTGGTGTTACTGTTGCTCCAAAATGTTGGGTGAGTTGATATTGTGGGTCTTTGAGGGCTTTGACAGGGAGTTGAAAGCGTGCCATATAATGCGTGATCTCAGCGGGACTGTAGGTTGTTCCAGCAAAAATGCCATAAAAGCTTACTTCTTGCCGATCAAATTGTCGGCGCAATTCTTTAATCGTAAGGGCATAATTTTCACAGAGTGGGCACTCAGGCGCCAGAAAAAAGAATACCGATAATGGCTGCTCTTTGACACTAGCAAGCGCATAGTTTTGTCCATGCACGGTAGGCAGCGCCATCTCATGCAATGGAGTCTGAGCCCTCAGTGGGGCAGCAAAAGTGGCTATAAGCAGCCAAATCGAAAACAAAAATGAGGCTTTCATAAGCAGCTTAAAAATAATCAAAATCTACTAAAATATTATGCCGACTACTTTGTATCTTAATATTAGCAAAAGGACTTATTATTATGAAACTAACCCTCACACTGCTGCTGTGTATGGGTATGGGGCTGTGCTATGCGCAAACTCCATTTCGCCATCTGCAACACAACAACAAACTGCGTACCTCTGCTCAACAGGAAGTAAATTCGAAGACCATCGTCAAATCTGTGCTCAATACAGATAGCCAAGCTTCCACCCACGATTTGCATCCGGTCCGTCTCAAACACCAAAAAATCGCGCAGCAACGGAACCGCCGTCGCCAACGTAGTGCGCCAGAACATCAACGCTATAGTAGCCAAGATTTATATCTTGAGATCCGTAAAGGCGAAGGCATGGAAAAGCAAAAAGCCCAGAATCGCAAAATGTGGAGCGGAAAATAGTTTTTTAATCTGGAGTCGGTAGTCTGTTGAGGCGCAAGATGTTGAGCCTTTACAATATCCCTCCTCGCTGCGCGGAACGCTTCTAATTAAAACAAGGAATGGAGAAAGCGATAAGCTCCTCCATTCCTTGTTTATTATTTTGAGGTCCTAATTCTCTTATACTTCTAGGAGCATACGGCTAGGATCTTCTAAGCGTTCTTTGACGCGGTAAAGGAAACTCACGGCTTCCTTGCCGTCGATAATGCGGTGGTCATAAGAAAGAGCCACATACATGATCGGACGAATTTTCACCTCGCCATCTACTGCCATCGGACGCTGCACGATGTTGTGCATACCGAGAATCGCAGATTGAGGAGGATTGATAATAGGGGTCGAAAGCATCGAACCAAAGATACCACCATTGGTAATCGTGAATGTTCCACCGTTCATATCGTCAGGCGTCACTTGATTAGCGCGAGCTTTGAGTGCGTAATGCAATACCGACTTTTCGATTTGCCATAGACTCATCAAATGCGCATCACGAATGACAGGCACCACCAAGCCACGATCAGAACTCACTGCGATACTGATATCAGCATAATTGCTTGTAATGATATCCTTGCCATCGATCTGGCCGTTCACCGAAGGGAATTCCATCAAGGCCATCGTTACCGCTTTGGTAAAGTATGACATATAGCCAAGGCCAACGCCATGAGTCTCTTTGAACTTCTCTTTATATTTTTTGCGCATTGCCATCACTTCAGTGAGATCGACCTCATTGAAAGTGGTAAGCATGGCAGTTTCATTTTTGACAGAAACGAGTCTTTCGGCGATTTTACGGCGAATGAAACTCATCTTTTCGCGTGTTTGCACGCGATCAGCACCGCCATTCATTGTAGGTAGACCCGGCAATGGGCGTTCTTCCTTTTGCTGAGCTTTTTCTTTAGGCGCAGCTGGAGCTTTCGCAGCAGGCTTATGAGCTACAACATCGGTTTTGGTAACTCGTCCACCACGACCACTACCTTGTACATCACCCGTAGCGATACCTTTTTCAGCCATTAGTTTTGCAGCTGAAACAGAAGGATGCCCAGTAGCATGTCCTCCATTATTGGCGGGATTTACGGCTTGTGGCGCAGGGCTTGATGTTGTCTTTTCCTCTGTAGGAGCCTTTGTATCTTCTTTAGCAGGAGCGGCAGCAGCTTCAGTATCGATTTTTGCGATGACTTGTCCTACGGCAACAGTCTCTCCCTCTTCTACCAAAATTTCGATTTTGCCTCCATTTTCGGCATTGATGGTAAGAGTAGCTTTATCTGAATTTATCTCCGCTAATTCGTCATCCATATCAACGGTAGCACCGCTTTCGATTAACCAGCTTTCAATTTCTACTTCGGTAATTGATTCTCCAGGACTTGGGACTTTTACTTCGATGATCATACGTCTTGTTTTAAAACGACGGGCAAATATTTGTGCTTATACAAAGCTAGGATTTTTTTTCAATTGTTTGTCTTTCTCCGATAGTAATACCAGCAAAGCAAAAGGGCAATCGTTGCTCCTATACCATCGATACCCACGTCAAAGATGGTACCAACTCGGCCGGGAATATAAATCTGGTGAAATTCATCCGTAGATGCGTATGCAAGCGTGAATAACAAACTAACCCAAAGACTGGTCTTAAGTGGCTTGGAGAGCTTGATGAGCCGAAAAACCAGAAGGTACAATACAAAGTACTCTGTCATATGAGCCGCTTTACGGACCAATAGTCGGAAACCAGCTTGTCGTAATGTCTCAAGATCAATATTGAGCCATTGCAACAGATTGAGGACCCATTCGCTAGTCTGGGAAGAAGTATCGCCATTTTGGTGGGAAAGCATGAAGATGATCATCATCCATGCAAGCAAGGGGAGCCAGTAAAGAAAAAAATGCCGCATTGAAGCTAAATCAAGTGAGATCTTTACGACGATATTTATAAGGGTCGTAAACAGGGCGGGCTTTATTGAACCGACGATTGATCCAACTAAATAGGCCATATATCAGGCCCAAAATTCCTAAAGCAATCAATACTCCAATCAAGGCATAGATAGCGCTGGTCCAATTATATTCAATCTTAGGTTGAAAATCGAATGAAGCATGAATCGAAGGATCATGATGTATGAGGAGCGCAAAAGGTTTCTTCCATTCAGGACTTTCGCTGATAGCCCTATAAGCTTCATCATAGGAACGATATCTCGAAACTGCATCCTGCATCAGTTGAGGATTGGCCAGTCTCATACTATCCGGAATCAATCGTTGCTGTTCCAAATAGCTATCCACATCTAAGTTGAATTGGGCTGCACTCGCATCAAGTTCTAGATAAGTCTGTTCGCTTCGTTGCCTAACCGTAGCAAGGCTTTCTTGATATTGAGTAAGATAGCTTGGGATTTGCGTAAGCAAAACGGCAAACAACACACAGAGAAGGCGGTCTCCTAGATTGAGAAAGAAAGTAAACAACCGCTTAAGACTACGCATATAGGAGAATCGCTAAAACTAGCAGAATGTACTTAACCACTCAACAGCGGATTCTTTGCTAGTAAATATCTTCGAAGGGTAAACCGGTGGGACAGTTCGAATCCAAAGATTACCGAGGAAAGCACTCATCGAGTTGTTAGAAAGGCCTGCCGCCGCTGCAATCTCTTTCGCATCAGAAAGGAAACGCCTAGCTTTGAGAGTAGTAGTGTGAGGATGGCTATTGTCAATCAGAACCACTGCTCCCTCGCCTGCTGAAATTTCTAAACAAACCTTAACAAATTCCTTAGCACCCTCTAATTCAATCCTCGCATAAGGTTTCATCGTAAGTAAGATAACGCCCGAAGGATAGCGTTGATAGGTAGCTATCGCAGTTTCTACTAATTTTTCAGGATGCTTAGACACAGACATGAAAATTGGTTTCAAGTGTAATCGGTCCTAAACTATAAATTGTAGCTCAAATTTCCAATTTATAGTTTATAGTTTCAGCATATCCAATATATGATTTTAAAAAAATCTGGAATTCTAAAATAAATACCCTAGCGAGATGAAACCTCTAGATAAGAAGCATTTTTACTAGGCAGTTCACTGAGCCCTTGGAGCCAAAGATCCACAGCCCTGGCAGCTTCACGTCCTTCGCTTATCGCCCATACTACCAAAGATTGGCCTCGACGCATATCACCCGCCGCAAAGACACCTTCTATATTGGTATGAAAATTATCAGTTTTCACATTTCCTCTATCATCTAAACCTACCTCTAATTGAGCGAGTAGTCCTTCCGGATCAGGATACATAAACCCGATCGCCAATAAGGCTAATTCACAAGGTATTTCCCGGCTAGAATCAGCGACTTTTTCAAAGCTTCGACTAGTTTTTTGCCAAGCGATATCACATACTTGCAGCGCCTTCAGTTTTCCGTTTTCATCTCCGATGAACGCTTCTGTCAATACGGACCAGTTTCTATCACAACCTTCCTCGTGAGAAGAAGAGGTGCGAAGTGTCATGGGCCATTCGGGCCAAGGATTGTAAGCAGTACGACTCGTAGGTGGTTCCCCCAATAGTTCGAGTTGACTTACAGAACTCGCTTGCTGACGATTTGACGTTCCGACGCAGTCGGCCCCAGTATCACCGCCACCAATCACAACAACATGCTTATCGGTAGCTAAGATGCGTTCTTTTTGTTCTTCCCATTCATTAGCCACTACTTGGTTTTGCTGTGTCAAAAAGTCCATCGCAAAATGAACTCCCTCTAAGTCTCGGCCTGGGATAGGCAGATCTCTCGGGATCGTCGAACCACCCGTCAGGACCACCGCATCATATTGGATTTTAAGTTCTTTCGCCGATATATTTTTGCCGACTTCTACTCCACATTGAAATTGGATACCTTCTGCTTCCATCAAGGCAATACGCCTTTCGACTACACGCTTTTCGAGCTTAAAATCGGGAATACCATATCGCAGAAGGCCACCGGGATGCTTGGATCGTTCGAAAACGACTACCGAGTGTCCAGCGGCATTCAATTGCGCGGCAGTAGCTAACCCAGCCGGTCCCGAACCGATTACTGCCACAGTTTTTCCTGTACGAGAGGAAGGTATTTCTGGCTTGACCAGCCCCAGTTTGAAGGCCTTCTCAGCAATAGACTTTTCAATATGTTCAATCGAAACGGGCGGACTATTGATCCCCAATACACATGAGCCTTCGCAAGGCGCAGGGCAAATCCGACCCGTAAATTCAGGGAAATTATTGGTCTCAGAGAGAATATCATACGCTAGCGCCCAATCTTCTAGATAGACCGCATCATTGAAGTCGGGGATCAAATTGCCCAAGGGACAGCCACTATGACAAAACGGAACGCCACAATCCATGCAACGAGCCGCTTGTTGTTGAATTTTCGCCTCGCTCTGCGGCAGATAAAACTCCTTATAGTCACGCACTCTTTCTTGAGGCGCTTTGCTGCGAGGGAGTTCTCGATCGTATTTTAAAAATCCTTTGGGATCAGCCATGATTTCGTGGTTCAGGAGTTAAGCCGTTTGAGAGTTGCGTTGTTGCCATTCTTGCGTTCTGCGTTTGAGCAGAGCCGCTTTGTAATCTCTTGGCATCACTTTGATGAAATAGGAAAGGACATTTTGCCAGTCATTGAGAAAGCTGAGACCGAGTTTACTGCCCGTCAAAGTATAGTGGCGATTGATCATGCTGTGCAACAATTCCACATCTTCATACTCGATAGGATCAAAATCTACCATCTCCATATTGCAGCGCGCTTTGAGGAGCTGTTGCGGATCATAAACATAAGCAACTCCCCCGCTCATACCGGCGGCAAAATTGCGGCCAGTAGGACCGATAATCACCACAGTCCCCCCTGTCATATATTCGCAGGCATGATCGCCAACCCCTTCCACCACTGTCTTGACACCAGAGTTTCGCACGGCAAATCGTTCGCCGGCCATACCATTTATATAGGCTTCTCCAGCAGTCCCGCCATAGAAAGCAACGTTACCGATGAGGATATTTCGCTCGGCTTTGAAAGGAGAACTTTTGTCGGGATAAACGATCAGTTCAGCCCCAGAAAGTCCCTTGCCAAAATAATCATTGGCTTCTCCTTCTAGTTCTAATCGCAATCCCGGAGCCGCAAATGCACCAAAACTTTGCCCAGCACTACCCCTAAACTTATAATGTAATGTCCCTTGCGGTAAGCCTTTGGCTTGATATGCTTTTGAAATTTCATGGGACAAAAGCGTTCCGACGGAGCGGTCCACACTCGTCAGCGAATGAGTCTTAAAAGTAGGCCGTTTGTCATTAAGGGTATCGCGAGCCGAGGCGAACAACTCCCAGTCTATCACGCCATCAATCCCGTGATCTTGCTCGATTTGCTTATAAAGACCGACACTGGGGTCTGCCTCTGCTTTATAGAGAATCGGACTAAAGTCGATCGTTTTGAGTTTCCAATGGTCGAGATCTTCTTTGACTTTCAGATGCTGGACCTGTCCGACCATCTCTTCGATAGTACGATAACCCAATTGGGCCATATATTCACGCATTTCCTCTGCGAGGAACGTAAAAAAGTTTACGACGTCTTCAGGCTTACCAGAAAACAGCTTACGTAAGTCTGGATCTTGAGTGGCAATACCGACGGGACAAGTATTGAGGTGACACTTACGCATCATGATGCAACCTTCCACTATCAAAGCAGCGGTAGCAACGCCCCATTCTTCGGCCCCCAACAAAGTGGCGATGGCCATATCTCGACCCGTTCGTATTTGTCCGTCAACCTGTAAGGTAACGCGGCTACGAAGGTTATTTTTGACGAGAGTTTGATGGGCCTCCGCTAATCCTAATTCCCAAGGTAGTCCCGCATGTCTGATAGAACTCAGCGGAGAAGCGCCGGTGCCGCCATCACTACCTGCGATCAAAATATGATCAGCATGTGCTTTAGATACGCCGGCCGCAATCGTGCCTACGCCCGCCTCAGAGACCAATTTGACGCTGATTCGCGCATCCCGATTCGCGTTTTTGAGATCGTAGATCAACTGCGCGAGATCTTCAATAGAGTAAATATCATGATGGGGCGGCGGGGAGATCAAGCCTACCCCGGGAGTGGCATTGCGCACTCTACCGATCCAATCATCGACCTTATGTCCGGGGAGCTGTCCCCCTTCACCAGGCTTGGCGCCTTGGGCCATTTTGATCTGCAACTCTTCCGCTTCGGAGAGATAATAGCTGTTGACACCAAATCTTCCAGAGGCTACCTGCTTGACCGCAGAACGCTCCCAATCACCGTTTTCACTGACGGTATATCTTTTTTCATCCTCACCGCCTTCACCACTATTGCTTTTACCGCCAATACGGTTCATGGCGATGGCTAAGGTAGAGTGCGCTTCGTGCGAAAGTGAACCGAAAGACATCGCTCCGGTAGCGAAGCGCTTCAAAATGTTTGCTACTGGCTCGACCTCGGATAGCGGAATTTCGGTCCCAGCGTGGAATTCGAGGAGGTGCCGGAGGGTAATCGTTTTTTCTAGATGGGAATTGATTTCGGTCGAGTACTCCTTAAATAGTTGGTAATCATTGCTACGAGTTGATTTTTGGAGTAGATGTATTGTTTTAGGATTAAGCAGATGCTTTTCTCCTTTGCGTTTCCATTGGTAAAGTCCTCCTAGTTCGAGGCGATTAGCACTATCCGTTTGGAAAGCTAATTTATGACGAACCATTATCTCTCTTGCGATATCGTCAAAGCCCAAGCCTTCTATCCGCGAGATACTGCCAGTAAAACATTTGTCCACTACCGCTTGGCTCAAGCCCAGGATTTCAAAAATCATCGCCCCATGATACGACTGTAGCGTAGAGATACCCATCTTGGATAGGACTTTACGCAAGCCATAGTTGATGGCATTGATATAGTTCATCTGGATCTCTGGGATCGAGCGCCCTTCTAATATTGGGTCTTTATAGCTATGCTGGTGGATACTTTCATAGGCCATATAAGGGTGAATAGCCAATGCTCCATACCCAATGAGAGTCGCAAAGTGGTGCGTCTCACGAGCTTCCCCCGTTTCCAATATCAAAGTAGCTAGACCACGATCTCCTTTGCGAATCAAATGATGATGTACTGCGCCTACGGCGATCAAAGCAGGTATGGGAGCAAATTGAGGGCCTACTTTACGGTCACTAATAATGAGAATGTTAGCTCCATTGGCCAAGGCATCGCTCGCATTTTGGCACAGTCGATCGACAGCTGATTCCAAGCGTTCGCCAAGGGCAAAAGTAGAATCCAACATGATCGTCTGATAGTCTGGATGTCTAATCTGGCGGATTTTCTCAAACTCTTCTCCGGTCAAAATGGGGTGTGGCAAACTGATCTGCTTACATCCTTCTGGCGTCTCTGCGAGAACGTTTTTACTGCTCCCGATCCAGGTTTGTAGAGACATGACCAACTTCTCACGGATCGGATCTATCGGTGGGTTGCTAACCTGTGCAAACTGCTGCTTGAAGTAGTGTGAAATGTGTTGGCTTTGGTTAGACAAAATTGCCAAAGGAGTATCTGCCCCCATAGAACCAATGGGCTCTTTGCCAGCATTAGCCATCGGACTGAGGACCATTTTGAGTTCCTCAGTGGTGATGCCAAACAATTGCTGGCGTTGGCGAAGCATGACCGGATCAATGATACGCTTTGGTGCGATAGGTGGCGACAAAAGTTCCGCCAGCTTCATTTTATATTTTTGCAACCACTTGCCATACGGATTGCGGGTACAGATGTCTTTTTTGAGTTCTTCGTCGCGGATGATACGCCCTTGCTTCATGTCAAGCACAAAGATTTTACCCGGCTGTAAGCGACCTTTTTCGATGGCTAGAGCAGGATCTATGGGCAATGCGCCAGCCTCTGATGCCATAATCAGGCGATCATCTTTGGTCAAAGTATAGCGTGATGGACGTAAGCCATTGCGGTCAAGCGTAGCGCCTACAATCTCTCCATCCGTAAAGCAAATCGAAGCTGGGCCATCCCAAGGCTCCATCATGGTGGAGTGATATTCGTAAAAAGCACGACGATCTTCGTCCATCAGATCATTGTCTTGCCAAGCTTCAGGCACGAGCATCATCATGACATGCGGCAGACTCCGACCACTCATCACCAATAGCTCCACGATAGCATCAAGATTAGATGAATCAGACTGCAATTCATCACATATCGGAAAGAGCATTTCGAGTTCTTCTGGACTGAAAACTTCACACTCCATCAAAGCTTCCTTGGAGTGCATCCAGTTCACATTACCACGGATGGTATTGATCTCGCCATTGTGAGCGATATAGCGAAAGGGTTGTGCAAGGCGCCAATTGGGAAAAGTATTGGTAGAAAAACGGGAATGGACCAATGCCAAGGCAGAAACTACGCGTTCGTCATGGAGGTCAAGAAAAAATGAGCGCACCTGATCGGTCCGAAATTGTCCTTTATAGACAACTGTTTTATGTGAAAATGAGGTAAAATAAAATTCTTTTCCCCCCTCAATATTGCGTTGGATATGATGGCTTAAAGCACGGCGTAAAATGAAGAGTTTACGTTCAAGCTCCTCAGGAGAAAGGTCATCAATAGCAGCGACAAATAATTGCTCAACTCGTGGTTGAACCCTGAGTGCATCTTGTCCAATTCCAGCCTCAGAATAAGGCAGCTCTCTATATCCTAAAACATTGATTTTTAGCTTTTTACAATACGATAGAATAAGGTCCTTGCAAAGCTTCTGAATAGCATCATCATTGGGAAAGAAACACATACCAAGCCCATATTTTCCAGCGGCCGGTAGGCTAATATTTTGAACAGCTAATTCAGCTCTTAGGAAAGCATCTGGCACTTGAATTAGGATACCGGCGCCATCGCCAGTTTGAGGGTCCCAGCCACATGCACCTCTATGCTCCATATTGGTAAGCATGGTCAGTGCATCTTCGACTGTCTGATGAGATTTTTGCCCTTTGATATGGGCGATAAAGCCAATGCCACATGCATCGTGCTCTAGTTGAGGAACATAGAGAGATTGTTCCCCGGAGACAGTTTGATCACTTTCCACCATGAGTCCTGAATTGAAGAGTAAGTAGTAAGGAGGACTGGGCGCCTCAAGCCTATATTCCGATTAGTGCGGCAGTGACAAATATATACGAATTGGAGTTATTTTTCAAATATCATTTACAAAACGGTTTTAAAATTACAAATAATACAATTCACACAACAATTTGATATGAATACATCAAACAGTCTTGGTTTTGAATTTAGGATAGTTTCCTTCTTAAAATTTTCAACGATTTCATCAGCTCCGTCGGACTACAAAATGACAGTTGGAATTTTGATAATTTGAGGTATAACTGATTTAGCGTGAATTAATGGAATTTAAGATTTCGTAAAACGGGTCATTTTCTCCTCACTCAAAAAGAAGGACAGATCGCCTCTTTTTGTCACAAAATGAAATTGACAGGCCCATTATTACAAATCTTAAAACTTCCTAACGTTCGTACGTAATAAACCCTAGGCTTTAACAGTCGCTTTTTTGCGGGAAGATTCGTAAGTTCTTATATCCAATTTTTGTAACAGGAAAAGAGCTATGCTAATCAGTATATTACTAGGCATATTTTGTGCAGGTGGAATATTTTTAGGGATTATGATAATCGCTTTAATGGTGCGATGGTATCAGATAAAAGAAAATTATGATCCTAATACTGAAAAATCTCTCCGAACGGGTCCCGACGGGGTCGAAAGTTGGATCGGACGTCCAGATGGCACCGTCTTACGGGCTTTGCACAAAGGCTCTGGTATCCCGGTTGTTTTGATACATGACGCAGGTATTTCGAGCGTTAGCATGAATTTGATGTGGAAGCTTTTGGCTGGCTATGGATTTAAAGTGATCACTTTTGACCAGCGTGGACATGGTTTTTCTACCGTTGGCCGCAAAGGCATCAATAACCCAGCTATGGTCGAAGACCTTGAGGCAATACTCGCACATTTCAAAGTTTGGGATGGCATCTTGGTAGGGCACTCTAGTGGCGCATTTTTGACCATTCAATATTTATTAAAATACCAAGAGCAAGCTGCTAAGCGGATCAAGGGAGCAGTCTCTATCGCTGGTTTTGCTGGCAATATCCTTGCAGGAACGCCCCAAAACCGATTTGCTCGGGGCTTGATAGAAACTGGATTAGCCAAACAACTGCTCCAAAATCGGTTTCTAGCGTTCGGCTACGCCACAACCTTCTTTGACGAGGCCACGCCCTTTTCGCGGATCAGAGTTTGGATCGAACTAGCAAAAAAACATTCCCTCAAGGCGCTGTTACCGATACTTCCAGGCCATACCAAAGAAAATTTTTACGATCGACTCGGCGAAATCCAAACCCCTTATATCGTCGCCGCGAGTCCTTCTGATCGCAGATTGACGCCTGAGCATTCGGTGCGTATGGCTGCGGCCTTGCCGAACGCTAGGCTCGAATGGGTCAAAGATGCGGGCAATATGATGGTTTGGGAATGTCCCGGCCAGATTGTCGATATGGTACGTTCGCTTGCTAAAGCGTCCTAAAAAAAGTAGCCGCTCCACCTCAGTGGAACGGCTTCCCGTACAAAATAAATTACTCAAGCGATTCGCTTAAGCCTTGCCATTGGCATTGACATTGGCCGCAACGGTAGCAGAGCTAACCGTCTTGACAATTCTTGCCGCCACTTTATAAGGATCTGCATTAGATGCAGGACGTCTATCTTCTAAGTATCCACTCCAACCGTTGTTGACAGTATAGATCGGGATACGAATGGAAGCTCCTCTATCGCCAGCTCCATAAGAGAAATCAGTGATCGATGCAGTTTCGTGCTTACCCGTGAGGCGTTGCTCATTATGGGCACCATATACTGCAATGTGCTCATCCACTACAGAGCGGAAAGCTTCACAGACATATTCGATTTTTTCTTGAGAAGCAGCATTTCTAATGTAAGAATTAGAAAAATTGGCGTGCATACCAGAACCATTCCAATCGGTATCACCAAGAGGTTTAGGATGGTATTCGATAAATAATCCGTATTGCTCAGAGAGTCTTTCCATCAGATATCTTCCGATCCAGACTTCATCTCCAGCTTGCTTGCCGCCTTTTGCGAAGACCTGCCATTCCCACTGACCAGCAGCTACCTCACCATTGGTACCTTCTACATTCAGGCCAGCTTCCAAGCAAATATCTAAATGCTCGTCTTTAAAATCTCTACCAAATACGCTATTGCCACCGACGCCACAATAGTATGGTCCCTGAGGAGCAGGGTATCCGTTTTGAGGGAAACCTACTGGGCGATCCGTTTCAGGATCCCATAGAAAATATTCTTGTTCAAAGCCGAACCAGAAATCACCATCATCATCTGAGATAGTGGCTCTAGCGTTGGACTCATGAGGAGTGCCATCAGCATTTAATACTTCTGTTAAGACGAGGAATCCATTTTTCCGAACTGGATCAGGACAGATATATACTGGCTTCAATAAGCAATCAGAAGAACCGCCTTCGGCCTGTTGTGTCGAGGAGCCATCAAAACTCCAGATTGGACAATCTTCCAATTTTCCGCTAAAGTCGCCGATGACTTTTGTTTTACTTCTTAAGCCCTGAGTAGGCTGTGAGCCATCTAACCAGATGTACTCTAACTTAGATTTTGCCATGATTTATTTAAGAATTACGGGATAATTAATTGTAATAAATGATAAGCATTGTGTGTAATAGCTTTTCAATATTAGATAAAATCGAAAAGAACGAACTAAAACGCAGTTACTCTCTCCTCTCATTCATATAGTTTGGAAGAGATGCCACAAACTTATTACCGATTTCCAATAAATCAAAGTTAAAGGCAAAATTTTACCAACATCATCTATTTATGGGTCATAAAATGATAATACCTATGAATTATCAGCTAAAAAAAATAAATATCTTCCATCTATATACTTTTCAAGACAAAAAGTGGTGTTTTTATGCTTTTCTCAAAAAAATATCTACTTCTCTATTTTGAAGAGTATTTCCATATTCTAGCGAGTTTACAAAGTGTGCATGCCACCCAATGGCAATATTCCCTCAGCCACACAAAAGAAGATTAAATGATTGATTACTAGAGCTTTCCACTTCTTCATTGGTGATTGAGTTTGAGGCAAAAACTCTCATGTTTCGGCTTTACGAAATATCTACAACACTAGCCTAACGTTTGCTAGCCTGACAAAAAACGACTCCATAATTGCGAATATTATATTTATTGATATTGATTATTGAAAATATTTAAATAATTTCATCCCCATAGCGAGGAGATTTACATTTCTGACCAACGCTATAGTTTAGTTAAATCGCAGTTTTTACTCAGCTCAATCGGTTTCTACACTATTACCAACCTTGATTCGAATTTCTATGGAAAAATTTATTGCAGATAATATGTGGATCATGCTGTGTTCAGCATTGGTTTTCATTATGCACCTCGGTTTTGCTTGCGTAGAGGCAGGCTTTACACAAGCCAAAAACACCGTCAATATTCTCTTTAAGAATACTCTAACCATTGCTATTGGTCTGATTACTTACGCTTTGTTTGGGTTTGCCCTGATGTATCCAGGTGAATTTGGCATCCTAAGCGGAGTCCTAGGCTGGGCGGGAATGTTAGCCGCACCTGAAAACGGCATGACTCCTGAATATGCAGACTATACTTATTGGTCAGACTTCTTATTTCAGGGGATGTTTGCGGCTACAGCAGCAACTATTGTTTCGGGAGCAGTAGCAGAACGGATCAAAATCAGCGCTTATGTGATCTTTACGGTCCTTTTTGTAGGATTGCTATATCCAATAGCCGGCTCATGGAAATGGGGCGGTGGATTTATTGATGAGATGGGTTTTTATGATTTCGCGGGCTCAACGCTGGTACACTCAGTCGGTGGCTGGGGAGCATTAGCAGGTATTTGGTTACTTGGCTCTCGTATTGGTAAATACAAAAATGGTAAAGTCAATGACTTCCCTGGCTCTAGTGTACCATTAGCCACTATCGGAGTATTCCTCCTTTGGTTAGGATGGTTTGGCTTCAATGGTGGTTCTGTACTTTCAGCTGACCCTGCTTTGACCTCACTCGTACTTGTTACCACCTGTTTGGCTGCTGCAACTGGCGCGATTGGTGGTATCGCGATGGCTTGGGTAATGTTCAAGCGCCTAGATTTAGGCATGGCTCTAAATGGTATTCTAGCTGGTCTAGTCGGCATTACAGCTGGTGCGGACCTCATGTCTCCTTGGGAAGCAATGATAATTGGTCTTATCGCTGGTGGCTTAGTAGTATTATCTGCCATCGGACTTGACAAGCTCAAACTAGACGATTGTGTAGGAGCCGTTTCCGTTCACCTCACTTGCGGTATGTTTGGTACGTTAGCAGTAGGCATCTTCGGTGCAAAAGCTGGAATGGATCAATTTTTAACTCAACTCGCAGGAGTAGGCATCTATGGTGTTGCTTCTTTTGCGATCGCCTTTGGCATATTCTATGTCCTCAAAGTTACGATGGGCATCAGAGTATCTGAAGAACACGAAATATCTGGTCTTGATAGTCACGAGCACGGTATCCGCGGATACACGATCGTGTTTGATGAATAAATGATTTGTGCGCAGTAGTTTTTTTGCTAGTCCTTTTGTTGAATTGAATGGGGAGGCAAGCCTCCTAAGCTATCATGCCTCCCCTTCTTTATTTGTTGAATGTCTAAATTATTGAATCCTTTGGGGTGCACTATCTACCCCCGTTCAGTATAATCTTCGTTTTTCACAAAGCATTTCTCTTCTCCCCTCGAGTCTAATTAGCATTCCTTTACAAGACACTAAATAGACTTAAAATGAAATCCACACCTTTACTACTACTTTTAGTAGCTATCCTTTTTGTGCCTATGTTTAGCCTTGCACAAGATGCAGAAGCAGAAGACACTGGTTTACAAGTTTCCGGCTCAGCCGATGTTTATTATAAGTATGATTTCTCTGGGACTGGCAATATCGGAACCAGCTTTGCCGATGACCAAAATTCCATCTCCATCGGTATGCTTGACTTACTCTTCGAAAAGACCACTGGCAAAACCTCATTTGTAGGCGAAATCGCCTTTGGTCCACGTAGTACGGGTAATGCAGGTTCTGTTGGACCTGTGTCAGATGAAGCAGGTTATGCTCCCCGTATTCAAAATCTCTACGTCTCTTATGCTCTAACTGAAAAACTCTCTATCACAGGGGGATATATGGGTACCTTTGTAGGATACGAAGTGATCTCCCCGGCCGGCAACTTTAACTATTCAACCTCATATCTCTTTACCAACGGTCCTTTTCAAAATGCAGGCGTAAAACTTGACTATGCTATCACAGATCGTATTGGTCTGATGGCAGGTGTCTTTAACCCTTGGAACGTATTTACCGCTCCTGATTCTATCGGACCAAGTAGTTTTGGTGCTCAATTGTACCTATCTCCAGTTGATGGATGGGATGCTTATATCAACTTCGTTACTGGAGGAGAAAGCGGTACGGAAGTAGACTTAACCACTACCTTCTCAGTATCTGACAAATTGATGTTGGGCGTAAACGCAGCAAGCTATACCGATGGCGGCGAAGGAGCTGAAGAAGTCAGCTTTGCAGGTGGAGCGCTTTACCTCAACTATGCCATGACCGAAGCAGCTGCTTTGGGCCTTAGAGCTGAATATTTTCAAGCTTCAGCGACGAGTGGCATTTTGAGTGCTGACCTTGACGGCACAGTTACTTCTGTAACCCTTTCAGGCAACTTTGGCTCAGGAGGTTTGGTATTTATTCCAGAACTCCGCTTTGATACCGCTAGCGAATCCATCTTTGTTGATGGCGAAGGCAATGACTCTAACAGTGCAGTCCAAGCAGTTATCGCAGCGGTATACGCTTTCTAAGCACTGAAAAAAATCAAGATCTCTAACTTTACCTCAATGCACTGCGCCTAAAAAACGCAGTGCGTTATCTTTTTACCTACTGCCCATTCACTTTATTACGAACCGTTGGGCGAAGCACCTCCTCAAACAAAAAATCCAACGATCGAGACAATGCATCAACCCCCATTTGCTTAGCTGGCGGTAAACTTTCTATTTGAGTCGCACCATTGCCTTGTGATTTCTTGCCTTTTTTACCACCGCGGCCTTGCCGAACGCTTCGTCTCTGCTCCATCGCGGCTTCAAACATGATCCTTTGATCCTCGTCAAGAACGCTCGCCATTTGGCTCCGCATTTCCTGATGGATCGTACGTTTTTGTTGACGAAAAGCTTGTACATCAGACTGTTTGAGACTTTGAGCGTCTCTCAATTGAGATCCCGTTTCATGTAGGATATCTAAAACCGGCTGCTGTTGCTCTTCACGCAAAGATAGGTTTTCGTTGAAAGCATTATAAAGTTCTTGGACCTTAGTAGAATCTGGCCCTTGACCAAAGCATAAATTGACTGAAAAAATGGCGATGATAAGAATGATAGGTTTCATAAGACTTCGTTTGTTTACTTTTTAGTCTCTTCATTTCGCAAAAACGTAACTGAAAAGAACGGCCGATCCTCATCAACCGTTCTTTCGAAATCCATATGAACCTTAATCCAAACTAGATTCAAAATCATTTTTGTAAGCGTATGGCAATCGAATATCCATATCATATTTAGGCACAATACTCGAATGGTGACTTACAATCTTTCCCCTTTTGATCACAAATGAAAACCTCAATTCATTGCTAATTTTGACACTTTGTGATTGCCATTGGACTCTATACTGCCCACTATCAATCTTCAAGCCATTGACCCGTTGAGACGATATCTCATGAACGCTCACTTCTACCTCATCCTTTTCAAATAAATCTATATAGAAGTTTTTCACTTGATCTTTATTGGTTCTCAAACGAGTTGAAAACGCTGGAATCATAATGACTTCCTCTGCATATAGCTTCATCAATGAATCAATATCGTGTGCGTTGACCGCTTTGGACCATTTATTCAATAAGGGAACCGCAGGCTCTTGAATGATCTCCGCTCGTTCTATCATTTCTTGGTCGAAGTCAGGCCCAAAAGTTTCCTTAAAACTACTCATGATCTCTGCATGAGTTTTACCAACTCGCTTCATGAAGATGTATTGGATGATTGCATGAGTTAGCAACAATATGAGTAGCCCTTCAAAAATCCCCATTTCAAAAACCAATAAACCACAGATACCGGCCATGATGAGTGCATAGCGTCCTTCAGTACGAACATGTGCGATATTGGCGATCATCTTCCAGCCAGAGTAAACCATGATAATGCCCAAGGCATATTCAGGTAAGTGTTCCAGGATGACTGGAAAAAGAACCACGATCAATAAGACTAAAGAGGTAAATAGATTTGAAAGCTTGGTGACCGCACCCGCTACAGTATTGGTCGTACTCTTGGCGAGACCATCGAGATTAGTCATCCCTCCAAAAAAAGTAGCCCCCATATTAGCAATCCAAATAGCCAATAAACTATTATTAGAATCTGCTTTTCGTTGCATTGGGTCCATTTTCTCAATCGCAACATTGCTCATGACTTGCTCGATCACATCAATGGTCCCAAGCATCAGCGCAAAAGCAATCATCTTACACAAAAGGATAAGTGCTTCTCCGCTGCTATCAATCGGCAAATGAGGCAAAGGCAGGCCTAATTCAAAAGGAACAGCCTCAAATGAAACCATCTTGAGGGGCATAAAGAAACTCAAGCCCACACCAGTTAACATAATCGCAAAATATGGCAAGGCGGGCATCTTCTTTTTGTAATACTTAAAAAGAAGCACAAACGAGATAAAGGATACGATGCTAAGTATTAAAATGACCTCCCGCTCATAATTGAGCCAAACTTCAGTTTCATGAGTGATGTCATAAAGAAAAGGAACAAACTTTAGGGCAATCTTAAGCCCAACACCTGCAAGTAAGCCTTCTACTAAGTAATGAGGTACAATCCGGAGTATGTATCGTTCAAGCTTAAATTTCCAAACTACTGCTTGAAAGAGAGCGGTTAAGAAAATAACAAAAGGCATATTCTCCATACCAAAAGTCTCCACTCCCAAGGCTAAAGCAGGCGCTAAACCGGCAGCTACTCCTGGCATACCAGTATAATTGCCGGGCTTGAATAAATAGGTAATGAAGCTGATGATCCCAGCAAAAATCACGGTATATAAACCCGTGATGACTGGATAGTCCGACATTAAACAAATACCCACGGTTAAGGGTACAGCCATTGCACCTGCTACCGTTCCAGCAAGGGCGTCTCTTCTAATATATTTGAAGGATTCCTGAAGTCGTATGTTCATGAACTTTTGTTGAATGATTAAATATTTGAATGAATAAATCAGCTAGCTGATCTCAATCGATTATTGACTGAGATCTAGCTGCTTCTACCAATATTTAATTCAACAAAAATCGAGTTTCAGGCTGCAATAGAGGATCGAAAGTGAGACTTTTTCGCTCCTGTCAAATTGACAATTTTGATTACAGACACCCCCTATTTGCGGTACCGGACAAAATCGCAAGCGTTCTCCGATAGGAGAAAAACCATCTGGATTAGCACCCGAAAAATCATTTTCGAAAACTTCCGTACTACCCTCTTCAAGATTTTCCTCCCATTCCCACTCGAGTGCCAACTCATCTTTTTGGCCTAGTGGGATTAGTAAGTCATACTCGACAATCAGTAGTAGAGTCGTCAGCACTAGGCTTAATCCGGTCAGTATGGATCTGCGATAAATCACTCCGCAAAACAAATCCACTAACCAATCATTAAATAGGACTAAATAATATTATTTAAGTGATATTTATCACGTATTTTCACAGCCAATATCACAATAACGTAATGGTGGATATACAGAAATTTGACTTCGAAAGTGATAAAATATTTTTGACTCTCACAGAAAGTGAGAAACGCATTTTTCTGGATCACGGGGAGATCCTTCACTTCAAGAAAACGCAACTCATTTTTTATGAAGGAGGCATTCCAACGGGTGTCTTTTATATCAAAAGGGGAAAGCAAAGATTTATAAAACGGGCCTAGATGGCAAGGATCAAATATTTTACGTCTATAAGGCTGGTGATTTATTGGGCTATCATGCATTGCTTTGTGATGAGGCCTATGAAGATTCATGCGAAACGCTAGAAGGCTGTGAGCTGCTATTTATTAGTGCTCCTAATTTTGAAAGATTACTCCATAAAGTGCCAGAACTGAAACAGTTATTGATTCAGAATATGAGTCATGAATTTGGGGTATTAGTAAATATTATTACCGTCTTAGCTCAAAAACCCTTGCGGGAACGCTTAGCTCTTTTTCTACTCATTTTAGAATCTCGCTATAATCAGGGTGCAATTGAACTATCAAGAGATGATTTGGCCAATATTGTCGGAACCGCTAGGGAAAGTTTGAGCAGGCTTTTGAAGGAGTTTAAGGCTGCAAACCTCATTGCCATAAAAAACCGCAGTATCGAATTGTTGGATCACGCAGCCTTGCTCCGTATCGCAAGCTCAAAATCATAAACAAATGAACACCATAGACGAGCTAGCAAGCCATCTATAGTGTTCAATGAGTTAGAAAACGATCCACCAATATCCTTAGTGAGCTGTAACCATCTCTGAATGAGTGGTGGCTAGTTTCTTTTGTAAATCTCCAGGCACAACCTCATACTTAGAAAACTCACGTGTATGAGTAGCTCGTCCTTGGGTAAGAGAGCTAAGCGTAGTTGCATATTTATAGAGTTCCGCGAGCGGAACCTGAGCCGTAATCTTTTGATAAGCGCCTTCATTGCTAAAGCCCTCTACAATGGCCCGCCGAGATTGCAAATCCGTCATGATATCACCCATTTGCTCGTCTGGAACCAAGACTTCTACCTTATAGATCGGCTCCAAAAGACGAGGTTTCGCATCCAAAAAGGCTTGTTTGAAAGCATGTTGACCTGCGATTAAAAAGGAAATCTCATTGGAATCCACCGCATGCATCTTCCCATCATAAACCACCACCACTACATCACGCGCATATGATCCCGTTATAGGCCCTTGTTCCAAGACCTTCATGATCCCCTTTTGGACTGCTGGCAAATAACGCGTATCAATCGCTCCACCCACTATCGCATTGCAAAAGAGAAGCGTTCCCCCCCAGGGTAACTCTACCGCTTCCTGATTACGAATCTTATAGTCTCCACTCGGCTCCCAGCCTTCGTGATAAGGATAAACTTTCATAAACACTTCCCCAAACTGGCCAGAACCACCAGATTGTTTTCGATGCTTATAATGTCCCTCAGACAGGGTTTGAATCGTCTCTCGATAAGAAATCCTCGGCTCTTCATAGCGTACTTCCACACCATGAATATGACGAAGTAACCACTTGACGATCTTCAGGTGCAATTCTCCTTGACCATGAATGATACTCTGTCGCAATTCCTTGGCGTATTCAACCCCAAAAGTAGGATCGTTTTGGCCGATTTTGCTTAAGGCAACAGCTAGTTTCTCTTCGTCGCCCTCTTTTTCAGGCACGATAGAAGCCCTAATCTTAGGATTAGGATAAACGATTGGTGCCAAATCTGAGCCATCATCTTCTACTCGTAACGTTTGATTAGAATAAGTCTCTTTGAGTTTTACCGTTGCGCCAATATCGCCAGCCGAAAGCTTATCTACTTGATTACGATTTTTGCCGTCCATCACGTAGAGCTGCCCGAGTTTGATTTTGTTATGGGTGGAAAGGTTATAGAGTTCCTGCCCACTCGTGATTTCTCCTGAGCATACCTTGAAAAAACTCGTCTGACCCGTATGCTTATCACTATGCGATTTGAATACAAATAGCGTTGTTTCTGCATCATTGACCTTGATCGCATCTCCATGTACCGTATGTTCGGGGCCCATATCACCCGCCGTAGGAGCAACATTACCGATAAATCCCATCATACGACCACTCCCCATATTTTGCTTGGCTGCTACGCAGAACAATGGAAATACAGAACGATTGAGCATACCTGCCCGTAAGCCTTGGCGCATTTCATCTTCGTCCAGCTCTCCTTTTTCAAAATATAGCTCCATCAAAGCTTCATCATGCTCCGCGGCCGCTTCGACCAGCGTATTATGGAGTTGATTAGCCATAGGACGAGCATCATCTGGGATAGGGTGTTTTTCAGGTTTCCCTCCACCTGCGGGGAACTTATACATCACCATTTTGAGCACATCGATGATTGCATTGAAGTCATCTCCTGGATTATAAGGAAACTGCATCACCACGACCGCACTGCCAAATTTTTCACGGGTTCGCTCCAAGGCGAGATTCCAATCGGCTTTGGCATGATCGAGCTGATTCATGACAAAGAGGGTCGGTTTATTATATTCTTGCAGATAACGCCAAATGATTTCGGTCCCCACTTCTGGCCCGTGTTGCGCGTTCAGGGTAACGATTGCGGTATTGGCGACTCTCAGGGCACTGATCAGCTCCCCCGAAAAATCATCCATCCCAGGCGTATCGATGATATTGATCTTAGTACCACGCCACTCAGTGTGCATGATGGAGGAAAAAACCGAGTTTTTGCGTTCTTGCTCTAACTCGTGAAAATCTGAGACCGTATTGCCGTCGTCCACAGAGCCCATACGATTGATGACTCCGCCTTCGTACATCATGCATTCCGCGAGAGTGGTTTTGCCAGACTTAGGGCTTCCCGCGAGCACAATATTTTTGATGTGACTCGATTGGTAGTGTTTCATAAGTACGCAGTAGTAAGAGGTGAGAAAATCAAGTAGTCAAAAAGAAGTTAAAAAAAATCGTGGTCTTTGTCCATGAGCTGGCTTGATTTTTATTTGTCGGCCTGAGCCTGTATTTTTCGCCCCCTAACACCTTTTATATGACCCCAGGAGATAGTTTAGCTCGTTCTGTGCGCAATTTTGCGGGGGTCTATGCCGTGATAGATTTGCTAGTCATCATTGCTGGCATGCTCAGAGCAGACGTGCCGATATTGTATTATATCGGCAAACCCTTGATCATGTTATCGCTTTCTATCTTCTTCTTTTATCAGATGCTAGGACGCCATAGCAAGGAGTATTATCTCATGCAGGGAGCGATCTTATTTTCTTTGATGGGAGACATCTTTTTGATGTTTACTGGCGGGCAGTACTTTCAAATGGGCTTGGGCTCTTTTTTGATTGCCCAGATATTGTACATCATGGTTTTCAGTCTTAGCCCAAAGGGGGAGATCAAAGCCGTTCTCCGCAGGAAGCCTTGGTTGTTGCTGCCTTTTATCCTCTATGCCTTCGGCTTATTGTATTTATTGCTTCCCCGCCTAGGCGAACTCACAATTCCAGTAACCATCTATGCAATCTGCCTTGCGGGCATGGCATTGATGGCTCTCAACCGTTGGAGGAGGGTCAGACAAGAAAGTTTTGCCTACGTATTTGCAGGAGCGTTGCTCTTTATGATTTCGGACAGTCTGATTGCCTTGGATCGCTTTGCCAGTGATTTATTGCCGCTTTATTCAGCAGAAACTTGGATCATGTTGACCTATGTTACGGCCCAATACGGCTTAGTAATCGGGATGTTGATTCACCTTAAGTCTGTAAAACGCCCGGATTAAAACGCGGCACATCAGGATTCATATTGGCCATCTCGATTCCGGTTGAAATAATCTCTCGCGTCTGCAAAGGATGGATGATATCATCGACCCAAAGACGAGAAGCCGCATAATAAGGAGAAGTCTGACGATTATATTTTTCCGTGATCTCGTCGAGCATGCGTTTTTCTTCTACCGGATCAATTTCTTTGCCCTGCTTTTTGAGGGAGGAGACTTGTATTTGCATCAAGGTTTTCGCTGCTTGTGAGCCCCCCATCACCGCAATCTGCGCCGAAGGCCACGCAAAGATCAATCGTGGATCATAAGCCTTACCACACATCGCATAATTACCCGCACCATAAGAATTACCCAGTACAAAGGTAAACTTCGGCACTACTGAATTAGAGACCGCATTGACCATCTTCGCACCGTCTTTGATGATACCGCCTTGCTCAGAGCGAGAACCCACCATAAAGCCCGTCACATCCTGCAAAAACACCAAGGGAATCCGTTTTTGATTGCAGTTCATGATAAAGCGCGCTGCCTTATCTGCCGAATCAGAATAGATCACTCCCCCAAACTGCATCTCGCCCTTAGCAGACTTGATCACTTTACGTTGGTTAGCGACAATGCCTACCGCCCAACCATCAATTCGCGCATAAGTAGTGATGATCGATTGCCCATAATTAGCTTTGTATTCATCAGAGCTATCCTTGTCGATCAATCTCTCGATGATTTCCCACATCTCGTAGGGTTTCGCACGATCAGCTGGCAAGATGCCCATCATTTCTTTTGGTTCGTAAGCAGGCTCTTGTGGCGTAGCGCGGTTAAAACCTGCTTTGGGCGTTTCGCCCAATTTGCTCACCAGTGAACGTACTTTCTCTAAGCAACTTTTATCATCAGGCATATGGTAGTCCACTACTCCTGAAAGACTACTGTGCATAGTGGCCCCGCCTAGTTCTTCTCTACCGACCTCTTCTCCTATCGCAGACTTGACGAGATAAGGCCCCGCCAAAAAGACCGAACCCGTACCATCTACAATCAAAGCCTCATCGCTCATGATGGGGAGATAAGCTCCTCCCGCTACGCATGGTCCCATGATCGCAGCAATCTGCGGGATTCCCATACTACTCATCACTGCATTATTGCGAAAGATGCGGCCAAAGTGCTCTTTATCAGGAAATATCTCATCCTGCATGGGCAAAAACACTCCCGCACTATCCACCAAATAAATGATGGGCAGACGGTTTTCCATCGAAATTTCTTGCGCTCGCAGATTCTTTTTTCCGGTCATCGGAAACCAAGCGCCTGCCTTTACAGTCGCATCATTGGCTACGATCATACAGAGTTTACCGCTTACACGACCGATACCCGTTACGACTCCCGCCGAAGGACAGCCCCCATATTCCGCATACATATCGTTCGCGGCTAGCGTCCCGACCTCTACAAATGCATCCTTATCATCAAGGAGCATATCGACTCGTTCACGAGCCGTCATCTTGCCTTTGGCTTTGTGTTTTGCAGTCGATTTTTCGCCTCCTCCGGCGAACGCTTTTATGCGTTCATGCCGCAGTCCACGTAGGAGCATGCGGTTATGATCTTCATTCTTATTGAAAGCAATATCTGTATCAGCGTATTTTCGTTTCATGTACTTCTTAGTTCATAAAGCCTAAACCACCCACCAAGTAAATTCCTTTGAGTTCTTCCTCCTCATCTGGCTCAGTTTCTTCCACTTCCATGATCTTGATCGATTCACGGTCTAGACTTTCAATTTCAAATTCGTGGATCATGCTCACAGCCTCATCGACATTATCGGCCAAGATGCCATAAGTAGTCATTACTGGCGTATCACCTTCGTCATTTTTGATATTGGCTTGGATCAAGATCCCGTATAGCTTGCCTTGCTCTGTAAACTCGGCTCGCATCTCCCGCAATACCATCAATGCCAGTTCATTATTACGATCATAATTAATGGCTTGTTGGAGATAAAAACGAATCTCTTTTTCGTCTTGGTCTTGATCATAACAAGCGTTCGCGACTAGCGCTAATATACGAGACATCACTGCAGCCTCTTCTTCGTCTTGCGGTGGTACTAGATCTTCCAACTCTTCGGCGACCATCTCTAACATTAGATCATGCCGTTGATACTGATCCAACAATTGCATTTTGATCTCAAAAGCTTGGTTGCGCAGCTCTTCGTGTGTGATCCCTTGCAGCGTATTGAGCGCTTCATCCACCTTGCCCAATTGCGATAGGGCAACGGCTTGATTCATTTCAACCCAATGCTTTTCGACATCAGGTAGCGTTAATGCTTGCTCAAAAACTTTATTAGCCTCTTCAAAGCGTCCGCTCTGCGTATAGAGAGTGCCCAACTGCAAGTGTAGGGACCACATCTCAGGATGCGCCTTTATTCCTTCGTTGATGATGCTTTCAGCTTGGTCCCAGTCTTCTTTTTCTTCGGCTATACCCGAACGAATCCGATAACCTACTTCGTAGCCAGCTTCGCACAATCCAAGCGCGAGCTTTTCGGTGGCAGGATAGTCTCCTTCTGAAAGTAAAATCCAAGCTTTTTGAGCCTGTTGGTTGGCTTGATCGATTGTCATACTATATAAGGTAATCTCGACAGTGAAGATACGCAACCCAAACATTAGCTACCTAACATCCGTTAGCTTTTTTGGACTTGCGTCCGTAATTTTGTCCTTCCAAATACCCTCGAGATATGATCATGTCCTCCACTACGCCCGAATCTGTTGACGAACCTCTTTTTATTCGCGAACAAGCCCTAAAAGCTTATCGCCTAATGTTGACAGCGGAGGTCTTGGCAAGGACTTACGAAACTCATAAGGATCGTACCGCCAAATATGTCCACGCTACTTCAAGAGGACATGAAGCCATCCAACTTGCAATGGGCATGCAACTCAAAGCGCAAGATTTTGTAGCCCCTTACTATCGCGATGATGCTTTATTGCTCGGTATGGGGATCACGCCTTATGAGTTGATGCTACAACTATTTGCCAAACGCGAAGATATATTTTCGGGAGGGCGGACCTATTATTCTCACCCCTCATTGCGGAGAGACGATATGCCCAAGATTCCACATCAATCTTCCGCTACGGGTATGCAAGTGATTCCGATCACGGGAGTAGCACAGGGGATGCAATACCGAGAAAATCAAGCACTAGACAAGTGGACTAAAGGTGAAGCCCCAGTGGCCGTGTGTTCCATCGGAGATGGGGCCATGACAGAAGGAGAAGTCTCAGAGGCTTTGCAGATGGCGGCTTTGCATCAATACCCGATCTTATATCTCGTCCAAGACAATGGCTGGGGCATCTCAGCTCAGGGCAGTGAAATGTACGCGCAAAATGCCGCAGAATTCGCCAAAGGTTTTCATGGTATCGAAACAATTTCGATTGATGGAACTGACTTTGCGACCTGTTATAGCACCATTGCGGGAGTATTGGACAAAATGCGTCAAGAACGGCGCCCCTTTTTGATACACGCTCAAGTACCTCTCCTCAATCATCATACTTCAGGCGTCCGCAAAGAATGGTATCGCGATGATCTAGCTTCGCACCAACCACATGATCCACTACCTCAACTCAAGGCTTATTTGCTTGCCAATGGAGTTTCACATCAGGAAATCGAAGCATTAGCCTCTGGCATTGAGGAAGAAGTCTTGGATCAGCTAGAACAGGCTTTCAATGCGGAAGATCCCAAACCAGAAGATCTACA
>JBGCFA010000412.1:0-12964 GCA_045106675.1 Bacteroidia bacterium
TCTATCGTGCCGAAATAGACGGCAGTAAAGTAGAAGTATTAGCGCATAATTTTCGTAACAACTATGAAGTCACGCTCGACTCCTACGGCAATCTTTGGCAATCCGACAATGATGATGATGGCCATAAAGGGGTTCGCATCAACTTTGTGATGGAATACGGTAATTATGGCTATAAAGACGAAAAAACAGGCGCAGGCTGGTTGAGTTATCGCACCGGTATGAGCAATATCGCTAATCAAATGCATTGGCATCAAAACGATCCTGGCGTAGTACCTAACCTAATACCAACAGGAGCGGGTTCACCCACGGGGATTGCCTTTTATGAAGGCTCACACCTACCGAAAAAAGCTCAAAATGCGCCCATACATGCTGATGCTGGCCCTAGAATTATTCGAGCTTATCCAACTAAAAATTCAGGTGCGGGTTATAAAGCTGAGATGCTCTCTTTGCTCGAAAGTTCCAACGACAAATGGTTTCGCCCTTCAGATGTTTGTGTAGCTCCAGACGGTTCTATTTTTGTGGCGGACTGGTACGATCCTGGCGTTGGCGGCAATCATATGGGAGATCTCAAACAAGGTCGTATCTATCGTTTAGCCCCCAAAGACGCTGCTTACAAATTTAGCCTTCCCGATTATAGCAATCCGGAGGGCGCTGCTTTGGCCCTAGAAAGTCCCAATCTTGCTACTCGCGCCAAAGCATGGTTACGCTTGTATGAGATGGGTCAATTAGCGGAGGACGCCCTTGCCGAACGCTGGAAACAAGGTCCTGCCCACCAAAGAGCTCGTGCATTATGGTTATTGGCGCGCATACCCGAGATCGGGAGTGATTACGTACTTGAGGCTTTAGAAGATAAGGACCCTAATATTCGGATTACGGCTTTGCGAGTGGTACGGCAAATGGATATCAATCTACTCGACATTTTAGACAAGATGGCCAGTGATGATTCGCCTCAAGTGAGAAGAGAAATCGCCATTGCCTTACGATTTCAGGAAGGTCATCAGGCAAATCAGATTTGGGCCCGCCTTGCGGAACGCTTACCAGAAAACGATCGTTGGTACCTTGAAGCATTAGGTATTGGAGCAGATAACTATCCAGATGCTCGCTTTGCTGCTTGGCAAAACAGTATTAACAACAATTGGGATACTCCAAATGGTCATGCTCTAATATGGCGCATGCGAGCCAAAGCAGCTCTCCCTTACTTAGGCCAAATTATCGCTCAGGCCCCTGATGCAAAATCCTGCGAACGCTTTTTTCGCGCTTTTGATTTTCATGAAAGCAGCCGTAAAAATGCAGTTTTACTTGATTTGATCAATGAGCCTTCCGCTCAAAATTCAGAGATGCAATACCTCATTGTCTCTCACATGACGGGCAATGCCGTACAAAAAAACAAAAAAAGCAAGGAGCTACTCGCCACTGTTTTAGATAGCCTTGGGAGTAGTGATCGTTATTTTGATTTAGTTGAAAAACTACAACTACAAAATCAGGCAAATAAGCTGCTCAACATTGCGCTAATACAATCAAATAATGCCCAAGGAGCAAAAGCAGCTCAGCTATTGGGTAAAATGGGTAAACTCAAACTAGTAGAGAATGAACTTATTAGTGCTACAGGAGAAGAACTTCTAACTGTTTTCAAGACAATCGGCCACATCAATAGCCCTGAAGCTCTTGACATTTTGGAAAGCTACGCCACTAATGATAAAAATCCCCTCCCACTCCGTAAAAGCGCAGTCAGAAACCTAGCCAAAGGATGGAATGGGGAAACCCGTATGGTAGAAATCATCGAATCAGAAAGACTACCCTATGAAATCGGAGAAGCTGGAGCCACCCAATTATTGGGAGTTTGGCGAGCCCAATATCGGACAGTCGCCTCTAAATATCTCAAACTTGATGATCAAGAAACTCAACTAGCTCCCATCCATGAATTGGTCCTAAAATCAGGTGAGCCAAGCAATGGTAAAGTGATCTATCAAAAGTATTGTGCCAATTGTCATACCGCCGAAGGGGAAGGTATTGCTTTTGGTCCCAGCCTAGATGAAATTGGTAATAAACTATCAAAAGATGCGCTTTATGCGGCGATCCTAAAACCAAGTGCTGGTATCAGTTTTGGCTATGAAGCTTGGTTGATTACGATGCTTGATGGCAGTGTCTTTCAAGGATATATCTCTAGCCGCACCGATGAGGCAATACAACTCATTATAATGGGAGGCCTCACGCAAAACATAGCAAGAGAAAACATCAAAAGCCTTGAAAAACAAGAACAAAGCCTCATGACCGAAGGTCTGTATCGTTTAATGTCTGAAGCCGAGTTGGTGGATTTGGTGAGCTATTTGTCTCAGCTACGAGGCCAAAGCAGTGTCGCTAGTAATTAGGGATACCACATTTTCCTAGTCATCCTGAGCGCAGTCGAAGGATCTTGGGATTTTCTTCACTGCTTCGCAGAACGCCTAGGCGCATGGATAGATTTGAGATTTCTCCTCGCTGCACTCCTTCGAAATGGCGCGTTCCGCGCAGCGGAAAACCAGAACATCATGTATTAAATCAAATAGACCCAAATACTCAAAATTTATGCCTGAGATTTTAGCAATCCCAGGCATACTGATATCATGAGGAACAAAGTCCTATAAATATTTTCTAGCTCGCTTGAGCATAGATACGACGGTAGATATGCGGGGTCGCACCAAAATTTTTCTTAAAGAGACGACCAAATGAACTGCTGTCTTTCAAACCTACATCTAAGCAAATTTCATGGAAGCTTTTGGATGAATTGAGAAGTAATTTACTCGCACGCTCTAAACGACAAGTAATCAAGTACTGGCGAGGTGTTTGCTCGAAAACTTCCTTGAATAAGCGAATGAAATGAAATTTAGATAAGCAAGCTACCTGAGAAAGCGTATCCAGGTCCAAATTGGTATGTAGGTTTTCATGGATATACTCTTGGGCTTGCATCAAGCGGCGATAAAGTTCCTTTTTGGTGGAAAGCTTGGCGCTTGTGAGTCGATTGATCTTCTCAAAGAGCTCAGTCTGCGTCTCTAATAAAGTATTTGCGATGGCCGCTTTGTTGCTCAACTGGGATTGAGGAGAAGCGGGTATAGTAAGTTGATTGGCAATATCTCTCATCACTGACCCAAGGGCATCGTCTCCGACTGCATAAGAACCTTCACAAAAAGATATTTGTCCCTTACGATCTAAGAAGTCAACTAATTCATCTTGAATCAAACTAGCTTCTTGAGGAGGAAAAGCGTTCCGCAAGGCGGCAATAGGGATTTGAATCTCTAAAACTTCTACCTGACCGGCATTTTGTGTAAGAAGAAACTGCTGGCCGGGATTGGCAAGCAAATACTGCCCTTCCTTGAGTGAAAAGTGAAAATGATGCAGCCGACAGCGTAAACTCCCCCGATGGATATACCTTAGGACTACCTCATCTCGCTTCGCATTGCTATTGGCGAGTTCAGTTAGTGAAAGAAGACGATAACGAATACCGTCAAATTTTGCGTTGGAGGTCGGTGTGTTGGATAATAAATTACTAGCGGCTTGCATAATTGTTGTTTTATGAGAGAAACAATACTGCGAGCGCCAGAGGTGTGTGCTTTGTATACTACAACACTAGTACCATTGTTACATGTCTGACGATCAATACTTTACAAATATTACATAAACATAATACCGTTCATTAATGAACACATATGATCCAATTTTGAACACACCGCTCAAATATCAGTTTAAAATAGACCGAAGAAGCTTAAACAATTATTGCACAAACGGTTTACCTTTTGTTGATTAAGCAGACTAATAGGCAGAATCAGATATGCAAGAAAGTACGTACCAAATGTTTGAACGTATTAAGCAGGGCGACAAAAGCGCCTTACATGAATTATATCTGGAACACAGAAGTTCTTTTATAGATTGGGCTGCGGCCACTTTTCGCTCAAATCAAGAAGATGCAGAGGATGTCTGGCAAGAAGTGATCATTGTTTTTTATGAAAACATCATCGAAGGCAAACTCACAGAGCTAAAAAGCCAAGTAAGAACCTACTTATTTGGCATTGGACGGTTTATGCTTTTGCGCAAGTATGAACAACAAAAGCGTTGGACTGATATGCCCGAACAAGAATCGGAGGAGAGTCAATGGGTCGAACAAGCCGCAACGGAGCACGACATTGAACTAAATGATCGCCAGCGAATGCTTTATGGGCAATTGCAAAAGCTAGGTGATAATTGTCGGAAGCTATTGACTTTGTTTTACTATCAGCGTTTTAGCACAGAATCAATCATGAATGAAATGGGTTACAAAAGTGCTGCAGTAGCTAAAAGTCAAAAAGCGCGTTGTATGCGTAGCCTAAGACAAAACATGGCGGAACTAAAAAATGAATTCTAGGGTTTAGAAAGGGCACAACATGGAAAAGGAAATCGAATATCAGGCATTAATCGACAAATTTCTCCGAGACGAGGCGTTCAGCAAAGCTGAGCAAAAAGACTGGGACAGCTGGCAACAAAACAAAGCTTTTGCGGAGTTACTAAGCTATAACCATGATCTTATGCTCGCACTCAAGCAAAAAGGTCGAGAAGAACTCAAACAAGAGCTTGCTGGACTCACCGAACTACATCAAAAGGCTGAAGGTACGATTCGCTCCATGCGATTTATCTGGGTAGCGGTTGCGGCGGCAGCTGCAATCTGTTTGATATGGCTCATTCTGCCAGTCCAACAAAGTGCATCCCCGACAGAGCTTTATGCTAGTTATTATGAGCGTTTTCCCAACGTCGCCAATCCCTTGACCCGAGACAGCGGTTCACAAACTAGTCTCAAAGACCGTGCATATGCCAAATACGAGCAAGGCGGCTATCAACAGGCGATCATGCTTTTTGATTCATTGATGCTACAAGAGCCTTCTTTGACTCATCAGTTTTATCAAGGCATTTCAGCTATGGAACAAAACGACTGGCAACTAGCTCGTACTGCATTAGAGCCCGTACGTACCTCAGATACCAGCCGTTTTGCCAAAGCAGCGCAATGGTATATCGCCTTGATCGCACTCCAAACCGATCAAATAGAGCAGTCAAAAGGATTGTTAAGCGCGATCAAAGCGGATAGTAGCCATCCATTTACCAAAGAAGCCACAGCAATACTGGAAGGCTTAGATTAAGACCTTATTTCTCTACTAAGATGACGCCGCGCATACTCACATTATGCCCTGGCACCGTACAAACAAACTGATAATAACCTGTAGTAGGAGGAGCCTCAAAGTAAATAGCCTCTTGGGTGCCGGGTTCAATCAAAGCTGTGTGGGACAAGACATCATCCGATTCGGGAATATAAGCTGCATTTAGACCTGCAATCCCCATATCCAAAGCTGCTTTTGAGACAGCATCAGCACTTCCTTGGGCAACGATCACAAGATTGTGAGCCATGTCATCAGTATTTAGAAAACTCAATTTGACCTTCGAGCCTGCCTTAAGGGTGATTTGTTTGAGGTTATATTTCATTCCCGGCTCTGTACCAATTTCCAAGCTTTGATCAGGGCCATCCGTCCATGAAGCAGGCATAGTCGTTTGATTTTTGCTAATTTTGCTTGCGTCCGTATTTTGGCCGTCTGTGGATTTCGATTGCATCGGAACGCCTCCACCCGGTATCTGATTAAGAGTATAATAGCCTGTATTATTGACTAGAGAGCGACCCGCTTTGCTTTTGAGCCCTTCAGCAACGATTTCATGCACATAACCGAGACGCAAACCATCTATTGTCAGCCGCACTGACATCCCATCCGCAGCAACATCAATCGCATTGATAGTGCACGGCTCCAGATTCTCTAGCGGACTACCATAATTGTGATGGTACTTGAAAGTAAAACCTTGCATCTTATATGATTCAGGATTACTAGCAGACCTTCGGTCAACGGCCTGGGTGAAGGTGAGTGTAAAACCATCCCTTTCGGCTTTCATTTCCTTGATTTCAAAGGGCGTCTTGCCCGTCCAAACTAAACGCTGGATCATAAAAGGTTTGCGTCCAGTCGAAGCCCAACCACGATTAGTACCTCCGACAAACATTTGCCCATTGTCATCATAAAACATCCGCAAAACGCCCGAGTCAAAGCCTTCGACAAAAGGGAAACATGCTCCTTGATAGACGCCATTGACTTTTTCTAACTGCATACGCATGATGCGACTTTGACCCTGGTCTCCGACAAAGTATTGCCCATCAAAAGGACCAAACTTGCCATCAGTATTGTCATAGAGGACGTCCGAAGTAGAAATCCCCATTTGACCATGGGGAAACCATACTGCTGGCGATTTTAAGCCTTCTATTTTTTCAGCAGCTTCATAGAGTGAACCCAAAGAGTCGTGAAACATTTCGGGACTAAGACTGATCGGAGAACCTGGCTCTTTAGCCCATTTCAAACCATCAGGGTGTCCGACAAAGTCGCCCTTCTCCACATGCGTTACCCGACCTGAGCCCACCCAGTCGCCCTGATTATCAGCATAAAAGATCTCACCAGCATCATTTGCACCATATCCCGCTGGGGAACGCATACCCGTAGCATAAGGCTTCATTTCTCCTTCTGGGGTAACTTCGACCATCCAACCACGCCACTTGACCAAACTGGCTCCGCGACCAATCCAAGACAGATTGAAGGTCAAAAGCATATTGCCGTTGGGCAAAAACTCTGGACCGTAGGAATAGTCATGATAGTTCCCTGAAAGGGGCCAAGAACATACCGACTCATATCGATCCGCTCTACCATCACCATCGCGATCCGTAAGCTTGGTCAATTCACCTCGCTGCGTGATATACACAGATCCGTCTTTGACAGCCAACCCTAATGGTTCGTGTAAGCCTTCTCCAAAGAGCTGAAAATTGGCTTCAGCAGCATTTTTGCCATAAGGATTTTCGGCTTTCCAGACTTCTCCTCTACGAGAGCACACATATAGCGCTCCATCCTCATCCAGCGCCATGCCACCTACTTCGAGGTAGGCGTCATCAGGAATAGGCAGGTTTTCAATCCGATAAAAGGCGTCCATTTGCGCCCAAGCAGAGTTAGGCAATAGGACTAAACTGAGAATAATATATTTTAAAGCTTGCATGATATTCTGATTACCAGATCAATTCGTATTTGACGGGAGAACTAAGGTTATGGACCAAGCGATTGGCAGACTCTTCTAATTTCACGTCTCCCGCAATCACTTTGAGGTAATAGGATCGTTTGTCCAAAGCAAACATTCCGGCTCCCATATCCTCTATCTCATCAGCCTCCATCAATAAAGCTATTACAGATTTGTTAAGGCCTGCACTTGAAATTTCACGGACGAGCTTATTTTGATCGATAGTGTACATATCAGTGATTTCACCTCCTGCAACACCATATCGAAAGCTCGGCATCCCAGTTCTGTCCAAGTCATAACCCAAATACTTGAAGTCTTGACCTAGTGAATCAGGCCAAGTTTTGGGGCTACCTTTTCCCATTACAAAACTAGCTTTCCCACTCAAAGTCACAGTAGCACCACCTGGCACAGAAAGCTGGCTCTCTCCCCTGCCCTCCCACATAGGAGAAACATCAAGAAAGGGACCTCGCCACGCATGCAGCAATTTGGCTTGATTCAAATCATAACTAAAGTGCACCCCTTCCGGACTGCCAATGGCAGCAGTATGAGTCAATTTTTGATCACCAAACATCATAAAGCCCCGTATCAATTTGGGCCTTTCAGTAGTTTCAATCCAAAGTGGAGAAGGAGCACGATAAGGAGGTACAGATCCCTCAGCATGCAATGGTTGAAAATCAATTCCAGGGCCTTCCATCCACAGTCCTAAACCATTGCGCCAAAAACGATGGTTTTGGAGATAAGTCAAACTAAACTCATGTGGACCAGCCGTGAGGGTTTTGACACCATAAGTCGCAGGGTCATTATAGGAGCGTTCGCCATCGGCTAACAAAACCTCTTCTCCGTCTATCTTGAGCGAGTAGCCTCCTCCAACTTGAGCTTTAAAGAGGTATTTACCCTGCTCGGGAACGCTTAATTTTCCCGTATAATGCAATATGTGATCATCTCTTCTCGCTGCCTGATGTCGTGAAATGCTATCAATTGGACCTTCCACAGCTGCTGTCAGTTTGCTGAGATCAAAATCAGCCAAATAGTCTTCAGAGCCTTTGTCTGATTCTATTTCGTAATAAGCATACTTAAGTCCTTCAAAACGAGCTCGCTGTAAACCATATAATTTGTATTCAATATTTCGGAATGCCACTGGACCATGATCTCCTTGGATGATAATCGGTCCCATAGCGGCTTCTTGATCGAAAAAGAGTCCCCGAGTAGGTCCACTTAATTCGACATCACGATGGATTTGTTTACCATTGTGTATCACCGAAAGCACGATTGCATTTTGGATTTTCTTGCCTTGACTATCGAAACGTGGTGCTTGAAAACGGATCTTCATATTTTGCCACAGCCCTGGAGCCCGAGAAGCATTTATTGACGGCGCAGTACCTTCAAAACCCTTCTCGCCTTCGGGTTTAGTATCATCCCATCTTTCATATATGCCACCACAATCACCGTAGCTCACTTCAGTCTTACCCCAGCTATCTAGGAGTTGTATTTCATAACGGCCTTGCAGATAAACACCCGAATTGGAGCCTTTGGGCATCATGAAGTCAAAAGATAACTCGATATCGCCATGCTCCATTTGCGTACGCAAGGCTCCACCCGCTTCTTCGGTAGGATGATTGACCAGTATGCCTGTTCCTTCAACGGTGTTGAACGCTTCTACCTTTTGGTCCCAAGGAGCACTAGCGGCACCAACTACTTGCCAATTAATAGTAGGAGAATTAAACGCGGTCAAATCTGCAAGGCCAAGCGCATTAGCGTCGAGGCTAGTTAAGACTTTTGGGGGTGGCGGCGGAGGAGGTGGAGAGGAATCAGCGCTTTTACAAGCCCCTAATGCAAAGATGGCTAGTATACCTAGCCAAATAAATGATTTCATAGAAGAGTAGTTTTGTAGTAGAGCAGGGATAAAAATTTGCATTAGAAATATACAGATTCCTCCGGTTTAATAAGAAAAAGCGTTCCCATAGGGCACAAAAAAAAGGACGCCCCTTAAAGAGGAGCGTCCAAGCTTCACAGTATTCCTAAAGCTTTATGCTGCTTTAGTTTTCATTTTATTTTCTAATTGCTCCAAATAATCAATGGAGTCATTGATCTCAGCTTTAATGCTAGTCGAATAAAGATCATTATGATTACCATCTACTTCTCCGAGGTAATCACGGATCTGATCAAGGCCAGCAATATTGTCTTTGATTTGCTGTACGATCCGCCGACTTGCGATATGTAGTTTGTGTTCGGGATGTTGTTCTTGTGCTTCTTTCATTACATTTTCAAGCTTAGAGAATTCATTCATTGCAATACAGCTACTAGCTCCTTCTATTAAAGCTTCGGCAGCGAAAAAAGGATCATTGGGCTCATATAACATCACAAAGGGGATGTCAGGGAAAGCTTTTCGAGCCAAGAAAAGGGCTTCTACTCCATTCAAACAAGGAGTATGTCCATCTACGATGATCAGTTCTGGTCCATTGTAAAGCAACTCGCTGATGAACTGATATTTTTCACATACGATCTTAAGCTCCGTATTTTGAGGCAGCCAAGAGATTAATTCTTCGGTAATTACAGGTCTATGAGCAAGGATTAATACGCGAACAGTCTGTTGTTTTGCGACCTTAGCAATCATACATTTTTTTTCAGGTAAAAGGATCTGTGTACAATTAATTAGAAAGTCTGTTTCGCCATAAATATTTATTCGTTCTGGACGCAAAATACAGGTAGCGAGGACATTTGCCAATCCCGGTCTGTGCCAAACATTACATCTATAAGTCAGAAAAACCGTCGAAATTGAGGTAAAATTAGCCCTTTTTCATCCTATCTCTATTTCAAGCAGCTGCTCGCCACAAAATGGCCTGAAATATTTTCAATAAAATAGTAGCCAAATCATAAAAATATCTTCCGCTAAATTCTTGCGTCTATGGTCTTTGCTAATTAATCGGGAAAGCGGGAACTTTGCCGCGGCAATTTGAGCCCCTTTTATCATTTAAATCTCTTGAATGTATAAACAATATGGGCTTTCATTCGTAATTCTTATAGAACTTTCAATTATTTCTATAAATTGAAAACCGATGACTGAAGATACTTCCCTGATACAAGCCCTATCGAGCCACTGGTTCAAAGGAGACGAAAAGCGTTTAGCTGAAAAAGTTCTAAACGAAGAACGTCTTACCGAAGAGGATGGCTTGTATCTATACGAAAAGCCGGGCCTCCCCTATTTAGGTGTTTTGGCCCATCATATAAGGACTAAGCGCCACGGCCGTCATACTTATTTCAACCGCAATTTTCACGTAGAGCCAACCAATGTCTGCATCTACGATTGTAAATTTTGCTCTTACTCACGCAAAATTCGCAAAAGAGAAGATGGCTGGGAGTTCACAATGGACGAAATGCTGGATCAGATAAAAGCCTATGATGGTAAGCCCGTCACAGAGGCACACATCGTGGGAGGTGTATTGCCGCAATACAATCTTCAGTTCTACACCGACTATTTCAAAGCGATCAAAGCACATCGCCCCGATCTACATATCAAAGCATTAACTCCAGTAGAGTATCACTACATCTTCAAAATCGCTAAAGTCGATTACAAAACTGGCTTACAGCAGCTAATTGATGCGGGTCTAAATTCTATTCCAGGAGGAGGCGCGGAGATTTTTCATCCTGAGATACGCCAGCAAATCGCGGCAGGTAAGTGCAACGAAGAGGAATGGTTGACCCTACATGAGACGGCCCACAATCTAGGGCTTCGCACCAACGCGACCATGCTTTATGGTCATATAGAGAAACATTGGCATCGGGTCGATCATATGAAACGTCTTCGTGAACTGCAAGACCGCACGGAAGGCTTCCAGACCTTTATCCCACTCAAGTTCCGTAATAAAGACAATGAGATGTCTCATCTCAAAGAAGTCTCAGTCATAGAGGATCTCCGCAACTATGCCATCGGACGAATATTCCTCGACAATTTTGATCACATCAAGGCTTACTGGCCCATGATTGGACAAAAGACCGCTCAATTGTCGCTTTCCTTTGGTGTCGATGATGTGGATGGTACGATAGACGATACCACGAAGATATATGCAATGGCAGGTGCCGAAGATCAAAATCCATCTCTGAACACTCCACAATTGATTGATTTGATTGCCACAGCTGGTTTTCAAGCCATTGAGCGTGATACGCTTTACAATGTCGTACACGACTATTCCGTTGAAGAATTTACTCCAGAAGACGACAAAGTTTCTGCTTAATCTATGATGAAACTATATTTCGTTCGCCACGGGCAAACAGACTACAATGTTCAGCAAATCGTCCAGGGAAGTGGGGTCGACTCTGATCTCAACCCTACTGGCCAAGCGCAGGCAGAAGCCTTTTATGAAACATATAAGCATCTCAAGTTTGACGCTGTTTATGCTAGTACGCTTAAGCGAACGCATCAAACCCTTGCCCCTTGGCAACAACGATCTGGTTATGAATTCACCCAAGAGGCGGGTTTAAAAGAGTTTGGTTGGGGAGTGCATGAAGGCAAAAAACCTACTCCAGCCGAAGCTGCAAATTTCCAACAAATCCTCCAACGCTGGATGAACGGAGATGTGCATGCTACAGTAGAACAAGGCGAAACCCTTCATGAAGCTTGGCAAAGAGCAGAACCCTTCATGCGTGAACTTCCCCAACGCCATCAAGGAGAACAATTATTGCTTTGCTCACATGGCCGCCAACTTCGCATCCTCCTTTGCAATTTGCTACAGGTCGAGTTAAGCGAAATGGAACGCTTCAAGCATGACAATACAGGACTTACCGTCGTAGAATGGCACCCAGATGGCCGCAGAGAATTGCTTAGCCTAAATGACACTTCACATCTCAGTCGCTTAACTGTTTAGAAAATGTTAGACATCGCCCTCGTCTCCTACATCAATACTCGCCCTTTTATGGATGGCTTGGGTAAGGTGTTTGATAAAAGTGAAGCTCGCCTACACCTAATGCCCCCTGCTGATTGTGCCACTTATCTTGCCGAGGGCAAATGTCAACTTTCATTGATGCCTATCGGAGCATTGGACTTATTTCCAGAGGCAGCAATTTTACCTAACTATTGTATTGGTGCGGATGGAGCGGTAGAGTCAGTTTTTATCTTTAGTCAACGTCCCATAGAGGAACTAGATACACTAATTCTCGATCGGCATTCTCGTACTTCCAATGGATTAGCTCGAATATTATTAGAGCATTACTGGGAAAAGCCGCTCAAATTGATTCAGGCCAAAGAGAAGTTTTTTCATCAGATTGATGACAGAACGGGCGGAGTGGTGATCGGGGATCATGCGATTCGTATCCGTGAGAATTTTGCTTACGTATATGATCTTTCTGCCGTTTGGAAGCAGATGACAGGCTTGCCTTTTGTTTTTGCAGTTTGGGTTTACCTTCCAGGAACGCTCAATCAATTAGAAAAGAGCAAGCTCAACGAAGCTTTTCGTTATGGCGTTCGCCAAAGGCTAGATACAGCAGATCGTTGGGCTGTGCCCTTTGATATCCCACTTGAGTTTGCACGGCACTATCTGCAAAACTGTATTGATTATCAATTTGACGCGGGCAAGCATCGAGCGCTTAATCTGTATCAGGAGTTACTCACTCAATTACGAGAGCCGATTAGTATGATCAGCTAGATTGATTATTACTCTGTCTCTAAGTTTTTTTCCTTCGTAGAACCTTACCTTATTTATCTAAATTTCCCAGTCAGCCTGAGCCTCGTCGAAGGATCTTGGGAGAGTTCGATACTGCTCCGCAGAACGATGGACAGAAAGAGTTTCTTGATCATTTTCATCTCTACTATCGCAACATAAACCTCCGCAAACCCTCCAAATCATCCGTATTGATCATATCCACGCCGATATCG
>JBGCFA010000413.1:0-51175 GCA_045106675.1 Bacteroidia bacterium
TTCCAAATTTTACATCAGGCCCATTTGAAGGGGCCGTCTTGGATGGGGGATGTTATACAACAAAAGTAAAAAACTTTTACCCTAGAAGGCATCAGATTTTATCAAAATGCTCCGTACCACGGAATTTGTCAGAGAACCATTTTTCCTAAAACTCATACTACATAACGACTTAGCAATCAATCAACAAGGCCGTTTTCATAAGCATATTTGATCAAGCCAGCGATAGTTTTGCTTCCTGTCTTTACTTGTAGATTACGTTTATGTGCTTCAACAGTACGGATGCTGATAGATAGCTTTTCGGCTATTTTTTGATTGGACATATCTGCCAAAATCAGTTTCAGGACTTCTCGTTCACGGGGAGTAAATCGCACATTTTGGGGAGAGACATTGTTTTTTTTTATCCGACTTAGACTATTCATCACTGAGCGAGCAGCTCCAGAGCTGTAATATACTTCTCCAGCCAATACTTTATGAATCGCTTCGATTACTTCCCACTCCTCACAATTTTTCAATAAATATCCACTAGCCCCTACCTTCATCAATTGCTTAATGTGCTGTGCTTCATCATGCATCGTCAAGATCAATACCAAGCAATCTGGATATTGGGCCTTGATTTTACGAGTCGCTTCGAGTCCGCCCATTTGCGGCATATTGATATCGAGCATCACCAGATCGACAGGATTATCGGCCAAATAGTCCAAAGCCTCTAGACCGTTAGCAGCAGTCGCGACGATAACTAAATCCGATTCTGTTTCGAGATAAGCATTAATGCCTTCTCTGATCAACTTATGATCATCAACTATGAGTATTTTCCACGCTTCCATAAGTCTGGGTATCCATCGGGATTTGTATGGTGAGTACGCTGCCTTCGTCAATTTTAGAATCGATAAACAGCAAGCCGCCCAAAGCTTGGACCCGAGTACGGATATTGCGCAGTCCCAATCCTCCTGTCAATGATTCATCTTTATCCATTCCTTTTCCATTGTCTTCTATCGTCAATTGGAGTAGGTCCTGATCTTCAGTAAGCTGAATACTAACTTCAGTTGCATCAGCATGTTTCAATATATTTTGAATGGCTTCCTGACATATCCGATACAGGCTTACCGCTAATTTAGGAGGTAATCGATCATCACTATTGAGGTGATGAAAGAAATAAAACTCAATTTTGCCTCCTTCTAAAGCTTCAAGCAAGTTTTGAATCGCCAACTCAAAACCAAACTCAATGACCACTTGTGGCATCAAAGTATGAGCAATTTTTCGGGTTTCAACGATCGATTGATCCAAGTACTGTTGGGCTATAGTCAATCGCTTTTGGCCTATTTCGCTCAGTGTTTTTCCTTCACGTTTTAGGATATTGAGATTGAGCAATACAGTTGTGAGACTCTGGCCCAAGCCATCATGTAGGTCTCTAGCGATCGTTTGACGCGCATTATCCTCTGCTTTGATCACAGCTGCCAATAGTCGATCCTCAGCCTCTTTTTCTTCGGTGCGATCTCTACAAAGGCCAAATACTTCCCTTACTTCTCCTTTATCACTGATACGTAATCCGCCCCAAGTATTGAGGTAGCGTATTTGCCCATCTTTACGGATAATTTTATGCTCTAAGGAGAATGATTTAAGCTCAGCAAATGCAGTTTCTATTTCTTGGCGAACCCTCGACTCATCATCTGGATGGATCATCTTCACCCATTGATCAAAACTAAGCGTTTCATCAACATTCAGCCCAAAGATCGTCTTCATGCTGGGCGACCACTCAAATACACTGATCTCAGCATTCCAGTGCCAAACCCCTATCTGAGCTATTTGTTGTGCTTCTATCAAAAGTTGATTGGCCTCTTCACTTTTTTGGGCCGCTTTGCGGAACGTACTAATATCAAAAGCGGTATAGCTCAGTTGCACTACTTCCCCTTTGGCACTTAGGATGGGATTGACCCGTGTTTGGGTGATCAATTCGCCAAAGTCTCGAATTTGGCTCTGTTCCTCAAAGCTTAGCGGCTCTTTTTTTGTTACACAAGCTTGATATTGGGCAATCTTATAATCCGCTTCTGGTGCAGAAAAGCCCAACTGTTTTTCGAAGACTTCACGCACTTCTTTTCCGACAATCTCTGTACTATAATCTGGATCACCGAACCTCTTGACAAAGCGTTCGGCAGCGCCGTTGGCAGCAATGATACGAAAACGATTTTCTCCTTCGACCGCAAAGAGCATGACGACCTCCTTGGTACTTCTATACCAAAAGGAAACATGCTTTTGTAGCGACTTTTCATTTCGAAGATCAGCTTTATACTTTAGAAACAACCATATCAAAGCCAATGTCGAAGCTAAGCCCCAAGCACCTAATAACCAGCTAAGTATACTGTGCATGTGTAATCACGACTAGTCTTACACACAATATACAAATTTCGAAGATTTCATCACTAATAAATTCCGGATCACACGATTTATTCTCAGATCAATAAGTTTGCGATCATCCGACCTAATTTATCAATGGCTATTTCTATCGTTGGATCTATTGGGCTACTGAAACTTAATCTAAAGCAGTGTTCAAAACCGGGACGACTCGCAAATATCGGTCCCGGACTAATCACAATCCCTTCCGCCTGAGCTTGCCCAAAGAGTATCCGAGCATCAAGCTTTTCAGGCATTTGAATCCAATAAACCATACCACCTTGAGGGCTTAAAAATCGTACTTGCTCCGGAAAGGCATCAAGAAACAATTGCCCATATTTAAGCATATTAGTATGGAGATTTGCTCTCAGTTTATTTAAATGAGCCCGGTAACGACCAATCTCCAAAAACCTAGCGAGACAAAGCTGTGGTAGCGTACTGCTCGAATGTGAGTGAATCCTTTTTTCCCAAAGCAGCTCTTCATGAAAACGTCCTCCCATACAATATCCCACTCTATAACCCGGAGCTAAGGTCTTGGAAAAGGAACTGCAATAAAGTACCCAACCCTCTTTATCATAGTGCTTACAAGGCAGAGGCCGTTTTTTACCAAAATAAAGCTCTCCATATACATCATCTTCAATCAGTGGGATGCGTCGCTGGCAGAGCAGTTCTACCAAAGCCTGTTTCTTTGTTTCGCTTAGACTACTGCCAGTAGGATTGTGAAAGGTGGGTACAAATAGGCAAGCTTTGATAGGGAATTGCTTCAGTACCTGATCTAAGTAATCCAGATCCAACCCCTCATCTCCTCCCTGTGGGATTGGGACCACCTGTAGCCCCAATTGCTCCACTAATTGATGCACGCCAAAATAACTCAACTCATCCATCGCAATCACCTCTCCTCGCTTACAGAGCGCACGCAGACATAAACTCAAACCTTCCATTGCCCCTTGAGTGATCAATACATCTTCCGGTCTTCCACTGGGCCACCAAGACAATAATTGGGCGCTAATCAAGCGGCGGAGGGCCAAAATACCAGCGGGAGGCGCATACTGAAGGCTTTCATCTCGATATTGACGCAAAGCATCCTGCATACATTTACTCAATCGGGCAGCAGGCAAATAAGTCGGGTCAGGCACAGCCATCGACAACTTTTGGATATCCGCCTGACTTCTCACTCCTTCCAATTGTTTGATCATAGTCCGCGTATCCAGTTGTCGGATGTCGGGTGGGGCGATATTCGTATTATTTTTTAAGGGCTTTCGCTGCGCGGAACGATAAGCCACATAATAGCCAGATCGGTCTCTAGCTTCCACCAAACCTTTGGCTTCTAGGTGATAATAGGCTTGAAATACCGTAGATGCACTCAAAGCTTTTTCGCGGCTCAATAGCCTAACAGAAGGCAATTTTTCGCCTACCAGAATCACGCCATTCAAGATGCTTTGCTCAAGTTCCTGAGCGAGGTTTTGGTAGAGATGTGTTTTCATTTACAAACTGATATGATTCAATATTGCAAAACTGCATCTGTTTTTCCAATCACTAATTGCTCAACTTTGTCAAAACGAATGATATGGATACGGTACTTAAGCGGGATTTAGCTCATTGGGAGGATTTACTCAAAGAGACCTTGAGCGCAGCACTTAATTATTTGGCCGAATTAGATCAACACCCAGCAGGTTTATATTATCAGCAAGCTCATTTTGCCCCATTACCCAATCATGGCGGAGGTGGAAGAGCAGCATTACACAGCTTTCAGACACAATACCAAGCTCAGCTTTCGGGGAGTTCTGGGAGTCGATATCTGGGATATGTAACAGGCGGCACCACTCCCGCAGCCCTCATGGGAGATTGGTTGACGAGCGTATTTGATCAAAATGTAGCCAGTGCAGGCGATAGCGCAGCCAACGAAGTGGAGTATGAAGCCATCCATATGCTGCGAGAGCTTTTTGGTTTGGCGGATGAGTTTAGCGGTACCTTTGTGAGCGGTGCTACCATGTCGAGTTTTGTGGGTTTGGCCATTGCGCGGCAGTGGTGGGGGCAGCAATCGGGTAGAGATATTGCTTTGGACGGCTTTGCCGAACGCCCCCTCGTATTTAGCGGGAAAGCACATAGTAGTATTTTCAAAGTCTTATCGATGCTGGGGATTGGGCGTTCTGCCTTGCAGAGCATCCCTTGTCTCCCTGATCGTGAAGCGATAGACATAAGCGTTCTGGCACAGCAGCTAAAAAACCTAAACGGCAAGGCTTGCATCGTAGTCGCCAATGCTGGCACAGTCAATACGGTGGACTATGATGATTTTGTCGCGATTGCAAAGCTAAAAGAGCAATACCCTTTTTGGTTACATATTGATGCGGCTTTTGGTGGGTTTGCCGCTTGTAGTCCTGATTATGAGCATTTGGTACAAGGCTGGAATGCAGCTGACAGCATCTCGATCGACTTCCACAAGATGCTCAATGTTCCATATGATGCCGCGATACAATTGAGTAAACATACTCAACTACAAAAAGAGGTTTTTCAAAATAGTGGTGCGCGTTACCTCGAAGTGGAAGCTGAACAAATTCCTTTTGTACACCTCACCCCCGAAAACTCACGTAGATTTCGCGCATTGCCTACTTGGTTTAGCCTCAAAGCCTATGGCAAAGCGGGTTATCGAGAAATCGTAGAACGCAACGCTAGACTGGCGCGTTCCCTCGGAGAGTGGCTAGATCAACAAACCGCTTTTGAAGTCTTGGCCCCCGTTCGCTTTAATGTGGTATGTTTTAAGCTTAAGCAGGAGCAGGAAGTTTCTGCCTTTCTCAAGCGCCTCACCTTAGATGGGAAAGTATTTCTCACTCCATCAGCTTATCAAGGGAAATCATGTATCAGAGCCGCATTCTCCAATTGGCGTACCTCAGCACAGGATTTAGCGGTAATTCAACAAGCTTTACTATCAGCCTTAGCTCCTCAAAACTAGGTCATATGCACTATCAAGTAGAGAAAGGAGACTATACGATCTCCACGGATCAATCTAAACTCGATATCGCCAAGATCCATCAATATCTTAGTGAGGAGTCATATTGGTCGAAAAATATTTCCCTCGAGATCGTTCGAGCTTATATCCCCCATTGTCTTTGTTTTGGGGTTTATCATGGAGAGGAGCAGATCGGATTTGCGCGTTTGATAACAGATTACACCACCTTCGCTTATTTGTGCGATGTGTTTATTGCTGCTGAGTTTCGAGGGCGAGGATTAGGCAAATGGTTAGTACAAAGCATGCTTGACCACCCTCAAATGCAAGGCCTGAGACGTTGGTTATTGTTTACCAAGGACGCGCACGGACTCTATCAACAGTATGGTTTTGATACCTTACCGAAGATTCATCGCGCGATGGCAAAGATCAATTTTACGGTTTATCCTGAGTCTGACTAGAAAGTTACTTTCAAACTAACTTCCTTTTCTCCACGCTTGACTTTGAGCTTGGCTTTCTGGCCTTCTTCAAACTGACTAAGCGCTTCCATATACGAATACATATCCGTCACTTTGACATCACCTAGTTTGATCACAACATCACCGTCTTCCATACCAGCTGCTTTGCCTGCTCTCCCATCTAGTACAGCATCTACTCGCATACCTTCGCCTTGGTAAGTATAATCGGGCATCACTCCGAGGCTGACTTTGAAACGAGCGGCTTGACGTTCAGATTCATCTTTGGTCTTAGAAAACTCGATAGGAGAAACTTCATTGAGTTGTTGGATCAGCGCCATGATATAGTCAGTAACCTCTATCATGCCTTGATAATTGACAAGATGGCTATCGTCTTCAGGCTTATGATATTGCTTATGCTGTCCAGTAAAAAAGTGAACGGCTGGCAAGTCTTTGAGGTAAAAGGAAGTATGGTCTGAAGCGCCGATACCAGACTCAGTGGTGGTGATTTTGATATCATGCACCTCTATCTTCTCCAGCATAGCGTTCCACGCAGGGGAAGTACCTACACCATTGATCACTAGGACTTTTTCCTCGTTGAGTCGACCTACCATATCCAGATTGATCATACAATTGATCGAGGCAAGTTCAATGGTGGGTTCTTTGACAAAATGCTTAGAACCAAATAGACCTAATTCTTCACCAGAAAAACCAATAAAGAGAAAGTTATAAGCAGGTGTCTCAATCTTAGCGGTTAATTCTGCGAGTTGAAGGATCATAGCCACTCCACTGGCATTGTCGTCTGCACCATTGTGGATGGCAGGCTCACCCGCATGAAGGGAACCAAAATCTCCATAGCCTAGGTGGTCAAAATGAGCCCCAATGACGATGGTTTCTACTTTACCGTTGTCACGGAACGCTACCACATTGCGGCCCGTCCGAGCTTCTCCGCTGCCTGGCTTGGCGTGTGGATTATTACTGGCCGAGGCTGCAAAGCTTTGAAAGTAGCCGTCTGTTCCCTTTGGACTCAAGCCCAAGGCCTCAAATCGCTGAGCCAAATAGGTAGCCGCGAGCATTTCGCCCGGAGTGCCGGTCTCGCGTCCTTCCAAAAGGTCAGCAGAAAGATAAGCCACATCCATCTGAATCTGAGAGAGTTGAGCGTTCTGCGCAGCAAGGCTCCCAAAACAGAGAATAGAAAAAATGAAAATATATGTACGAAGCTTCATGAGGTAATTTTTATCAGTTAAACGTAAAACTAAGGGGAAACTTGTCTCATTGCAATGCCTAAAGTACTCCCGCAAGGAAAAAAAGTAACGTGAAAGCTTGGAAATAACAGAAAACATGAGTACTGTTATAGTGTGCTAACTAAATAGTACACATATCAATCAGCACTATGATACATATTAAAGATCTCCAATTTGCCTATCGGCGTCAGAAAGTGCCTCTCTTTTCGGGCTTGAATCTGGAACTTGAAGCGGGTAACATATATGGCCTATTGGGTCGTAATGGCGCTGGAAAGACCTCCTTGCTCAAGATTATCTCTGGTTTACTGTTTGTCAAAGAGGGCGAGCTATCCGTCATGAACTACCATCCGAGCAAAAGACATCCCGCTTTTTTAGGAGAATTATTTTTTATGCCGGAAGAATTTGCCTTACCCTCAATTACCATAGCAGCTTTTCTAAAGCGAAATGCTCCTTATTATCCGCGCTTTAGTGAAGCTCAGTTTTTTAAATGCTTGGACATTTTCCAATTGGAACCTTCGGCTCGCCTCGATCAACTCTCCTACGGCCAAAAGAAGAAAGCACTCCTCTCCTTTGCGATGGCGACAAATTGTAAGCTGCTCATCTTTGATGAACCCACCAATGGCTTGGACATTCCCTCCAAGAGTCAGTTTCGCAAGCTTTTGGCTGGATCTTTAGATGAAGATCAGATTTATCTGATTTCAACTCACCAAGTGCGGGACCTAAGCAATCTGATGGACCCCATTGTAATCCTAGACCAAGGCAGAGTATTGTTGCATCAGTCGCATCAATCGATTGCCCAAAGCCTGAGTTTTGAACTATACCCACAAGCCAAGGAGCCAGAAGGGGTGTTATATGCAGAAAGGGTAGCGGGTGGTTTTATGGCGATGAGCGAAAATCAATATAATGAAGAGACCATAGTGGACATCGAGCTATTGTTCAATGCCGTGATTAATTCTCCCGAACACATTACAGGATTATTTACCCAAAGCGTACCGCAATCATGAAAGATTTACACTTATCATTTCCAAGATTGGGCTTGGTCTTGCGCAATGACCTGCTAAAGTTTTACAAACCCATCTTATTAGCGAGTGTCATATTCATTGGATTTACGTTCCTAGACTATGTCGCTCAAGTGAACGATTTTGTTACTGAAGGTGGTTCCCCGAGGATACATCATAATGAATCCTTTGGGCTCATATTATTGATTGGTGGCTTTGTGTTTAGCAGCTTCGCCTTTTATGAGTTAAACCATAAGGAAAAAGGCATGCGCTACCTACTTGCCCCTGCCTCTCAGTTAGAAAAATGGTTGAGTCGTTTTATCTTCACTAGCGGAGTTTTTGCTTTATATGTTTGGCTACTCTATGGGCTGATCACGATCATTTTCAGCGCTATCGCCCAAAGTTTTTGGGGATTACCCATGACTCCTTTTGAGTGGATGGGCGAAGACACTCTTTTTTTACTAAGACTTTATCTCGTCTTACAGTCGATCTTTATTGCTGGCTCAATCTTCTTAGGCAGATTTTCCTTTTTGCTGACCCCAATTACGATCGGAGTCATCGGACTGGTCTTGTTTGTAGTGGCAATCATCTACATCCGCATCTTATTGATAGGGCTTACTGAAGGCTGGGACCTTAGCCTGCAAGGGAGGTATAAAAACAGTACCGAATGGGAAAGTACGATCCAATTTACCTTGATACCGCTATTGGAACAGGCATTTTGGTGGACATTAGCGCCCTTCTTCTGGGTAGTGAGTTATGTGAGATTGACAGAAAAAGAACGATAAGATGGAGTTTAGAAAACAAAAAGGGATCTATCTCCAGATAGCAGATTTTATCTGTGAGAATGTCCTAACCAAAGAATGGCAGGCAGGCGAAAAAATCCTCTCAGTCCGTGAAATGGCCGCTACAATTGAAGTCAATCCCAATACAGTCGCAAGAACTTATAGCTACCTCCAAGATCAAGGGATCATCTATATGCAACGTGGTATCGGATATTTTGTAGCTGAGGACGCTTATGACAAGACCCGCTCGATCAAGAAAGACGATTTCGTCAATCAATTTCTCCCAGAAGTATTTCACTTAATGGACGTACTCGGGATGAATTTTAAAGACTTACAAGATTACTATCAACAACGATCCAACGGAAAACAGACAAGCAATGAAAACTAGTATCAAAATCTTATGGGGAGGCCTAATTCTGATCGTATTGACTGGCCTTATCTTCATTACCTTGACTCGTTTAGACTTACACGAAGTTGTCCCAGAATATGGCAACGGCATCCTAATCGAGAAAACGATTCCTATGGAAAATTTTGTCGGATTCACGGCTCATGATCGATTGATCGTTCACTACCAAGCTGCTGATCAGTATGCAATAAAGGTCAGGACCGATTCAAATATGCATAAGCATCTACGTTTTGACGTCTCTAATGGAGATTGGGCTCATATTGCTACAGACGAATCGTTCGGCAACGCCAGCCTAATAGAAGTGACCGTCTATGCTCCTCATATCATCGGTTTTAATGCAGACAATAGTGCTGAGGTAATTTGTGATAGTGCCTTCGAGCAGGCCTCATTGGAAGTAAGAACTCAAAATTCAGGGAAAGCACGTTTTTTTGCGAATACAAAAGAGCTGATCCTGAGAGCTCATGGTTCTTCGACTATTTATGCGCAGGGGCAAACCGAAGACTTGAGCGTTGTGGTTTATAACTCAAGTGAAATTGACGCAAGTGAGCTGCGATCTCAATATGCGGAGGTAATGGCCAATAGCAACGGCATGGCCAAACTGAGTGTTGAAAAACGGTTGGTAGCCAATACTGGAGAAGGTGCACAAGTCCTTTACAGCGGTCCCGAAAGCTTGATCGTCAAAAGTGAGGGAAACGGCATTAGCAAAGCGATCCGTTAATCAAGCCTTAATTTCAACTATTATGAGAAATTTAATCCTCATACTCTGGCTTCTCTCTCCTTTGCTTCTTGCTTCGCAGAACGCCACCAAGAAGCTCAGAAAAATTATTGAAAAGGATAATATAAAAGCGCTCAATGCCTTTTTGGGAGAGGATGGAGACATCAATGCATGCTACGAAATCAATGAATCTACTTACTCATTAATGATTCTGAGCATTAAATATGACGCAGTCGCTATGTTTCAAGCAGGTATCAAAGGTGGTGCAGACTTGGATCAAATTGGCGATCAAAAAACTCCCCTCATGTATGCAATAAAACATGAAAGAATGGCTATCTTTAAAACTCTCATAGCTCAAGGCGCAGATCCAAACATCGAATCAAGTAGTGGAAAAACAGCTTCTGACTATGCTGTGAAATATCACAGAGTCGGATTAACTGAATAAGCATGAAAAAGCAGATTTCTCGATTTATTCTCCTCTTAATATTAGCCGTCGGAATGAGTTGGTGTATTGTTGTCATGACTTCTGCTGAGGCAATCGCTTCAACCGAGTACACAAGTCAACAACATATCATAAGCTACCAACTTCCATTGGGGCTTCCTGCGCTTCGGTTTAGCTTTTACTGGTAAGGGTGGATCTTTTTGGGTATATTCTAATTGCCAAAAAGTAATCTACTACCCAATGTATCAGCCATTCGAACTCTCTAAGAATCCCGAAGGGACAAGTCGTACTATCACGACCAAAGACAATTGTCGTATTTATACTCTTTCAGCAGGCGAAGGCCCAGTCAGTGTTTTATTGGCTCATGGCTATGGCTTTGCTTTGAAAGAATGGAATATCATCATGCCCCAGCTGGTAAATAAAGGCTATCAAGTAGTTGCCTTTGACCAACGTGGACATGGTCAATCCACCATTGGAGAGGATGGGGTTACCTCATTGACCATGGCGAAAGATTACGCAGCCGTTATAGAGGCATATGAATTGCAATCCTGCATCATTGTGGGGCATTCCATGGGAGGGTTTCTGACGATGCGTTTTTTACTCGCTTTCCCAGAGTTGCAAAATACAGTTGTCAAAGCGGCAGTCTTGATGGCAACTTTTGCCGGCGATGTTTATCGCAAAAATTTTCAAAATCGTATTCAGATCCCTCTGATAAAATCAGGCATACTCCAGAGGCTAATCAAGATCAAAGCCATTGGTAATGCTTTTGGGAAAACCCTCGTGGGTTCAAATCCAGACCCTGAGCTTATCCGAATGATACCCGAAATCTTCAATCAACAAGATCATAAACCGCTCATCCCAATTTTGGCTGCTTTTGGCGATGAAAACTATTATGATCAGTTAGATCAGATCAAGATCCCCTGCAAAATCATCGTGGGCGATAAGGATAAAACAACCCCTCCCTTCCATACAGATGATTTAGCTCGTTTTATTCCGAACAATACGCGTATTGATGTGCCCAATAAAGGACATTGCCTCAATGCAGAATCGCCCGAAGTGATCATTGAAGCAGTGGAAGCGCTGGCAAAAGAATTGCTAAAACAGCCGATGTCTTAGGCACAGGCACAATCCAAGGTATTGTCATCAAAAAAGGCTCAATGCTTTTTCAAGCTCTACGTCACGCTCATCTATCAGATCAGTGATTGTAGGGAAGAGGTAATGGTCTGGAAGGACTCCATGTCCAACATTTTGGCTCCTATCAACTACATAAAACTGGACTCTCGGTACAGCTAGCGTAATCTTAGAGTTTGGTAAAATTTCCGTCGGCCCGACTCCGCAAAAAACGCTATTGTTTCCAGCGGCTGCTTCGCCAACAAATTCGGCTCTGTCAGCGGCCTTCAGCTGGGCTAAAACCGCGCCTGTACAAGAAAAACTGCCTCCATTCATCAAAACGATCAATTTCCCTCTAAAATGATGCTTCTTTGGCTCGGTCCATCCAAGCTTGGCAAAACTTTTGTCTGTCAAACGCTTTTCATTCTGCTCTTCTAGAGGCTCAGACACTTTTTTGAGTGCCTGTACCAGCGCAAAGCGTTCCTCAAGGAGGTAAGACAATAAATATCGCCCATAGTCAATTGTTCCTCCCTGATTGTCGCGCAAATCTAAAATCAAGCTCTTGGTTTGATTTTGCTGGAGTGTTTCAAAAGCGGCCTTGATCTCGGGTCGAAATCGTTGTTGATAGCGGGTTCGAAGGATCACATTGTTAAAACTAGGCACTTTAAGCAGCCCTACCTCTCCTTCATATCTCAATTCGATTCCTTTGGGCTTTTCTCCCTCCTCGGGAACGCCACCACTAGGCTGGTTTTCAAATCTTAACTTTCGTCTATTCCCCGCAGTATCCAATATTTCCAACTCCCATTGCTCAGAAGTTTCATAGTGATATCGATAAATTTGCCCAAACCAATGGTTCATGATCCATCGCGGGTAGCTTACATTTTTGCCATCTCGAATAATATTGGACATCAGATGCCTTGCAATCTCTTTTGCCTCAAGGCCATTGATTGAGAGGATTTCATCTCCAGCGCTTAAGGCTATATCCGTATAATAAATATGCCTCGCCCAGAGAGATTGCCCATCCCAATAAGCTTGAAAAGGCAATGATCCAGAGCCCAGAACTTCTTGTTTCCTTTCACTACTGGGATAGAAATAGGTATGCCCATCTTTGATCAAAGACTTGAGAGGCGAAAGCAATTGATAAAAGCCCAGTTCACTCATCGGTTGATCCAACTTCGCCTCAATAGCGGCAAAAGCACTATCTATTTGAGATTTTGAAGCATAGGTGTATAAGCCAGGATGGTACTGTTTCAGACTTTGCCTAAAGATTGTAAAATCCTCCTGCAAAGCAGAAGGGTCCAAGCGTTCCGCAGAGCGGTGACGAGGAGAAATCTGGGCTCCTTGAAAGCCCCAAAATAATACTATCAAGCAGCCAATCAGTCCTATTTTATTCATCGCAACCTTAAGGTATCACTACGTCCATATCCAATCCGGTGCGCTACAGTTGCTACTTCCATCCCCTCCACAGGCGAAATCGGTTCCATATAGACCTGCCAACTAGCTCCTAGATTTGAATCGGGATGTACAAATTGATAAGCAATACTAGCGCCGGGAGTTTTACTACTGAGTCTGAGTTTGCCTTCCGCATTTTTGACATCGGTTGCCGCCGTGCGGAACGCTTTGCCTTCTGGCTGAAAACGCGCAATCAATTCGACCTCTGGTATCAAGCCCACATCCTCAATCTCGGCTAACCAACGATCACATTCGGTTCTAAGTTCTACTAGTTTTTCAGTATATGCTGGGTCATCCGCTAGATTATTGACTTCGTGCGGATCTTCCTGACAGTCAAAGAGTTCTTCGGCAGGGCGTGTAGTTCGAAACCACAGTGCTTGAATCGGATTAAGTTCCCCTGCGTCTCTCATCCGCAGTAGTTCCTGCATGATCGGCATTTGCTCGCGATAGTTAAGAGGGAGATAATAAGTACGACTCGTATCGAGGTGTCGGATATATTTGTATCGCTGATCGCGAACGGCCCGCATCCCATCATAAGTTTCATCAAACCGATCAGCCGCACCATGGATATATGAACGTTCTGCGGCATTATTGGCTCCCAAAAAAGCCTGACCTTGCATATAATCTGGCGTTGGCTGACCAGCCAAAGACATGATCGTAGGCATGAAATCGATAAAACTAATCAAGCGATCATCAGTGGTACCGGCATAAGCTTTATTAGGAAAACGGATCGCCATCGGCAAACGCATTCCGGAGTCATATAGCAATCGTTTTTGCCGTGGCAAAGGCCCGCCATGATCGGTATACCAAAAGATGATCGTATTTTCGAGTAGGCCATCTGCTTCTAGTTCAGCGATGAGCTCCCCTACCCTATGATCCATCTCTTTGATATTACTGTACATTCGACGCACATCATTTTTACCAATCTCATTATCAGGCAAATAGGGAGGCACTGGCACCTCTAAATTTTCATCCACCCATAGAGAATCCTCTGCCTTGCTCCAAATGCGGGACTCATGCGTAACTTCAATATTGAAGATCGAGAAGAAGGGTTTGCCCTCCGGACGATTGCGCCAATGAGCGGTACGACTACAATCATCCCAAGCCGTCAAGGTCTTACGAAATTGATAATCTTCTTTAGCGTTATTGGTACAATAGTAACCTAAACGACGCATCACTTCTCCATGCATTTTGACCTCAAGGGGAGGAACGGCTTCGTAAGGATATAATCCCTCGGGCATAAATTTCGCAGCTCTAGTCATATGTTGCTCGAAGATGCTCGGAGGCAAATCCACATACCAAGGCCCTGTACGCATATGATTGGCGCCAATACTACTCGGATACATGCCGGTAGATATTGCAGCCCGACTAGGCGCACAAACGCCAGAAGGAGAATACACATTGGTATATAATACTCCTTCAGCTACCAATCGACTGATATTGGGAGTAGTGACCGTTGAATCCCCAAATGAAGGGATCACAGGACTTAAATCTTCGGCCACAATCCAAAGGATATTGGGCTGCGCCGGCATTTCAGTTGGATAAGCTGACTTAGATTCGGACGGAGGGCTAGTAGCACAGGCCAAACCCAATAAACTGAGGAAAATGATTCTAAACATAGATAAGCGAAATAGGTACAGAATTTAACTTGAAGTAGGGGGCTTATCCAAATACAAAGCTTACCAAAATGACAAAAGTGGTTTCATTCCTTGAGTTGAGCTTTTGTATCTTTGCCTAAATAATTTCTCATAATGCAGCAGGCTACATTGAAACTTTTTTCCTACCTCCTTCTTTTTTGTCTTCCCCTAATTTCTCATGCTCAAGAGGTTAGTTCCGTGATCAGGGGTAATGTGGTTGACCGAGATAATAGTCATCCTATTTCAGGGGCAAAGATTAGCATTAAAGCCTTGGAATTAGAAGTGGTAGCGGATGAAAATGGGGCATTCCGATTTGAAGCGGTACTAGCAGGGCGCCATAGTTTAGAAGTAGATAAAGAAGGCTTTCAAACTTATGTGATCCCAGACTTAGTGGTCAATGCAGGAAAGGAAACGGTTCTAGAAATCACCTTAGAAGAGCTAGTATTTTATAATCAGGAAGTACAGATTTCGGCAGCAACGGATCGAAATCTCAAACGCGTAAGTACGAGAGTTTTTACAGTTGAGGAGAGTAAGCGATTTGCAGCGGCCTATTTTGATCCAGCTCGGATGGTAGCTTCTTTTCCAGGGGTGGTCCAATCCAACGACCAAGCCAATCACTTAGTCGTCCGTGGCAACTCTCCTAATGGCCTTTCTTGGCGTCTCGAAGGCGTTGATATCGTCAACCCTAACCACTTAACCAATGCCGGTACATTTAGTGATCGTCTCACCCAAAGTGGTGGTGGCACCATCATTCTAAGTACTCAATTACTAGCAAACTCAAGTTTTAGTACGGGCGCTTTTAATCCGGAGTATGGCAATGCACTTTCAGGGGTTTTTGATGTTAATCTGCGTAAAGGGAATAATGAAAAATTTGAATTTACTGGCCAAGCGGGACTGATTGGTATTGATCTATCAGCTGAAGGTCCACTCAATCGTAAGACAGGGAGCTCTTTCTTGATCAACTATCGATATTCGACGGTGGGTTTACTCGATCTGATTGGCGTACCAGTAGGAGATGAATCGATCAACTATCAGGACCTCGCCCTTAATCTCAATTTTCCCACCAAGAAGGCAGGCACCTTTAGTATTTTTGCTATGGGAGGCTTGAGTAGCAATGATTTTTTAGGAGCCCGCACTGATAGTCTCATCGAAGAGCAAAAAGATCGCTTTGATATCGCTTTTCTCTCCAATATGGGCGCCCTCGGCGGAACGCATAAACTCTTATTAGGCGAACGGACTGTGTGGAAAACCGTTGCTGCGATTTCTGCCCAAAAGAGTGGTCGGACGACCAGTTTTTTAGACGACACTTATGAAGGCATCTTATCGGAGGATGATCAATTGGTACAAAACAAATTATCCATCACCTCCAATATATCACACAAATTCAGCCCTCAACTCAGTCTCAAAACGGGCATCTACCTCAATCGCATAGGTTATCAACTCAGTAGTATCTTTCGCCCTCCGGGAACCAATGGTCGTTTCCAGACACTCGCCTTAGCCGAAGGCGCAAGCTGGCTCCTACAACCTTATGCGGATCTAAAATGGACACCCCATCCTAAATTTTCCTTCCAAGGTGGTTTGCATGGCATGTATTATCTCCTCAATGACAGTAAAGCCTTAGAACCTCGGGCTTCGCTCGCTTTGACTCTGACTCCTCGTCAGAACATCCGTTTTGCCTATGGATTACACAGCCAAATCCAATTACCAGGCACTTATTTTGCCGCTTTTCCCGGCCCTGTCGATGTGCCGATAACGCCAAATACAGGTCTCGGTTTCACTCGTGCTCATCACTTTGTATTGAGTTATCAATATCAATTTTCGCCACATTTATCAGTACGAGTTGAACCCTATTATCAGTCATTGTTCGATGTACCAATTGTCAATGATCCTAATAGCACAATTTCAATGCTCAACCTATTTGAAGGCTACGTTGAGCAAGAGCTCGAAAACCTAGGTACAGGCACCAACTATGGAGTAGAGATGAGCGTGGAAAAACTGCTCAACCGCAATTATTATTTCCTCCTCAGTGGCTCATTATATGAATCAACTTATTTGGCCGGAGATATGATCAGTCGTCCGACTCGTTTCAATGGTCGGTTCGCTTTCAGCGGAACGGGAGGATGGGAAAAAGAAGGCTTCAACCGCAAAGGTCAACAACGTGTCTTGGGACTTAACCTACGCACTATCTATCGGGGTGGTTTACGCGCGATGCCAATTGATTTGGTCGCCTCTCGTCAGGAGCAACGCACTATTTTTGACAGCAGCGATGGTTTTGCGGAGCAATTAGATGATTATATTCGCGTTGATTTTCGTTTTACGCTCAAGCGGCACAAAGCAAAATTCACTCGTACTTTTGGCATTGATATCCAAAATCTCCTCAACACTCAAAATATTGCTTTTCGCTACTACGATTTTCAACTCGATGAGATAGTCTCTAAATATCAGTTGGGCATTATTCCTCTCCTGAGTTATCGCGTTGAATTTTAATAAACAAAAGGACTACTATGAAATGGATACAGCTTGGTCTTGCCCTTATGTTTGGCGCTTCGGCTTACCTTCAACTCAATGATCCCGATGGGATGGCTTGGGTAATATTGTATTTAGTTGTCGCCGAAGTCTGTTTCTTTTCCTTCTTAGGTAAGACCAATAAAAAAATCGTCATGGCCGTCCTAGCGCTAATGACTGGCATCTGCCTATTACACCTTCCCGGATTCATTTCGTTTTTGACCAATCAAGACGGAATAGGCTTTATGGAGATGATCGAATGGCATGCCATGACGGACCAATATCCTTATATAGAGCTTTCAAGAGAATTTGGAGGATCACTGATATGCTCGCTAGCCTTATTTATCGTTTGGCGAAGCCAGAAAAACTAAAAAGGCTCCTACCAATGGCAGGAACCTTTTTCCGATTTTCATCTACCTTCCACAACAAAAACATTCGGTAATGTTGAATGCCTTTTGAGTGTCTGGTGGAAAAACCTATTTGATTTTACCCCTTACAAATAGATCTTGAACAGTTACGGTATCACAAACTTTATGCCAATTTGAAGCAATTAATTTCCATAGTAGGTCCGACAGCAGTCGGCAAAACTGGTTTATCTCTCAAACTTGCCCGGAATTTTGGTACTGAGATCCTCTCAACAGACTCTCGACAGATTTATCAAGGGATGAATATTGGAACGGCAAAACCAAGTAGAGACGAACTACAGCAAATAAAACATCATTTTATTGACTACTTATCTCCCGACCAAGACTACAATGCTGGGCGCTTCGAGAAGGAAGCGGATCAACTTATTGCTCAGATTTTCGAACAGCATTCGACGCTCATCACTGTGGGAGGCTCCACTCTATACATCAATTCTCTCTGGAATGGGATAGATGAGATGCCGAAAGTCCCTGTTGAAGTACGCAATACTCTGCGGGCCGAATGGGAACAAGATGGCTTAGAAAAGCTATTGGAAGAATTAGCAAGGGTTGATCCAGAGACATTCGAAAAAGTAGATCAGCAAAATCCAGTCAGGATTCTTCGGGCGCTTGAGGTGTACCGCAGTAGCGGAACGCCTATCTCCGTTTTTCGCAAAAATAGTAGTGAGAAGAAAAGAGATTACCAGCTGATAAAAATTGGATTACAAGCAGAACGTGCGCCGCTATTTGAACGAATCAACCAAAGAGTGGAAGAGATGTTTGATGATGGTTTGATCCAAGAAGTTCAAGCCTTACTTGATACAGGATTAGCCCCAGAAGCAAATTCTTTGCAATCTATTGGCTACCGAGAGGTCGTCCAATACCTACATAACATTCATAGTGTAGGCGAAGCCAAACGTCTTATCAAGCGTAATTCGCGACGTTACGCCAAGCGACAGATGACTTGGTTTAGGCGTGATAAAGAAATAAAGTGGTTCAATACCGATCAGACCGAGGAGATATTGGCCTATTTGAGTTAGGATAATAATTCTCCAATATCAGGATAGGCATTCTCTCCGCTACGCGGAACGTTCTAATGACATAACGGCTTCGATGCTTCGAGTACCTCGGCATCCCGTGGACAATTTCGCTTCACGGCCCAAAGTGTCTTCTTGCGCTTGCCCAAAGATCTTGATAGCATTTCTCGTCGCTGTGCGGAACGCTGAGACGACATAGTCGCTTCGATGCTTCGAGTACCTCGGCATCCCGTGGACAATTTCGCTTCACGGCCCAAAGTGTCTTCTTGCGCTTGCCGAAAGATCTTGATAGCATTTCTCGTCGCTGTGCGGAACGCTGAGACGACATAGTCGCTTCGGCTACAATTATCCTAGCCAAAAATCTTCCCCAATAAGCCTTTTTTCTTGGCTTCAGCTTTGAATCCGGCTGATTCTACGAGCGTCTTTATTTGAGTCTCATTCCAGTTCTCCGTTTCTACCGTCAAGATTTTGTCTGTGTTGGCGGTATCGACTTCCCAGTTTTGGATATTAGCCTCTCCATCGAGGAACGGCTGAACTTTGGCGATACAGCCACCACAATTGATATTGGTTTTGAATTGATATTTCATGCGATTGATTTACGTTTGAGTCTTAAGGAATTACCGATCACCACTACATCGGACAAGGCCATCGTTGCGGCGCCAATTATTGGTGTCAATAAGCCAAATGCTGCCATCGGTATCGCTAAGACATTATAGAAAAAGGCCCAGAATAAGTTTTGCTTGATGGTCAGGACCGTATGCTTACTGATTTTGAAAAGTTCGGGGATTAGCGCGAGATTTTCGTTGAGCAATATCACTTCCGCTGATTGAATAGCAACTTCGGTGGCGTTGCCAAGAGAGATGCCCACATTCGCGCGAGCTAAAGCAGGTGCATCATTGATGCCATCACCAATCATTGCGGTGGACTTCTCCGCTGCGAATGTTTCAATCAAAGCTAGTTTTTGATCAGGCAATTGCTCTGAATAAACCTCATCAATACCCAACTTAGCGGCTAAGGTTTGACATTTAGCATCACGGTCACCACTAAGTAATACACTCTCAATGCCTTCGGTTTTGAGAAAGGCGATCAAAGCTGAAGCTTCTGGTCGAATTTCGTCTTCAATATCTAGCCAAGCTAAGAGTTCTCCATTTTCGAAGAGATACATATCATGGCCGGACTCAATCTGATCGGTGCCCAACCAATGATAACTCCCTAACTGAAAAAGATTCCCTGCTGCGTCTTTTGCTTCGAGACCTTTGCCTTTGAGCTCAGTGATATCAAGTAGTTTGGCCGGAGCATGATCTTGTAATTCCCTTGTCAAGGAACGCGCAATTGGGTGCGAGGAACGTTGCTCCATCGCTAGGATGATTGATTTAGAGCGTTCGGCAAGGCCGGCCTCACTATAAAAATCCGCAATACTAAAAGCGCCCGTGGTCAGCGTACCGGTCTTATCAAACACCATACGCTCAATCTTTCCAAAGGCTTCAAGCGTCCTGCCGCCTTTGATCAAAATCCCTTGTTTGGAAGCTCTCCCGATACCAACGATGACCGCCGTCGGAGTAGCCAATCCCATCGCACAAGGGCATGCAATCACGAGGACTGCCACACTATGAATGATGGAAGCTTGCAAACTGACATCAAAGGCAAAATAAGAAAGCATGAAAGTCAGAGCCGAAACGATCAATACTGCAGGCACAAATATCGCACTGATTTTATCGGCTAATTGTTGGATCTCAGGTTTGTCTGCCTGTGCTTTTTTGACCAGATCAATGATGCGAGACAAGGTAGTGCCTTTTCCGATAGCGGTGGCCTTCATGCTGAGATTACCAGCCACGAGGAGTGTGCCTCCAATCAACTTATCCCCTACTCTTTTGGCGACAGGTAAACTTTCGCCACTAATCATAGACTCATCTACTTCTACTTCTCCTTCGAGCAATAAGCCATCTACGGCGATTTGATCCCCTTCATTGACGATGAGCTGATCGCCAATCAGAATTTCTTTGCTAGCCACTTTTTCCAAGCGTTCCCCGTCAGGGTCATGAACCAAACGAGTAGCCAAACTAGGCTGCAATTGACTCAAATCCTTGATCGCAGAAGTAGTACGCTGCACTGATTTATGCTCCAAAAGATTGCCTAGCAGCACTAAAGAGACGATACTGGCAGCTGTTTCATAAAACAAAAAATCAGGCCCTGCATGGGTAAGCGTACCATAAAGACTATAGCCAAATGCGGCCGTAATACCGATAGCAATCAATACATCCATATTGGGAACGCCAGAACGAAGCGAGTACCAAGCTGAACGCCCAAAGTGATACATCCCTAGTAAATAAACCGGCAAGGCAAGACCAAATTGTACCCAAGGCTCATGTAAAAAGCCATGAGGCAAGAACATATGCAGGATCAGCAGGAGGGTAAATGGAAGACTGAAATAAAAATACTTCTCGATGGTACTCATACCTGAAGGTGCGGCGTCATCTTTTACCACTTCGAATCCTAGTTTTTCGATTCCTTTGATGAAGGTGGGAAGTTTTTCGGGTAGGACGAGGTCAAAGGTCACCTCTTCATTGCCAAAATCCACGTTTACACCCTCAAGCCCTTCTTTCTTGAGATAACGTTCAATACCAAGGGCACAATTGGTGCATGTCATGCCTTTGACATTGAGTTCTATATGTTTGATAGCCGTTTGCGACATAGTATTATGTTTAGGAATACAAATATACTAGGAGGCATGGATCAGTGACGTATAATATTTCGGAATGAATGTATGATTTTTGGTTTTGGGCTATACTTTATCGAGACTCTTACGATCCTTCATGCCAATTTTGCGAAATTGTGTGGGTGTCATACCCGTAAATTTTTTGAATTGCGAGGAGAGATATTGAGCACTGCTATATTCCAATGAGAAAGCGATTTCGGCTAAGTTTTTTTCATCGTAGATCAAGAGTTCCTTGACTCGCTCTATTTTTTGGAGGATAATATATTGGCCGATGGTCTTACCTTCGGTACTGGAAAACAATTCATTTAGATAAGAATATTCATAGCCAATCTTGCGGCTAAGAAAGTCAGAATAGGTTTCTGCCGCTGGTTTTTGGGCCTTCTGATGATGAATATCGCCGATCAGGAGGGTTTTTACTTGTTCGATGAGTTCAGATTTTTGATCGTCGATCAACTCAAAACCATTGGCTTCTAAGCTCTGACGGATCATTTTCATCTGACTATCTGTAGGCGCTTTTTCAAATTCCACTAAACCGAGGTGCACTTCTTTCAGTATGAGATCAGGAATTTGAGCGAGTTCTTCCTTCACCACGCGGGCGCAATGCCGGCATACCATATGTTTGATTCTGATTGTATGCATAGATCCGATTATACGGGTATAAAAAAAGAAATGACACAGAATGCTAATTAAGTAAAGAAAACGTTAGAGATTTGAGGCAATGAAATTCGCATAAACCTCATTTTTTCGTTTTTTTGCGTTATAAAGTTTAATATATAATCATGAAGAAACTTTCGTCTATCGTCCTTATAGCATTTAGCATGCTCATCATGCTAGGTAGCCAGTCGCTTTTTGCCCAAACGGCAGAAACGCCAAAAGTAAAAAAAGAGCTCAAATCGGTATTGAAAGAAATGCCAATGGAGATGCAGCTAGAAGTTTTGCGTTATGCAGAACGTAAGCGTGACGCTTTTGTAGCCATGGAGGCTAAGAAAGCAGAAGCGACAGCTCGTGCTGAAGCCGCTCGCAATGCAGCTCCTGCCGCTGCGGAGCAACCACAAGCGGTCACTCAGCCTGCACCAGCGAGAACAATTGAGCTTGCCCCGCAAAATGGCGGAGTAGCAGCACAACCTGTGAAGCCTACAGCTCCGGTGCAGCCTGCTTATATCCAGCAGGCAAAGGAAATGTCTCCTACTGCAGTTGAGTGGTTTGAAACTCAGCATGATTTTGGTAGCATCACCCAAGGTGAGACGGTTAGTCATACTTTCCGTTTCAAGAACAATGGCACTGAGCCTTTGAAACTGACTCGCGTCAAGCCTTCGTGTGGTTGTACTACCCCTGAATGGTCAAAGGAGGAAGTTGCTCCAGGCGAAGAAGGATTTATCGTAGTGAAGTTTAACTCTACGGGTAAGTCTGGTGTGCAAAGCAAAGCCGTTACTGTAACGGGTAACTTTGAAGGCACCAATCAAATCTTACGCTTTCGCGGTGAAATCCAAAAGCCTGCGACTCCAGGAACTGGTGATAACAATAAGTAAAGCACTTATTTTATAGAAAAAGGGTTCCGCAATATTGCGGAACCCTTTTTTTTTGTAGTGCAATCCTATTTACGTGACTTCTTCTTCTTTTTCTTGGCATTCATTTCGAGCGCTGCGCGGATTTGGTTTTCCACTTCCTCTCCGCTAGGTCTATCAGGATTAGGCATATTGATCGTACCATCACGATTGATCAAAAAATAATTAGGGATTCCTTCTACGCCATAAGCTTTAGGAGCGGCTGAACTTCCACTCGGACTCCAGAGCTGTACGCCTTGCATTTCGTTATCTTCGATTCCCTTTTTCCAAGCCTTTTCAGTTTCGTCTATAGAGATATAGACAAATACAACATCTTCAGCTGCTAAGGCTGCTTTGAGTTTCTTTCCATGTGGCATTTCTGCAATACAAGGCCCACACCAGCTAGCCCAGAAATCAAGGTAAACCACTTTACCTGCAAAATCACTTAGCGAAACCATATTGCCTTCGGCATCAACTAATTCAAACTCAGGAGCAGCTTTACCGCTTGAAAGCGCTAAGGTAATCTCATAGGCTGGTCTTAGTTCTTCAATATACATCCCGAGATTAGGATTTTTTTCATACTCCAAAAATGCCTTCATCCCGTCTTCTGGATTGCGATATTTCATTTCCTCCCAAATGAGGCTAGCTTGAACAAAACCAAGCGATTTGCCTTCAAATAAGGTCGTTGCCGTTTCAAGAGCTGGGAAAATTGACCATTCTTCTTCAGTTTCTTTTTCCTCCTCATTCGTCAAACGATGCTGAAGATAAGCACTAGTAAAAGCACGATACTCATATTCATAAATAGCCTCATCATTTTGGGCTTGAATATCTTCTAAAAAGGTATAATAAACTCCCTCCAATGGATCGGCATCACCTTCTTCGCCTCCGTGGTAATATGCATAGTACCGAGGGAAGGTGAGCAGTAAGTTTGCATGTCCATATTCAATACGATTTGCCATAGCTGCTAAAAAAACAGGAGATAATCCTTCCGTTGCATTAGCTTCATCTAGCCAAGCTAACTGGCCTTCTTTGAGCTTCTGCGCATATTCAATCATGGCTTCTGAGGATTCACTTTGCAGATATTCGCGCTGTTCAGCTCCAATGACGGCACGGCCAAAAGATTGATTAAAGCTAAGTAGGCTTCGACTGGCTAATACACCCTTTCCTTTGCCAGAAACGCTAACCTCTTTGCCAAAATTTTCTTGTTCAAATTCAAAGTTTAGCTCATCGCCGGGAAAAGCATATATACTTACGCGCTGATTGCCCAAAACCAAAATCATCTCGCGGCCACGATCCAAATCAAACTCAAAACTAAAGTTGCCCGATTCAGACAATTCAGTTTCCATTTTTACGGGACCATAACTGACCAAGTTAACATCATAAGTCAAAGTAAGTTCTCCTCCCTCAGCTTGTTGGATGGTGCCTTGTATGATGGTAACATTCTCCGCGCTTAAGCCTAAAGAACTTAGGCCAACCACTATCGAAAGAAGCAAAATTCTTAAATTCATTGTTTTTAGATTATGTAAGAAAACAGATGATTAGGTAAAATACGGCAATCCTACCTAACTTGCCACAAAGCCTCTCTCATTATGAAAACTTATGATGCCCAGCGCGCCCAAGCACATTTAACAGATTTGCCCGGCTGGGAGTTCCGCGAAGCGGGAATCGAAAAATCTTATCAATTCGCAAACTTTGTCGAAGCCTTTGGTTTTATGGCCAAAGCTGCGATTTATGCCGAGAAGGCCAATCATCATCCCGAATGGTCAAACGTTTATAACAAAGTCCACGTTCGTCTGAGTACTCACGATGCTGGTGGACTCACTGATTACGATTTTAGTTTGGCCCAACAATTTGAAAAATGTCTGTAACACGCGTCAAAATCATCAATCGCTCTGCTAATCCTCTGCCTCATTATGCCACTCCAGCCTCAGCTGGTGTTGACTTAAAGGCCAATAATGATGAACCTATTGTCCTGCAACCTTTAGCGAGAACGATGGTGCCTACGGGCTTATTCATCGAACTTCCCATTGGCTTTGAGGCGCAGGTTAGACCTCGGTCTGGATTGGCTATCAAACACGGCATCTCTATCCCAAATTCGCCAGGGACAATTGATGCTGACTATCGAGGAGAAATCAAAGTGCTACTGATTAATCTAGGGCAAGAAGCTTTCGAAATCCATAAAGGAGAACGCATTGCTCAGATGATCATCGCTCGACATGAGCAGGTACAATGGGACGAAGTGGAAGTATTAGGGGAGACAGAAAGAGGAGCAGGTGGCTTTGGACATACCGGTAAATAGTGTGTATTTTATTAGATAAACTTTGGAGTTAATGCGATTTATCGTCCTTTTTATAATTATTGCCTCTAGCCTGCTAGCTTGTAAGACCACTCAACAAGCGACCAAAAGCCCAGAGCCAAAAACCGTAGCGGTAACTGATCCCAATGTGCTTAGCGCGCAGCAAGTGGAAATTCGGCAACAATATGTGGAAGCTAGCACTCAAATGGTCAGAGGCGATTACCGCAAGGCTATGGAATTGTTTGAGGGAGTGATAAAATTGGATCCCAGCAATCACGCAGCCCAATATAATCTAGCTAAGCTGAGTTTAGCGCAGCGCGAATACGATCAAGCCGTCATATACGCCAATCAAGCAGTCAGTGGTAATCCTGAGAACTATTGGTATTATCAAATCCTACAAAAAATTTATGAAGACAAAGGCGAGTACAATGATGCGATTAGTACCCTGGTAAAAATCACCAAACGATTTCCAGACCGTGCTGAAGAACGTATTCATTTATCTGAGCTTTATTTGAAAAACGGCCAAGCCGAACGCGCCGTTCAAGAATTAGATGCTTTAGAGTTGAGCAAAGGATTCAATCCCGAAATTGGGATTCGCAAAATTGCCATCCTGCAAAAGAGTGGTTCTATCGCTCAGGCTATTGTTGTCGCAGATCAACTGATTGCTAGTTCAGAAGACAATCCTCGCTTTTATCAAATCAAGTATGACCTTCTCAAACAAAGTGGAGACCAAGCGGCAGCTATTAGTACACTAGAGCAATTACTTGAATATCAACCAGATAATGGTTTTGCCTTACTTTCATTAGCGGATTACTATCGCCAGCAAAAAGATCTTGAAAGTTCCGACAAATACTTAAATAGAGCTTTACGTAATCCAGATATTGAGGTCGAAGGCAAAGTCTATATCCTTAACAACTTACTCAAATTCGCGAGTCAGGATCCCGCGATGGTGCCTCGGATTCGAACTTTGAGTCGGATTCTTTTCCAGACCCATCCTGGGAACGCTCAGGCACTTGCCATACAGGGCAGAAGCATGAGACTCAATAATCAACCTGATTCGGCCCGATACTTTCTGAGGCAATCCCTAGATCTCGACCCAACTAATACCAACGCTTGGCAAGAGCTGCTCGAATCAGATTATGAGTCCGGCGATTTTGCTTTACTTTATAATGATGCAGACGAGGCTTTGGAGCTTTTTCCTAATCAGGAACGTATATTATTTTATTATGGCTTAGGTGCCGCCCAACAAGGAGAATCAGACGCCGCCTTTTATGCCTTCAATAAAATCATTCGCAAAGGAAGTTTAGACCAAACTTTACTTACCCAGACTCAATTGAAACTAGCCAGTCTCTATCAAGACAAAGGCGATTTTGCTGAAGCTGATCTGAGATTTGAGCAGGCAATCAGCTTAGCTCCAGAAGATGCCAATATCCTAGATCAATACGCTTATCATTTGGCCCTCCGAGGAGAACGCTTGGATGAAGCCACCGAAATGGCACAAAAATCTAGAGCCCTTCAACCCGAGCGTGCAGCCTTTTTGATTACTCAAGGTCTTATATCATACAAACAAGGTGCTTTTGGAGATGCCGTAAAAACCTATGAGAAGGCACTCAATAGTATCCGTCGCCCCAGCGTTAAGTTATTAGAACACTATGGGGATGCTCTTTTTAAAAGTGGCAAAGCCGCCGCAGCCCGCCAACAGTGGGAAAAAGCAAAACAGCTAGGTGCAGTAAGCCTGGATATTGACAAAAAGCTCCGTGAACTTTAAGATTGTATGAAAAATTTCCCATTAAGCTTTCTCATGGTAATAGTGATGCTATTACCAGCTCTCAGTGGTTGTGAACTCTTCCGTAAGATTGGGAACAAGACCAATAAAGAAGATGCAAGCTACGCCCTAGCAGAAGAAGTCCTCAATAATCCTTTTGATTTCAATGAGCTTTCCATCACTGGAAAGGCTGATATTCGTACTCCTGATCTGAATTTAGGGGCGAGTTATCGGATATATATTCAAAAAGATGAGAAAATCCTCATCCGGATTTCCAAGTTTGTAGAAGTCTTGAAAGTACTCATTACTACGGATTCGATCTTCGTACAGGATAAACTCAATCAAGCCTATTATGCTTGCGACTATAGTCTCGCCAAAGAATACTTAGGAGTTGATGCCAATTTTCAAATGATACAGGCATTGTTTTTGGGAGATTACTATCCAATCCCTTCCAATATGGAGTTAAATAGTCCAGTTGAAAGTAATCCACTCAAGTTTTCTGGTTCATTGGACTCGACTCGTATAGATTACTATTTGGATAAGGAACTAAAAAAGCTCGTTCGCTTAAGCGTAGAAAACCCAAATATCGAAGGTAGCAGCAATGCATATTATGATGGTTTTGAAAAAGTCAATTCGCAAAACTTTCCGATGAGTTTTAAACTTATTGTTCCAGCTCCATTGGATGGATCTTTGGCTTTCAACCATAAGCGGGTGCAGGCTGATCCAGAAAATTTAAATTTTTCCTTCGATATCCCTAGCAGCTATACCCGTCAAGATTGTCCATAAGTCTCGCTAATGTTTCAATGCAAATTGCCCATAAAGATTTCTCTTCAAACGCTTCGTTTGGGATTAAGTCTTGTATTGTTGCTGTTTGCACAGAGTGTATTTGCACAAGAGATTGATACCCAGTCGGCAAAAGCCAGCCTTAAATTGAGTGATCAATTTCTCACAGGCGAATATTCCCAAACCGAAAAAGCCTTGGCAGATCTACGCATCATAAATCTCAGGATGCGTATTCAGGAGAAATTGATTTCAGACCTAAGACTCAATATTCTCAACGCAGAAGATGAAATTGAACTGCTGCAAGAGAATCACTGTCGCATAGGCGAAACGATTGAAAACATAAAGCAGGAATACAGTCAGCAAATAAGGCGGACTTATATCCTTTATTCCGAACAGGGCTTTTGGCTTAGTTTATTAGCAGCAGAAAATATCACCGAAGCATATTATCGAGTGATTTATTTCCGAGAATACAGTCGATATCGTAAAGAACAGATAAAAATCCTTACTGAATCAAGGCAGCTCTTAGCAGGAAAAAGTAAACAAATCAACAGACTGCAAAGAAGGCGAAAGCGACTGGCACGTTCTCAACAAAGAGAAAGAGCTCAATTACGGGATACAGAAAGACTCCGCAAAGACCTCAACAAATCTCTAAGGACCGAAGCTCAAAGCCTCAAAAAAGCTTATCATGACCAACAAGCGGCATTATTAAGCTTACTCAAAGAGACCGAAAATCCTGTACGAATTCAGGTCGGCGAGACAGAACTATCAGAGGCAGCAGTTGACAGTTTATTCACGGTTAACAAAGGCAAGATGGAATGGCCTGTCCCGCCAGCTCAAAGTCTATTAATCGAAAGCTTTGGAGAGATTCAAGATGAATTTGGCAATCTAAGAGATAATAATGGCTGGGCGTTCCGCGTCGCGGAAGGCCAAAATGTACATAGCGTCTTTGCAGGACGAGTGACAGGAGTCAGGATAGTGCCCCTGCTGGGAACGGCCGTAATCATCTCTCACGGTCGTTATCGTACCGCTTATGCCAACCTTTCGGCTACCGCATTGAGAGAGGGTCAATTTTTGCAGGCAGGCTCAGTCATCGGAATTGTACGCACAGATAGGCGCAGCGGAGAAAGTATCGTACGTTTTATGATGTATGAAGAGCCTTCAGCCTTTTTGGATCCCAGTAATTGGTTGAAATAAGCCTAACTACTTTTTGATTCCGGCCAGATCTAGTAAAAAAGCATACTCCATTGCAACCTCAATATAAGGCTGGTAACGCCCTGAAGCACCACTATGTCCCGCCTCCATATTGGTATGAAGAAGTAGTTTTTGATCGCCGGTTTTAATATCGCGTAGCTTAGCAACCCATTTGGTAGGCTCCCAATATTGCACCTGCGAATCATGTAAACCAGAGGTAACTAATAGATGAGGGTAAGCTTGCGCCTCCACATTGTCATAAGGAGAGTAAGACAACATATAATCGTAGTAGGTCTTATCTTTGGGGTTACCCCATTCGTCAAACTCACCAGTGGTTAAGGGTATATCTTCGTCCAACATAGTCGAGACTACATCAACAAAAGGGACAGCAGCCATAGCCCCATAAAAGAGTTCCGGGCGCATATTGATCACTGCTCCCACCAAAAGTCCTCCGGCACTACCACCTGAGATAAATAATTTTGAGCGTTCGGTATAGCCGAAAGCCAACAGATGTTCAGCACAAGCGATAAAGTCAGTAAAGGTATTTTTCTTTTTCAAGAGTTTACCATCGTCGTACCAATATCGTCCCATCTCCTCACCTCCCCTAATATGGGCAATCACAAAGATAAATCCTCTGTCCAATAAACTGAGGCGGGCAAGACTAAAATAAGGGTCTAAACTGTAGCCATAAGAACCATAGGCATATAATAATAAGGGTGCAGTCGAACCATTATCACGCGCTCCTTTACGATAAACAATTGACATAGGGACCTGGCTACCATCTTTTGCCGTAGCAAATATGCGTTCCGATTGGTAGTTTTCTACGGCAAATCCTCCTAATACAGCTTGTTGCTTGAGGAGGGTTTGTTCTTTCGTTTCGAAATGAATCTCATAAGTAGATCGTGGAGTAGTGAGAGATTCATAGCTATACCTTAAACTAGGACTATCTACGTCTGGATTATGTCCGAGAGAAGCCGAATAAGCAGGATCGCGGTATTCGATATACCAGGCCTCCTTACTTTCCCACTCCATCACGCGGATTTGGTTGAGTCCTTTTTCTCTCTCTTCGAGAACGAGTTGTTTGCTAAAGAGTTGAAAATCCTCTAATAAAGTATCCTTACGATGAGCAATGAGGGTTTTCCAATGAGACTTATCGGTTTTGCCAGCTATAGATGGGCATTGCATCAATTGGAAATTTTGCGCCTCCCAATTGGTAAGAACATAAAAATTCCCATTAAAATGGTCGATACCATATTCGTGATCGCGTTCGCGAGGATGAAATACAGTCCAATCACCCTCTGGCTGATCGGAGGCAAGATATTGGGCTTCATCGCTCAGCGTGCTAGAGGAAATAATCAAAAGATACTCACGCGAACGAGTCTTAGTTACATAGGTATTAAAAGTTTCATCTTTCTCCTCAAAAATAAGCACATCTTCACTCGGATCAGTACCTAATACATGGCGAAAAATTTGGTGGGAGCGCAAGGTTTTTGGATCCTGTTTACTATAGAAGAGTGTTTTATTATCCTCTGCCCAAACGATGTTACCTGTAACTTCGGCGATACGTTCTGGAAAGTATTCACCTGTTTTGAGATTCAAAAAGCGGAGTTCATAGATTCTCCGTCCTACTAAGTCAAGGCCAAAAGCAATCAATTCTTGATTGGGACTAATAGAGGGTCCTGTGGACTGGCAATAAGACTGCCCTTCAGCTAAGACATTGACATCGAGCGTAATTTCTTCTTCGGCCTCCAAACTAGCGGCCTTACGAGCATAGATTGGATATTCTTTACCAGATTCGAAACGGTAATAGTAATAAAAGCCTCTCCACCAATAAGGAACTGATTGATCTTCCTCCTTGATACGGTTTTTAATCTCTTCGAAGATTTGTTTTTGAAAATCTTCAGTATGCGCTAATTGTCCTTTGGTATAGGTATTTTCAGCCTCTAGGTAAGAAATGACTTCTGGGTTTTCGCGATCTTTCATCCAGTAATATGGATCTTGGCGAATGTGACCGTGAATTTTGTGTTGGTAGGGATTTTTCTTGGCGACTGGGGCTGTCATATTCATATCTAGAAGAAAATGCTTGAAGGACTTTAAATCTAAATAAAAAAAACCTGCGAACCGAAGTTCGCAGGAAGATATAGAGAATCGAACAACACGCAATTGGAGGCATCTTATCATGGACAAGATGCTAATCTTGGTATGTTCGGGTTTATCGTAAGGCTTGCAATAAGAAGCTGAAAAAAGAAGATTTCAAGTCTGAAAGTATCGCTTGGAGAAAGCCATACATGAACCGCAATATTATACGATTAATCGGAAATTGAGGATAAGGAGACTCTCCCTGCAAATACTCGTTCGGCAGGGCCGGTCAAAAAAACATCTCCTTGCTCATCGAGACGGACTTTCAATTTCCCGCCGGGGGTATCTAGCTCTATTTCTCCTACTTTGCGATGGGTGTTGTGCAGATGAACAATCGCGCAGGCAGTTACACCAGTACCACAACTATAGGTTTCATCTTCAACACCACGTTCATAGGTACGGACAGACAACTCGCTATCAGTCAGCACATTGACAAAATTCACATTTGTGCCGCCTGGGGCGAACGCTTGGCTATATCGGATGCGTTTCCCTTCCTCAAGGACGGGGAGTTCCGCGACAGCGGTATCATAAAAACCAACGTAATGAGGCGAACCAGTATCTAAAAAAAACTGTCCGTCATCTGTCTGGCGGAATCCCTTAGGAGTCGTCATCTGCAGTTCGACTAAAGCCTCATCAATGGAGGCATGGTGCAAGCCGTCTATGGCTTCAAAAGAATAGATTTGAGCATCTATGCCTAGGTCCCGTGCAAAAGCGACTAGACAACGTCCTCCGTTGCCACACATAGTACTTTCCCCGCCATCAGCATTGTAATATTGCATCCGGAAGTGATATTGCTCATGTGCTTGTAAAAGGATCAGGCCATCTGCTCCGATACCGAAACGTCGATGACATAAAGCAGCAATATTAGCCTGAGATAGTCGCTCAGCCCAAAGGCCTTCACGATCATCGATCATGACAAAATCATTGCCAGTGGCTTGATATTTATAAAAGCTTAATTTCACTATTACTCCGCCAAAGATTCTCGAATGTAAAGACGGGCCTCAATATTTACCACTCCATAGATAGATTCTTGTGCCTCGTCATTGGCATAGATACGGAGGGTATAGGTATCAGGTTTGAGTCTGAGTTCAGGGATAGCGATATGGGTAAGGCTATAATCAATCTCATTTTGTTGGGGGATGCCCAACCAAGTATCATCCTCTTTGAGTAGGACTTCAGAAGTATATTCAAAGAGATCGTGATTTTCGTTTTCTAATACGATAAAAAGAGGCAAATCACTGCGCGAAATACCGACATAATAGCTGATCACCAGCTCAAGCATTAATTCTTGATTGCTATCGGTTCCTTTGAGGTCAAAGTTAAATTCGACGGGATCTTCGGAATAGTGAAGGGTATATCCTTGCTTTTCCATATTCATCCCTCCTTTCCACACGGGTTTGATATCCCCGCAGGCAGTTAGGACGACAATAGTCATCACATAAGAAGAAAGAATACATACTGCACGTAAGTTCATAGGCACGAACTCGATATCTACCCTAAAAATAGTACTTGGAAGCGAGATTCTAAAAGACTGGTAGAATTTTTTATCAATTGGATTAACGGAAAGTTAAAAATAAAACCCCCACCATCTCTGGTAGGGGCAAAAAAAAATATGCTTTAATCGCATATGGGGTCGATTTAGGCTAAAAGCGCCTCTTGTTCATAGACTCCCATATTGGAAAATTTCGCGATTCTTTGGTCAATCATTTTATCAGTATCCATACTAGAAAGGCTCTCAATATCGGCAATAAGCTGTGCTTTTACTGCAACGAAAGCTTCTTCTGGATTTTTATGTGCTCCTCCTAAGGGCTCACTGATGATACCATCAATGATCTTGAGACGGAGATTATCGTTGGCGGTCAGCTTCAAAGCCTCAGCTGCCTGTTCTTTTTTCTCCCACGATCTCCAGAGGATACTAGAGCATGACTCGGGTGAGATAACAGAGTACCAAGTATTTTCGAGCATATAGACTTTATCGCCTACTCCAATCCCCAAAGCACCACCTGAAGCACCTTCTCCAATCACCACACAGATGATCGGGGTTCTCAGTATGGCCATTTCCATTAGATTACGCGCGATCGCTTCTCCTTGTCCACGCTCCTCAGCCTCAAGGCCAGGATAAGCACCCGGAGTATCGATAAGCGCAATCACAGGGATTTGAAATTTCTCAGCCAATTTCATCAAACGAAGCGCTTTGCGATATCCTTCGGGATTTGGCATCCCAAAGTTGCGGTACTGACGCTCTTTCGTTGTTCGACCTTTTTGTTGGCCAATAAACATGACAGGTTGGCCATTGATTCGGGCCATTCCTCCTATCATCGCTTTATCATCTTGAAAATTGCGGTCGCCAAATAGCTCCACAAACTCTTCAGAGATATGTTCAATATAATCTAGGGAATACGGTCTTTCGGGATGACGGGAAATTTGCACTCGCTGCCAGCGACTCAAATTCTTGTAGATATTGACTTTAAGCTCTAGAATCTTCGCTTCAAGTTCTGAGGCGACCTTATCCACTTCTACTCCGTTTTCCTCAGCCGTCTGCTTCATCTCCGCTAGCTTACTCTCCAGTTCGTATATCGGCTTCTCGAAGTCGAAAATGTTGTTCGGCATCATATGCTTATTTCAGAATCTTAAATAAATATACAAAAAATCCTCAAATCCGCTAAGGCTAAACTTCGATTTATGCGCATATCGTATTTGGGATTATGTCGAAAAAAAGAACGGTTCGTCATAAAAGACGAACCGCCAAAGATAAGCAAATATCTTAAAACCACTACCCACGATCGTCTATAGAAGTATAGTCTCTTGTGGCAGCGCCTGTATAAATTTGACGAGGGCGACCAATCGGCTCACCATTCTCGCGATTCTCTTTCCACTGGGAAATCCAACCTGGCATACGTCCAAAGGCGAACATGACAGTAAACATATTGACTGGGATACCGAGCGCCTGATAGATAATACCAGAATAGAAATCTACATTCGGGAACAGTTTACGAGCAGAAAAGTACTCATCACTGATTGCTGCTTTTTCCAGACCTTTGGCGATGTCCAAAATAGGATCATCGATATCCATTTCGTCGAGAATCTTATCAGCATATTTTTTGATCACACGAGCACGAGGATCATAATTTTTATAGACACGGTGTCCAAATCCCATCAAACGGAAAGGATCAGACTTGTCTTTGGCTTTTGCTAAATATTTGTCTGTATCACCACCATCTTTTTCGATAGCGTCTAGCATCTCCAATACCTTTTGGTTAGCGCCACCGTGTAGGGGTCCCCACAACGCACAGTTACCTGCACCAACAGCTGCAAAAAGATTTACATGAGAAGAACCGACAAGTCTTACAGCAGAGGCTGAGCAATTTTGCTCATGGTCAGCATGTAGGATCAATAATGTATCGAGAGATTCAGCAATCGTAGCATCTACCTTGCCAAACATCATGTGTAGAAAGTTTTCAACGTATCCCAATTTTGGGTCAGGATCGATGTAAGCTTTCCCTTGAGAGCGGCGATAAATATAAGCAGCCAAGGCAGGCATATGCCCTAGCAAACGATATATAGTAGCTGAACGAGTAGACTCATTACTCCAAGAATCCAGAGAATCTGGGTAAAAGCCAGAGAGTGAACTTAAAATAGCAGAGAGCATGCCCATAGGGTGAGTCTCAGCTGGCAAGGCGTCTAATATTACTTTGACACCTGCGGGTGGAGTGATTTCACTCATTACCGAAGCTTGAAAATCGCTCATCTGGGCAGCAGTAGGGAGTTCTCCGTTTAGGACGAGAAAACACACCTCCAGAAAAGAAGCAGATTCGGCAAGTTGTTCGATGGGATATCCTCGGTGTTCGAGGATGCCTTTTTCGCCATCAATAAAGGTGATCGCACTTTTAGTAGAGCCGGTATTTTTAAAACCGAAGTCGAGGGTTACGTACTTTGACTGAGCGCGTAGTTTAGAGATATCTATCCCCTTTTCATCGTAGGTACCGGTAGTTACGGGCAGTTGATAAGTATTATCACCGATTTTAAGCTCAACTGATTCGGTAACTTCCTTAGTTTCAGACATATCTGTTTTGGATGATTATATATTAGCCAATAGAGGAAAATCCCTCGAAATTAAGTATTCAACAGCGATTTAAAAAGTGTCTAACTGACATTTGTTAGCCTTTACAACCCTTCCCGTCCTATTTCTGTTTAGAAATCTTAGATCTGGTCCAAATCCTGCAATGCTTCTCGAAATCCTCCATTCAAAATTGGGAATCGACACCATGTTTTTGGGTCCAGATTTTCATCATCAAGATGGAAAGAAGGCGCATACCTTTCTCGCTTCCACTGATTGCGTGACCAAAGAGTAAAGAACTTCCGAATATAGCCTTTGAGTTGCGCATCGGGATAAGTGCCCTTGAGACGACGAAAGACCTCCACAGGTGACTGATAATCTCGAATCGCACACTTTTCAATGGCATCTAGTACTTCATAAGGCATAAGGTCAGCTTCATCTGTCTGATCATACTCCTCGGGTCTAAGCTCGGCAGTAGGCTGCAAACTATTGACGTACGAAAGTGCTGGCACGGGGACATGGCGTTCGGCCCAGCCGAGCCAAGCAAGAAGACTCGCTTTATCAATGCCCGCCAATGGAGCTAAGCCACCTGAAGTATCGCCATCCATCGTCGCATAACCAACTGCTGCCTCAGAACGATTACTGGTGGTAATAAGCAAGGCTTTTTGAATATTGGCTAACATCCAAATGCCGGGAGAGCGAAGGCGGGCTTGTATATTTTGTAGGGTGATATCGTCTTTTTCCCAAGTCAGGGAACGCCCCATTGATTGTTCGGCAAGGCCAATATACTTTTGATGGATATCCTCGACCTCCCAATAATGATAAGTCGCCCCTAAACCTTTGGCTAACTCTCGAGCACTTTCCTCTGTCTCATCGCCACTATTGGCCGTAGCTTGGTATACACAGGTCAGGAGTTGCTCAACGATAGGCCGATTCCAATCAAGTTGGGCATATGCCAATATTTCTTTCAAGCGTTCCTCACCGAGGTCCTTGACGGCACGATTGATCGCCTCTGCACACAAAACCGCACAACAAGAAGAATCCGCGCCTCCAGACAATGAAATGATAAAACCACGACTATAAGACTTACGCATATAATCCCATAGCGCCAGGGTCTCCGCTAAATAAAATTCTTCATCTTTACTTTCTAGCGGGGGAGTAACGGGCCGCTCATTGGTAGGCAATTGCTCGGTCCATTGGTAAGGCACCTCTATGAGGAACGGGGCCTCTTCTGGGCGAAAGTTGAATGACTTTTTGCGATGAATGTGCACCCGTTCTACATCTACTACCGTACTCAGCACATCGACCTGATTCATATCAAAGCGTACATTACGAGCCAGCAATTCACCACCTTGGGAGATCAAGACTTCTCCATCAAAAATGATTCGACCAGAATCATTACCGACTAGATTACTGTATACATAGGTACAATTGTAAGAGCGGCTAGCTTCGGTAACTAAGCGTTCCCGAATGAGGGACTTACCAAAAGCAAAGTTCGAGGCACTCGGATTGAGGATGATATCGACATTATGGATATAGTGATCCTGAGCGGGGCGGATACCATTCCATGCATCTTCACAGATTTCCACTCCCATACGTACGCCCCCGACTTCGATGAGGATATCCCCCACAGGGAACGATTCGCCCCATAGTTCCACAGCGCCAACTTCATTATCTGGCCAAGGCTTAAACCAACGTGGTTCATAGTAGATACCATCACCGGCGAGGTCTTGTTTGGCTACAAAGCCCAATAGTTGCTCATCGTGGATCAGCGCAACTGTATTATAAATCACGTGAGAATAACTCAGCGGCAAACCAACCGATATCGTCATACCCGCAGAAGCCTCGATCACCGCTTTGAGGCCGACGAGTGATTTTTCGAGTACATATTCGTTGAAGAACGCATCCTCACATCCATAACCACTCAAGGCTAGTTCTGGCAAACAAAGCACATCTACTTTTTGGGCACGCGCTTGTTCAATTGCGGCAAGAATGTTTTGTTTGTTTTGGCCAAAATCGAGCGGGGTTTGATTGAGAGAGGCACCAGCGAGTCGAAGATATTTCATAGAGAGAGATTGAAATCAAATTTGCGTATTATTTACACATTTATTACGATCAAGCCGTAGAAAATGTTACCTTAGAGGTGATGTCAGACAAAAATAACATTCATTTAGCAGTTGATGCGGTTGTATTTGGTTATCAACCACAAAAGGGGATTTCGGTTTTGTTGATCGAGCGAAAATATCCGCCTTTTGAGGGCAGTTGGGCCATTCCTGGTGGGTTTGTGCTAGAACATGAATCTCTGGAAGAAGCCGTCACGCGAGAACTGGCTGAAGAGACTGGCGTCAAAATCACCTATTTGGAGCAACTCTATACTTTTGGAAAGCCCAATCGAGATCCCCGCAAACGCATTGTCGCAGTAGCTTACTTTGCATTGGTTCGACCAGAGGGTTTCTCACTCAGCGCTGATACCGATGCCTCAGATGCCAAGTGGTTTCCAATAGATGATTTGCCCCCTTTGGCTTTTGATCATGATAAAATCTTAAACGTTGCCCTAACGCGTCTCCGTGGCAAAATCCTCTATGAACCCATTGGTTTTGAATTGCTTGATGAAAAGTTTCCCTTTTCTTCCCTCCATCAACTTTATGAGACAGTGCTTGGTGGCAGCATCGACCGCCGTAATTTCAAAAAGAAGTTTCTAAAACTGGGCCTAGTCGAAGAACTCAACGAACAACGGAAACAATCTGGTTCAGGTCGCCCTGCACGGCTTTATCGCTTTAATGAAGAGCGCTACTTCGGGCTTAAGCAAACGGGGAATTTGTTTGAGCTGTGGTTGCCGAGTGGGGTAAAGTAGCTAGTGAATCCATTTTATTGAAAAAGCAGCCTATACATCATGCAAATTGAATTGATTAGGGGAGATATCACAACTATCAAAGTAGACGCAATCGTCAATGCGGCTAATACTTCTCTATTAGGTGGTGGTGGCGTTGATGGTGCAATTCATAGAAAAGGTGGGAAAGCAATATTAGATGATTGCATCAAAATCAGAAACCGACAAGGAAACTGTAAAGTAGGGGAAGCGGTGATAACAACGGCAGGAAATCTCCCCGCTAACTTTGTCATCCACACTGTAGGACCAGTATGGAATAATAGTAAAATGAAGGAAGCTGAAAAACTCAGCAATTGCTATCTAAACTCATTGCGACTCGCAGAAGGCCATAATATCACCTCAATCGCATTTCCCAATATCAGTACAGGGATTTATCGTTATCCGAAGGATTTAGCCGCAGAAGTGGCTATTGACTCAATAGAAAGGTTTGCAGAAGAAGCGAAAGTGATAGAGAAGCTAATCTTTGTCTGCTTTGATCAAGAGAATTTTGATATTTATAGCAAAATACTGGGAGAGTAATCACCCTCCATAGCTTGGGGTCATCTTGAACTGTGGCGACGAAAATTTTGAACTGTCGCGACGCAAGATTTTGAATTGTGGCGACGAAAATTTCGAATTGTGGCGACGCAAAATTTTGAATTGTGGCGACGCAAAATTTTGCGTCGCTACCTTTGGTCATGCAACAATTCGAACTTTGTCGACACGCTATATAGCTATTTGGATTGCCTCGCTATGAGCAATCATACACCACAAACTTCGGATTTTCAGCAACCGTCTTTACTCTACGAAACATTTTACCAAGATGTGTTTTATAATTGAGGTGATGATTGGCTACCAACTGAAAATGCCCACCAGAATTAAGACTATGCTTTACCTCAGCAAATAAACTCAGCGGTATTTCGATATTATTCTCGTGCTCAAAGTGGAAAGGCGGGTTTGAAACCACAAAATCAAACTTTTGACCGCCCAAATCAGCCATACTATCCGCATAATGAAAATGCACATTCCCTGCCTTTAGGTTAAGCTTAGCAGAGGCATTCGCGAGATAGTTATCGTCCATGAGGTGGAGTTCCCGACTAGGGTCCAAAGCATGAATCGCCTTGCCAATCACGCCATAGCCAGCACCGAGATCCAAAATAGTCTTGTCTTCCTCTCTTAATAATAGATTGTCCAACAAAAAACGTGTGGCGATATCGACACTTTTACCAGCAAATACTCCGGGATAGGTCTGTAAATCATCATGCCCTTCAAAACTGATCGTTTGCAAGAGAGTAGTTTCAGGTAGTGTTTTTTTGCCTGTAAGATGGAGTAAGCGAGATTTTTTATGAGCGCGGCTTTGCCGAACGTCAGAGAAGTAGGTTTCTGCAATTTTGAGCATTTGAGCCGTAAAGTGCCGTGTCATAAATCCGCAGACAATCTCTCCATCATCAGCCAGAAGCGTGAACATTTGATGAAGATAAAAGCGAAACAGATCCAAAGACTTGGGAATCTTGACAATCGCTAAATCCACCTTAGTATCAGGCAAATTCAAGGGATCAACACTTCGTCCTTCAGTCAACTCCAACTTATTAGCTGTCAAGTTTTTATGCAATGCTTTGACTTGACTACTATAGGTCAAAACGTTGAGCGGTGAGCGTTCGTGCAGCGCACAAGCCAAAAAGCCAAATCGATCATGACAAATAGCAATTTGAGGGTTCTCAACTTCTGCTATTTCTAGATAGGTAAGTATATGTTCGTCCGCCGCATTCCAGGCTTGAAGAGAACGCTGGCTTGTGGGAGGATAACGTTTGATTTGGAAGGACTTAGCGCCTGTTTTGAATTGCATGGCGCAAGATAGTAAGTAGGTAGATAGATCACGCATTACAGCTTAAGAAAATATATAATTGTGTAAAAACAACACAATAAACACAACTAAACAGCCTAGCCGTCGTTTATATTTGTGTACACATAACACAATATTATGATTGGTTTTAAATATCTCCGCTTTGACGCCACCCAATATGTAATCAGATACCGCAATGGTAAGGTCTTACAAGCTGGTAAAGGCTTAAGTTTTTTCTATTTCGCCCCTCGCGCCTCAGTTGTGTCAATCCCGATTAGTAGTCGTGATCTACCTTTTATTTTTGAGGAAAAGACTCACGATTTCCAACCTTTAAGCATCCAAGGCCAGATTAGTTTCAGGGTCCGTGAGCCGGAACAACTGGCTAAGGTCCTTGACTTCACAGTAGATGATCGCAAGCAATATTTGACAGATGACTATGAAAAACTAGAACTGCGACTGATCAATGAAGCACAAACCACGGTAGCAGCGATGATCCAACAAATGCCATTACGTGAGGCCCTGAGAGCCATGGTGCTGATAGAAGGTCAATTGCGTTCTGGTCTAGAGTCTTCCCCTACTCTGCAACAACTTGGTATAGAGCTCCTTGGTGTACAAATACTTGCTGTCAAACCTAATCCTGAAATGGCGAGAGCGCTCGAAACAGAAACCCGGGAATCTCTCCAGCAAGAAGCTGATAAAGCCATCTACGAGAGACGCAATTTTGCCGTGGAACAAGAGCGCCGCATCAAAGAAAGCGAACTCAATACTGAGATTGCGATGGAGGAAAAACAAAAGCAGATCACCGAAAAACGCATGGAATCATCCGTTTTGGAACAACAAAACGAAAGGCGCCTCCTCCAAATGAAGATGGAAACCGAAATTTCTGTCGAAAAAGATCGCCGCGCCCTCATCGAACTCCAAGCCGAAAACGAAAAGCAGCACGCAGATACCTCCGAATACATCTTGAGAGCCAAACTAGCTCCTTATCAAGAGATCGATTGGCGCGTACTGGCTAGTCTTAGTTCCCAAAATGGAGACGCTAAAAACCAGATTGCGATGGCATTCAGAGAGTTAGCCGAAAACGCGGACAAAATTGGCTCTTTCCATATTAGCCCTGATTTACTCGGACAACTCATGAAGAAATAACAATATGCGCTTTGAACGAATCATTATCGTAAGGGACCAAACTCCTTTAGAAGCCTTGCTAGAACGCTTCCCCTCACGGCCACAGGCTAGATTCTATCTGGACCGAAGCGGCGGGGACTACGGCAGTTATCAGCGAGCGCACGATGAGTTTTATCGTTCTTTGAAAAAGGTCAAAACAGAACTCCGCTATTGTATGCCGTACAAGATATTGGAACGTAAGTACCTAGATCGCTATGTCTTTGCCAAGGACGAATTGATCGTAGTGCTCGGCAGAGATGGATTAGTGGCAAATACGGCAAAGTATGTAGATGGACAACCGATGATAGGCGTCAATCCTGACCCCAATCAAAACGATGGGGTATTATTGCCTGACTCACCTTCAAGTGTCTTCCAAACCGTAGAAAGATTGCAAAAAGGACAAGCTGTGCTCAGTCCCATACAAATGGCCCAAGCGAAACTTCAAGACGGGCAACGACTCTTGGCATTCAATGACTTTTTTGTGGGTCGAGAAGGACATAGTTCTGCGCGATATAAACTCACTTATGATGGGCAAACTGAAATCCAATCTTCAAGCGGTATCATTGTCAGCACTGGAGCAGGCGCGACGGGTTGGTTGAGTTCGATATTTCAAATGGCCAAGAGTATCAATGGTTTATGCGGAAACGATATCCAATGGCAAGCACCCCAACTAGATTGGAATGCCAATAGCTTGATGTACGTTGTAAGAGAGCCCTTTTTGAGTAAGCACAGTGGCGTACAAATGACTTCCGGCATGATCGAAAACAATCAAAGCCTCGTCATCGAATCTCATATGCCTCATCATGGGGTGATTTTTAGCGATGGCATGCAGCAGGATCGCATTGCTTTTCACTCTGGAGCCAAGGTTGAGATTGGTCTAGCGCCCGAAAAAGCCTTCTTGGTCAAATAGATACAATTGCCAAAACTGCTTAACTTGCGGCCATGGAGTATGTGGGTATCAATAGTTTGTTTGATCTGCTCGAGTTTTTCTCTTTCATCGCTACGATCATCGGCGGGATTGCGATCTTGTTTGCCGTACGCGATTATTCGATTAGTCGTAAGCAGCTTCATTTATCCGTCTTACAAAGCTGTGTCGCTCGTTTTAGAGATCATTTCATGGACTTAAGCGCCAGTTCTTCGAGTAAACAAGTCCGAGATTATCTCGATTTAGTCAATGAAGAGATGTTTTATTTTGAGCAGCAGTATCTCCCCCTAGAGGTCGCTCATGAATGGCTAGATGGGATGATACATTATATTCCCGTCTATGACGGAACGGGAAAAATCCTCAACGAAGGGCATTGCTTACCGCAAATCATCCAAGAAGACATGCTAAGCAACTACCACTTTCGTCGTATTCGCCGGATTTTCACGGTAGAAGGAAAATTTGAAATAGAAGGTATCTATCGCGCTACGATGTCAGAGATCAATCTCACCGAACGTGAACGCCTGATTCGTTATCTCCTCTATAATATTAGAGTCAATTGGAAGTAAGCTTTGCTTGACAAACTAAAAGCCGAGCTGCAAACTGATCAACAATGCTCTACCAGTGCCTGGAACGGCAGAACCATGCAAGCGATATGCACTATCTAAAGCATTACGGAGGCCAATAGTGGCGTACCCCCATTGAAAATCATAGCCTAGAAAAAGATTGACTACGTTCCACGAAGGGGAACCTCCAATAGGAATCACAGGATCAAGTACGTCTGCCTCTGATAATGTCGTCTGTGCCTCTGCGTGATGCCACTCTAAACGACTCCAAAAACCATATTGCGAACGATAATGTAAGCCCATACGACTATTGAGAGGAGGTATGCGAGAAAAGGCTTCATCTCTAGTCAAATGTTGACCACGCGTATAAATCACATTACCATAAAAGGCAAAGCTACGATTGACAGGCACCTCTAGTTCTGCTTCAATGCCTTGGATCAAAGCTCTACCGCTATTCATCAGCTGGTAAACATCCATACCTTCATAGCTAGACTGTCCCTGGAAAGTGCTTCCCATTAACTCTAGCAAATCCCTTAACTGAGTTCGGTACAATACCAAAGATCCTGTAAAATGCTCCGTTTTGGCCTTAATACCGATCTGAGAGCTAATGGAGCGTTCTGCTAACAGGCTATCTCCAGGAATGACAAAAGTATCATGAGTCGCTCCTAAACCACTAAAATCATAAAGGTTAGGGGCTCTAAATCCGGTTTGTATAGAAGAAGTCAAAAAATAATTCTGAGAAAGCGGGTATTGAGCAGAAAGATTGCCTAAGACATGTTGACTTTGTTGGCTTTGGTCGCCAAAAAACGGATCAGCACTTTGTAGATTAAACCAATTGGCTCGTGCTCCAAAACCTAGTCGCAGCTTGAGTAGGTCCACAGTATTTAAACTGTAAATACCCATCTGATTCATCATGCCTCCATCTGGCAATCGGCCTATCAATTCTTCGCTAGTTTGGGTGCCCAAAGTCCTTCGACTCAAACTGCTAGAAACTTGGTCTTGGTAGTATTCGACCCCCGAAACAATATTCCAATAAAGTCCTGGTTGTGAGTGAACCTCAACATTGGCCCCATAAGTATTGACACGGTCTTTGCCGATATATTCGTATTGAAAACCTTCTGGGATTGATATCCGATTTTCCTGAAAACTTTGAAAAGAGACCGTAGCACGAATCTCTTCAAACCAGTCTTTGTCCGTAAATGCTGAATAGCGAATATAGGATAACTCCCGTTGCCTAGGCTGAAGTTGATTTTGTTCAAAGCCTTCAAATTGTAGGGCGGCAAAGTCTTGTACCTCTGTTTGGCGGCTAAATTGGTAGGCCAGCGTAAGCTCCTGTTTCGGAGACAATTTGATCCTCGCCTTAAAATCGCCTGCTCTTTCTTTATAGTCGCTACCCAGTAAAGGAGTATTGGCTTCATCCCCGGCAAAACGTTCTCCGAAGGAGCGCACCGAAATCCCGCCATGTATCGCAAAAACTGGACTACTAATCTGAAAATCTCCTCGCCCGGTGGTTTCCATCCCTTGACCCATAAATCGCATCGTGCCACCACCGTGCGCCTGAATCCCTTGCCCACTAAAGCCAGGAGTTCGGGTAAATACTTGGGTCACCCCTCCCATTGCGTCAGAGCCAAACTGCACTGATCCGGAGCCTCTTACGACCTCCAATTGTTCTACACTAAAAGGATCAACCGTACTCAAATAAGGATTGGGAGCAGCTCCAATGGTACCCGTATTGACGCGAATGCCGTCTACCATCAACAAAGTCCGATTGCCGGTCAAACCACGAAGATATAGGGATTGACTGGCTGGATTGGATTCTTCGATCCAAGTACCGGGCGAACCGACCAAAGCATCAGCCAAAGTCCGGGGATTGTATTGTCTGAAGGTCTGGCGATCCAAATTAGTGATCGCACTTGCCGTCCTGACCGCCTCTCTCGGATAGCGGTGGGCACTGATCACTACGCCACGATTGATTGTAGACATAGCAGGCAAAAGGTTGACTTTGATTATGGTTGTATCTCCTACCACCATATTGGCCTCCACGATCTTGCGATCATAGCCATGGCGTTCGACGACCAGTCGTATCCAGCCCTCCGGCAAATCGTTGAGTTGAAACTCTCCTTTTTGGTTACTGATGCTGGCCGAGGGCCGATCCTCCATACTGATTTCCACTCCTAAAAGTGGATATTCACTAATCTTGTCCACCACCACACCCTGAAGGGTTTGGCCCAGCATGGACGGTACCAGCAATACGGAGAAAAAAAGAGATTGTAAAAAGCGTAAAGAAAAAATGTGCATACCCACAGATTGGAATCCCAATGATACAATATAAAACGTAGCCGGAAGCTTTATCGTTGATTTTGCCCTAAACTTTAACATTTAGCTAACCTACTTTCTACGCAAAAATTGTTTGTAGGGCGATTTTTTTAGGCATAATTTCAGCCTCATGGACATACCCAAGACTTGGGCTTTTTGGATTTGGAGTGTTATCGCCCTGATAGCCAGCATACTGGTCTTTATCGTTCCGGGCACCGGAGATGGTGGAGATAGTATCCAACATTTTTTGACGGCTAAGTATGCATTTCAGTATCCGGCTTTCTTTTTTGACCTCTGGGCCAAGCCAGTTTATATGTTTTTTGCGGCGCCCTTGAGTCAGATTGGTTTTAGGGCCTTGATGCTTGGCAATGTCTGGCTAGGACTAGGATCAGCTTGCTTGGTTTACCGCTGCGCGGAACGCATTAAACTCAAGACAGCAGCTTGGGGGATTGTCTTTTTGTTTTCAGTTTCGGGCTTTGTGCCCTTACTTTATTCGGGACTGACAGAGCCTATTTTTGCCTTCCTATTGATATTGAGTGTCTATTTCGCCCTTGCCGAACGCAGAAACCTATCATTATTGATTATTTCTTTTTTGCCCTTTGTCCGCAACGAAGGCTGGGCCATTGTAGCTGTTTTTCTTCTCTGGTTATTGATCAGCAAAGAATGGAAGAAGTTACCCTTGCTTGGAGTGGGAGCGGTCTTCATTAGCCTTATCGGCTGGCCGTTTCAGGGACAATGGAACTGGATCTATACCAAAATACCTGACTTTGGCGGTCAAGCGACTTATGGGGAAGGGAGTTTGTTTCACTTTTTTGACAAGCTCAATTATATGATTGGGATACCGCTTTATGGGCTTTTGATCATAGGAGGACTAGCCCTGCTCATCAGTATTTTCCGCCCTGCGGAACGCCATAAAATCGACCAATGGTTTACTTTTCTGTGGCTAGTCGCTGGGAGCTATACCGCTTTTTTCATCGCGCATAGTCTTGCATGGTGGTTACCAGGCCTAAAGTCTATGGGCTTGGAGCGAGTATTAGTAGGCACTATTCCTTTGGGTATTTTGATTGCTTTATATGGCTACCAAACATTGCTCAGTCTATTGCCAAAGAAAGTAAAACCTTGGCTCGGTGGCGCGATTGCCGCATATGTGATCATCTTTCCCTTTACCACCAATCCTGCCGCCTATGATTGGGATAGAGATTTCCAACTTAGTCCAGATCAAGAGATCGCCGGAGAAATAGTAGACTACTTATTGGCTAATCATCCCGAACAAATTTGGTATCATGAGCATCCTTATTTTAATTTTTTAGGAGAGCGCGATCCATTTGATGCCAAGCAATACCATCGTTTGCTAGGGCAAAAGGATTATTCGAAGCTCCCTACTGGTACACCCGTCATATGGGATGCATGGTTCGCCGTAGTCGAAGGGCAACAATCATTAGAGGACTTACGCAACCAACCTAGCTTGAAAGAAGTCCGTGGTATAAGACATCCAGACGAGAGTATCTATGTGGAAATAGTAGTTTTCGTTAGGAAGTAATAACAATTTCGTACTTTCGTTTCCATAGCAACCCCTATATACTGTGAGAAGTAAACCCTTATTATTTTTGGCCCTTTGTGCCATCCTTGCGATTCAGAGCTGTCGCCTCAATCCTGCTGAAGGGCTGCGTTGGGATACAGATCTGTTAGCGCCTATTGCCCGTTCAGAGGTTAGTATTTCGGACCTCATACCGGACAGTTTGAGTCAAGTAGGTAGTGATCAATTGATCAGCCTCGTCCTCAGAGACACCTTTGCCAGCACGCGTCTGATCGATCTCATTGAGCTACCAGATACCTTTATCAATATTAGAGTTGGATTGGATTCATTGGTATTGGCTTCTGACACTATTAGTCAACGCATCACTTTAGGTGAAATCGCACGCCAATTACAAGATCAAGGTAATACAGCAGGAGATTTGATTTTAAGCGCTCATGGCTCAACCTTGCCTTTGGTACCTGCGGTAAACGATATAAGTTCTGGGCCTATTGAAATAGACGCAAGCGACTTTTTTCAAAATGCAGTATTGGACTCCGGTGAATTAGTACTTACCATCCAAAATGAACTACCGCTAGCAATTGAAGACGTAATCCTTAATGTCTCCAACAAAAATCTAGTTGGCCCTGCAATTGTAGTGGATACATTTGATCGGATCGATCCCGGCCAAAGTATTACACGTTCCTATGATTTGGCAGGTAAGGAGATCGAGAATCAGCTGATTGGAGAGCTAGTCAATCTCAATGTTGCTGCAGGATTATTGGTTCCAATAGATACCACTGATTTCATTCGCGTTACCCTCGTCGCGCAAAATCTCCAAGCCCAAACGGCTACTGCAATATTTCCAGAGCAGGAATTGCTAGATACCACCCGTCAAACAGAATATATTTTCCCAAGTGAGTTTTCGGACATTCGCCTGACAAAGCTAGTGGTCAAATCTGGAAAGATTGAAGCATTTACCGAAAGTACCATAGAGGATAGCATTCTTTTTGCCTATAGCCTACCGGGAGCGACGAATGCCCAAGGAGAAATTCCTCAGGTTTCCTTAAAAATTGATCCTGCAGATGGCGGTGTAGCTACTCAAATGGCTGAAGCCTCACTCGGCGGATTTACCATGGACCTAAGTGGTGGCGCCTTGGGAGCCAATACCCTACAAGAACGCATTCAGGTTAGCTTGCTCTACTCTGGCAATGTCACTACTCTCGATAAAGCCGATTTTGTCTCGGTTAACTTTGGTCTGACAGAGATAGAACCAACTTATGTAGAAGGCTTTATTGGTAAAGACTTATTTCAGTTTAAGGGGCAAGAGGCGATAGACTTATTCGACAATTTAGATATTGAGAAGCTACGCTTTACTCAGCCCAAGGCAGAATTGGTTTTCGCCAATTCGATAGGTTTAGATGCGCGAGTCGAAATCAATGACCTACTCGCCATCAATGAAAACACCAATACACAGACTCAATTAGTGGGCAGTCCAATCTTAGCTGGCCCCATTACAGTTGCAGGCCCCAATCTACCCGATACCAATAGTATTGTCTTAACTCGCCTACCTTTTGATGTGGGCAATTCAAATATAGATGACTTCATCAACCTTTTAGCGACTGAGCTACGCTATGACTTCAGCTTAGAGACCAACTTCAATCAAACGCCACAACAGCTTGATAACTTTGCTACTGGTAGTAGTGAAGTAGCTGCATATGTAGAATTTACCTTACCATTGGAAGGCCAAATTGGCGGATTAAAACTAGGGGATACCGTAGAGGTTAATTTTGCAGATTCAGGCCTAGAGCTAAAGAACATCGCAGAAGCAGAACTAAAATTGATTCTTGAAAATCAGTTCCCACTTGAAGTTGAAGTATCCGTCGATTTATTGGATGAGACAAAGCGTTCACTGGAAGTGCCCCTATCAGGCACAAAAATCGCAGCGGGCCTCGTAGATAACAGTGGCCGTGTAATACAGCCTACCAATAGCGAATTTAGCCTCAAACTCACTCAAAGCGAGTGGGAGGAGATACTCAATAGAGGGCGCTACCTCGTAGTACGATATGAGATGAATACTCAGCCAGAGGATGAAGCCGTGGCACTCTATGAGGATTACAAAATCTTGATGCGCCTAGTCGCTGGCATCCGTTATCAATTGGAAAACTAAGCACTGCATGTTGCATACAAAAATCATCATTAGCAGCCTTTGTCTTTGGCTGTTTATAAATACGGCATTCGCTCAGACGGGATTTGCCTTACGCTTTCAGCCGCAGCAAGTAGGCGCTACCTATTGGCAACCTGCTCTGCTAGCTCAACAACAAAGCAATGGCGGACTGCAAATTGGCGTAGATGCAGACTACAGTCTTGGTACTAGTAGTCTTCCTTTCAACCTATTGCAGTTTACAGACACTTATCTTGAGCAGGGTGAAAAGGACAGAATCATCGGAGAGCTCAATTCTAACAATCAGCTAAGAGCTGGCTTTATGCTAGGAGCACAAGCCCAGTTTTCGCTCAAAGGTTTACCAATTAGTCTTTCCTATCGACGTCAACAATCGATCTTCTTCCAGGTACCTTCCCCCCAGACATTGGCCTTGGTTCTCAATGGCAATCGTCCCTATGCGGGAACGCCGATAACGGACGAAAACGTACGTTTTCAAAACCTACAATGGAACGAATACGGGATAGGAACCGCCTTTAGTGGGGACAAATTAGACTTTGGCTTCCGCCTCAAATTGCTCGAAGGAAAAACTTTCAATCAACTACAAAGATTGGACTACAGTTTTTTTACTGCCTCAGATGGTACAGTCATTGATATCAGTGCTGACTATGAAGCCTTTAGCTTTGACCCCAATCAAGGCAATTGGGGAGTTGGCCTGGATCTAGGTTTGCTTTATCGAGCTAGCGAAAAACTCCAACTCGGCATCAGCGCCAACAATATTAGTCGCATATGGTGGCAAGGGAGTCAATTTGAAAACCAAGTAGCCTTTAACTATGAAGGCGTTGAGATTGGCAGCTTATTAAATCTCAACTTAAATGACATTAATGAGTTTTTTGTCATTGACACCGTCCAAGCCTTATTTGTTCCAGACAGCACCGTGGGGACGTTCCCCGCAGGGGTAGGTGGCAACATCCAAGTCAATGCCCAATACACCCTCAACAATGGCGCAAATGTATGGGCCAATGTCCAGTACGGTTTCAATTCTTTCGCCGATGGCGGAACGCTTCCTTTTTTCGGGATCGGCTACCAGCAACAAATCAACAAGGCTTTGCTTTTGGGCACGCACTTTTATGGCGGAGGAATAGAAAGCTTTGGCTGGGGACTATTTGGGCAATACCAATTCAATTGGAATGAGAATAAGCAAATCGCCTTGTTTTTAGCCCTTGACAATAGTATGGGCGCAATATTGCCCACCTTAGGCAAAGGAATTAGAGCCAATGGAGGTTTGAGTATCAATTTGTAGGCTTTTTGGCTTTGTCCGGCTATATTTGGGCGGATACACATATTTTACTATGAGAGCTACTTACCTACTGAGGGCGATCCTCTGTTTTTCGTTGAGCTTTGCCCTATCATCGAAGGCGCTGGCCCAATCCACTACCGAAGATCCCCGAGAGCAGCGCTTAGCACAAGCCTTGGTCAATTCGTGGTTTATCGATGGTTTTCAAGCCACTGGTAGCGCTAGCAGTATCAAACCCAAACAGGGTTCTCTCTTTATTTTCACTCCAGATCTAGGCTTCCGCTATAATTTACTTGATCAAGATATCTTGGTCGAAGGTGCCTATGAGCGTACTAAGGACAGTGTATTTTTACAATTAGGTCTCCAGGACCAAACCCAAGCGATCGATTCTCTCCGCTATGTCGTCGAAGACGGCAAAGCTTCGGTGAAGATGTATCAGGGAGATTTGCCAGTTGGTGAGATTAATGCTAGTAACTTTGCTTCACTCAGAGTACAAGAAGCATATTCTATCCAGTTTTCAGCAGATTCATCAACTCTCACATTGGCTGGCCCTGCGGGAACGTTTCAACTCAAGCGTCTCGTTTTCCAGACCGGAGGATTTAGCTTAATGTCTATCCTGAGAGCTTTATTGGGAATGGCCTTCTTGCTGGGCGTCGCTTATTTGCTTAGCAGCAACCGCAAAAAAATTGATTGGAGATTAGTTGGAACAGGAGTTGGGCTTCAATTATTTCTCGCCATTTTAGTCCTAAAAGTGCCTGGTTTTAGTTGGGTCTTTGAACAGATTTCAAAAGTGTTTGTCGAGATATTAGGCTTTACTGAAGCCGGGGTGAGCTTTCTGTTTGGTGGATTAGTAGGTGGTAGCGCTGGTTTGATTTTCGCATTTCAAGTATTGCCTACCATTGTCTTTTTCTCCGCCTTAATGTCGATCCTATACTATCTAGGCATCTTACAAAAAGTAGTTTATGCCTTCGCTTGGGTGATGAAGAAAACGATGCGTCTTTCAGGTGCAGAGAGTCTGGCAGCCGCTGGCAACATCTTTTTGGGTCAAACAGAATCGCCTTTATTGGTGCGTCCTTATTTGGAAAAAATGACTCGCTCGGAGATCATGGCCTTGATGACCGGAGGTATGGCAACTATCGCGGGTAGTGTATTTGCGGGTTATGTACTCTTTCTCGGTGGTACGGACGAAGTCCAACGCTTAATTTTTGCGAAGCATCTCTTAACAGCCTCCATCATATCTGCCCCTGCCGCATTGGTAGCAGCAAAAATAATGGTTCCAGAGACAGAAAAAGTCAATCAAGATTTAGATATCCCAAAAGATAAGATCGGTTCTAATTTGCTAGACGCGATAGCCAACGGCTCCACAGACGGGCTCAAACTTGCCGTCAATGTTGGCGTGATGCTTTTGGTCTTTATTGCCTTAATCCGCATGGTCAATTGGGGCATAGGCGACCAATTTGGAGAATGGACTAACCTTAACGCTTGGGTAGCAGAAAGTACCGATGGGAGATACGCTC
>JBGCFA010000414.1:0-15058 GCA_045106675.1 Bacteroidia bacterium
TCTAAACTTTGGTCGTGCCTCGCTTGGGCTCTGGCGTTCTCCGTAGGAATGATCCCTGCATCAAAATAAGGAGGATTGCAAAGAAAGAGATCGTAGGCGGTTTGGGGAGCAAAATCTTGCAAAGCTTGGGGCGATAAGGACAAGCGTTCCGCGAAGCGGCTATCCCTGAAATTTGCCAGAGCTTGCTGAGCGGCAGTGGGGTCAATCTCGATGGCATCTATTTGGACTTGAGCGTTGCGCTGGGCGTACATCAAAGCGAGCAAACCTGTGCCCGTACCGATATCTAAAACTCTGCCCTGCTCGATCGCGGGCGCCCAAGCTCCAAGCAAGATGCCGTCTGTACTCACCTTCATGGCACATTGGTCCTGCTCAATGCTAAACTGTTGAAATCGAAAAATAGAAGCCCCCATGATGGAAAGTTAAGGATATTTATATTGTAAGGATGAAGGGCTGCCGCTTCGCGGAACGCTGCGACAGATCCCCAATCATTGAGGAGTCGAGATGAATAAATCTGATTGGCAGTGGTACCCCATGCAATCCCCGCAATGATTTTGACACAACAGTCTCCCCTAGACTTACGTAAATTGAGCGTATGTCTAGAGTCCTCCTTTCCCTTTGCTTGGTCTTGACGCTGCTCAGTTGTCGCAGACGCAATATCCTCGATCCCAATACGGATCGTGATGGCCTGAAAATGTATCAAGTTCGTTCTGATAAGACCGATGAAGATATCGTGCAGTTTCTGGTACCTCATCAAGCTTGGATCGCGCCAGATGCGGTCAAAAAAAATCAACTCTTGGTTTTCTTAGGAGGGACGAGTTCCTCGCCTAGGCTCTATCAAGAGTTTTCTCAGTTTGCGGCCCTTGAAGGCTATCACGTCCTCAATGTCGCTTATAACAACTCGCCATCGGTACAGGTTTGTTCTGGTGATCCTGCGCAAGAATGTTTTGAACGTTTGCGGGAGGAGACTTGGGCCGGTCGCAATACCAGCACGCGCATTTTTGTCAATGAAGTTCACAGTGTTGAAAATCGCTTGCGGCGCTTGATACAGTATATGGATCAAATCTCTCCAGACGAAGGCTGGGATCAGTATTATAGTGGGGAAGACATCCTTTATGATAATATCGTAGCGGCTGGCCACTCTCAGGGAGCGGGCTTGGCGGCATATATCGGTCGTCAGGAGAAAGTCGCGCGGGTGATCATGTTTTCGGGCCCGAATGATTATTCCCAATTATATGAAGCGGCGGCTGATTGGGCCGAAGGGCCTTTTGAAACGCCCATCAATCGCTTTTATGGGCTGCTGCATATTGATGATGAGGTCATCCCATTTGAGCGTCAATATGCCTTTTGGGAGCGTATGGGCCTCACTACTTTGACCGATACCGTATTGATCGATGGCAATAGCGCTCCTTTTGGCGGTTCACATGCTTTATACACAAACGTTCGCCCAGCGAAAAACCTTCTCCCTCTCGGCAAATATCACAATGCCAGTATCGTCGATAAGTATCTCCCCAAAGAAAATGGTGCATACGTGATGGAAGAGGTTTGGGGTTATTTGCTCAATTGAATGTCCAATAAACATCCCTTCCGCTTGCTTTTACCCTTGAAAGGGTAAAACGGGATCTCGCTAGTCCCCTTTCAAGGGGACGGTCTGCGAAATGGGGATGTTTGCGAGTGTAAATGATGGAATTACGGCAACTTTACCTTTCATTTTTCCGGCTTCGCCGAACGCCCATAATCACCAAAGGTAGGAGCAGTAATAAAGCCCACCACCATTTATTAGCTTCTCGTTCTGGAATCTCAATCGCTTGGGTATCGCCCATCACGATAAAAGAGGACCAATAAACCGGAGCGCCCATACCGCCTTCAAGAACATCTATTTTTGCTTTTTGGAGTGCGAGGTCTTTTGGATCACCCTCTTGGAGATAGTGATAAAAGCGTGGCATCATCATACGCGTGCTACGATCATCTACGGACCAAAGCGAAGCCACGACACTATTGGCTCCTGCCAAAGCAAAGCTACGCGCCAAACTACTGAGTCCCTCACCATGATGATATTTACCGATACCCGTCTGGCAAGCGGCAAGTACGACCATTTCGGCAGCGATGCGATGATGGAGCAATTCATCCATATAAAGCGCCGTCATATCGGGATAATTTTCACCGCATAAGTTGAGTTCGCTGCCTTCTTCGCGTAGTACTAAAAAGGTTTTGCGCGGGTCTTCATCATCCGCCATAGCATGGGTCGCGATATGTACAAAGGCATATTCCTCCAATTGCTTCAGTAACTGCTTACGAGTGGCTTGTTTACCGACCAGCCTAATAATATCAGACAACTCCGCCAAACTATTGATCTCATCCATATTTTGGATTGGATCGAGGCAAGAACGAGTGGGGTTATAATCCGGCTCTTGTGCCATCGCCAATACCGCCTCTGAATAAGGAAAATCAGGTGCGACGGCCAAGATATTAGGATTGATAGCTGTCGTTTTGGGGAGACTCATCTCAGCCCAAAGCGTAGCTGAAAAAGCATAACTAATCGCAAATTTGCGCAGCAGATAAGCCTTCTCAAAACTCTTTTGCTTAGCAGTCGGTGCCGCTGTCAATAATGCTTCAAAGGGCAGTAAGGCCATTCCTTGGTCTGGGATAATGAGCAAACTATTTATCTCAGATAACTGGCCCTCAAATGGGCCAAGGAGCTTTTGATAAAGTTGATGGGCCTGATCATCTAGGGACAATCTTCCCAGTTCAAGCGCCTCTCTAAAGCGCCGGATGTCAACATTGAGAGTTGTGTCTAGCGCAAGAGTCGTCCAAATGATAGTGTCAGGATGTATTAACCAAGCATAGGACTGTTGATCTCCGATGCTATAATTGAGCAGTGCTTTGCCTTGGGGCAGTAGCTTTTGTATCTCTTGCAGAGAACGCGTGGACAGATCGTTTTTAGCAGATTGGTATGCTGGATATTGTCTTTCCCAGCGCTTTTCGACTTGGAGGATGCTTTGTTTGAGGCTGAAACGTTTGTTTTTGAGGCGTTTTTGATCTTCCTCGGCTTGCCGAACGTTTAGCTCTCGTTCAATCAAGACTAGCTCCTGTTCTAAGCTGTCCCAATGCTGGCGTTCTCCAAGGGGGAGAACCTGAAAGTCGCGTAAATCAAGCTCCCGCATCAACTCAAGCATCATCGAAGCCTTATTGCGCTCGGAGAGTTGGAAGCCTAAACTCAAATATTTTGGATCATGAGTTTGTTGCCAAAGCCACCAAATTTGGTCGATAGCAGGTTCGGCAAGGGCACGGGTCTCATTGACGAGTTGATATTTGGAAGTGTGTTCTTGATAGTTTGCGGTGAGGCTGGCCTGTGATTGCAAGGCCCATTGCCAATGTTGGAGGGCAAGTTGATGATATTTGATGGAGTCTTTGGATTGCCCTGCTAGGGAACGCAAAACCTTAGCCTTACCTTCCAAAGCATCCATAATGACGTTTTCGGCAGGGAAGCTATCTGGTACACTAAAGCTATGAGGATCTGTCTGATCAATGTAGGGCAAGACTTGGGCGAGCGCAGCCTGATAGCTTTGTAAGGCGGCTTCTGATTGGCCCAATTTTGCATAAAAACCAGCTTGAGATAGATAGATTTTGCCAAGTTCACGAGTGCTGTCGAGCAAAATATGTCCTTCCCTGATCGCATTGGTAAAACTTCTCTGAGCGCGTTGAACTTGGCCCATTAGGCTGTAGACCTGCGCGATACTTCCTTCGATTTCGGGGACAATTGCCTTATAGCTGAGCTTGGCTGCAAAGAGTCTTTTGGCATTGGTGAAATGCTTAATCGCCTCGCTATAGTTCGCTTGTTCGACGGAGAGTTCGGCGAAGCCGCTGAGAATAAATGCGCGCAAATCGTCATTGTCGCCAATTTTGTCTAAAGCCTGCTCATAATAAGTCCTTGAGGTGGCGTACTCAAATTTGTGGCGATAAGTCAAACCTAAACTGATCAGTGCTCTTACGATTCTACTAGTTCTTTTTGTATGGAGTAGGGCGGTTTCGAAGCTATTTATCGCTTGATCAAAGTCTCCCCAACGCTGAAAAATCATTCCTTTGGACTCATGCAGATTGTAAAGATGCTTTTGCTTATGAGGCGGGAGCTGCGGATAAATCTCTTCGGCTTTTTCCCAAGCAGCCATAGCAGAAGGATACTGGTGAACATACATATAACTTTCCCCTAGATAACGATAGGCAGCATAAGCCAAGGTGTCATCGATGAGGCATGGTAATGCTTTTTCAAGCACTTGAATAACCGAATCTCTCTTCCTCTCCTTTCTCAGTTTTGCTACCAGCTTGATTATGTATCGGCTCTGACTAGGATTACAGTCAGCATTGAGAGAAGTTTTTAGGCTAGGAGTTTGAGCGTTCCCCGAGTAGGGGAAAAAGAATCCAAGCAGGCAAAAAATAAGCAAGAAAAGTTTCATGCTATCAAATTCAGGGAGTGGGAGGAGTTCGACGGTAAGCTAGGTATATCAAGAGTGCTGTAATCAAGAGTAATAAAATGAGCCACCAAATATTGAAGGGAGGTGGAGGTGGAGGAGGGGTCGCATCACAGAGCAGGGAGCTACTTAAGGCATTGCAAAAAACCATGGATTGAGTCGCATCACAATGCCAGCGGTTATTCTCATCGATTCGACATTCTTGAAATATGATCTGGGCGCTAGTGAAGTTTTCGTCAGTAAAATAAAATTGACCCTGACTATTTTTTTGGAAATGGTCGGGCGCTTCTACGATCCTAATTACTTTCTCAGCATCCTTGTTTAAGCCTAAAGGCTCATATGCCTGGACCTTTCTTTGGCAGCAGCTACGGCAAGCTTGGGTTTCTTCGATGAAGTTTCTGTGGGCTTCGGTTGGGTAGTAAAAAAAGATCTCGGCTGTGTTAGGGATACATTTTCCGATAGCAATGTCAGCTTTGGTATCCACTACAAAAGAGAGGTAGGCCCAATCCGTTTTTTTGACCTCATTGTTTTTGATCGGCAATAGTCCTTCAACGGGAAGGAGTGGATCAATATGCCATCTAAAGGTCTTGTCTGCAATTGATGATTCACTTGCTATTTCTAGTGGGCTATGTGGAGTGGGATCCTTAGCAGTCCAAAATTTCACTTCTCTGATCGTCGTATAATCGAGCTGATCGTCAAGGACATCCTTGATCATAATACTATGCACGGGATCCTTACCGTCATTGTAAAAACTGATGAGATACTCCAATTCGATGGGGCCTGAGCCAGCAAAAAATGCAGGATATACTTTCTTACTATTTGGATCATGGCCAGAGACAAGGCGATCTGCTACTTCTACATCGGTATCATTAGGAGTCGCTTTACCATCACAAGCATCTCTATTATCATAAGGGCGATTGATGGTGAATTTATACAAATCCTGAAGCTCAGCTGAGGGAGAAACGTCAAAACTTAAATAGAGTTTTTTATCTGTGATATCTCCCAAAGGATCAGAAGGGAAATTGAAGGACACTTTTCCGGGGATAGATGTATTGACTCCTTGGCTGGACCAATTGAGGGAAAATAAGTCAGGATCAAAATCAATCTCCATGGGCGGCAAATCGGTTTGACAGATGTCAAATCCATATTGAATAGCGAGCGTAAAGACATCGCCTGGGACTGCGTCTCTAATTCTCTCCACCCATCCGGTCTCATCAGGAGAAGATGTATTGGGATAAGCCTTACGACCAGCTAGGTGATCATCGTCCTCGTTGGTTTCACAAACACTACAGGAGCCAGTAGCACTCTCTGGAAATTCTCTATTATAGCTATAATCTACGATTTCTGTCTCAGAACGCACCATTTCAGTATCATCATCGTCTCCAGCGTCAGCGGGTAGATATACACTACTTATTTCGGCTCTTACGTCAAAGTTAGCAGGGGTACTAGGAACCCCTTTATATAGATGTTGGCAAGTAGTTGAGCTTTGTTCAGCAGCTACGATCAGTTCAACATGGGTACCGTCACCAAAGTATAAGAAGATAGCGTAGCGACTATTCACTCCTTCCCCGTAAAAATCAGGATTTTCTTCCAGTTCGGGTAAGTCTGAGATGGTAAAATCTACTAAAAAGTATCCAGCTACTGGACCACAAGGCACGGGATTTGAGCCGCTAATCGTGATTGCCCCCTGCAGGGGAACGCTCAACAGCATCAGTAAAAACAAAGAGAGGTATCCAGACAGTGTCCGGAATGACAGGTAGGAAGAATGGCAATCCATGGTGTTTTTTTAGGGTGACGTATGAGCAGGGAAAAATTCAGCCGGATTGTTAAAAAATAACGGGAACACAAGCAGGATATTTCAATATAAGGTTTTTTACGGGTCATCAAAGGGCTTAGATGACGGAGGATGAGGATGTTAGTAATCTTTCATTTTTTTCTGAAACTTTTAGAATAAACTCTAGTTAGCTATATGTAAAGGACAAGATTTTTGTAAATTTGCTCGTGAATACAGAAAATTCTATATGAACACTCAGGATCTCCTGCAAAAAGCACTCAACTTTGAGTTTCTAAGCCTTGAAGAAGGCGTGCATCTTTTTCATGAAGCCGGCACAGCCGAACTCATGTATACCGCCAACGAGATGCGCAAAATCCATAAAAAGGATACCGAAGGCATCGTAACTTGGCAGATTGACCGCAATGTCAATACGACCAATGTGTGCGTGGCAAACTGTAAGTTTTGCAACTTCTTTGTACCACCGCATGTGAAATTTGCGGATCAAGCATACATCACAGATGATGCTACCTATAAAATCAAAGCAGAGGAAACTTTTGCTTTGGGCGGCGACCAGTTTTTGTTGCAAGGTGGCCACCATCCTGAATTAGGGATTGATTTTTATGTAGACACCTTCAGTAAACTCAAGAGTTGGTTTCCTCTTCTAAAGCTCCATGCCTTGGGGCCACCGGAGATTGTGCATATCGCCGAAATCTCCAACCTCACTTATGAGCAAACCCTCCGTCGTCTGATGGATGCGGGTATGGATAGTATGCCGGGAGCAGGTGCCGAAATTTTGGCGACTCGCGTCCGTAAAATTATTTCTACTGGTAAATGCGATGGTGAGCAGTGGCTAGAAGTGATGCGCGTTGCGCACAAACTAGGTTTAGCAACAAGTGCGACCATGATGTTTGGACATATCGAGACCATCGAAGAACGCTTTGATCACTTAGTCCGGATTCGTGCCGTCCAAGCCGAACGCCCAGAAGGAGCCACTGGCTTTAAAGCTTTCATTCCTTGGCCTTACCAAGATGATGGTACGCTACTCAACAAAGTAAGAGGTGTGCGTAATACCGTCAGCGCTGATGAATATATGCGCATGATTGCCCTCAGTCGGATCATGCTACCGAATATCGAAAACATTCAAGCGAGTTGGTTGACCGTCGGGCCAGAAGTCGCAAAAGTATGTTTGCATGGTGGAGCCAATGATTTGGGTTCTATCATGATCGAAGAAAATGTAGTCTCCGCCGCTGGTGCTCCTTATCGTCTCAGTGCAGAAGAAATCCAAAAGGTGATCGCCGAAGCAGACTTTACGCCTCGCTTACGTAATCAGGTTTACGAGTTTCGTGAGATACCTGAAGCGCTAGAAGGAAAAATATTGGCGGTCTAAATACTTGATTTAGATATAATAAGATAGCGGCACATAACAGATGTTATGTACCGCTATCTTTATTTTAAATAACCCATCCTGATCAGCTTTCAAGTTACTCAGGATGGGTTGTTAATGTTGGATGTTATTATTCGCTAGGCTTTGAGGAGCCCGCAAAAAACGGTGAAATAGCAAAGAAAGTAAGGGCTGGGAAAAAGTGCATTGGCACGACAAGTCCTGGAAATAGTTCTGGACTTTCAATGTCAAGCGGTAGACTCATAGCAATAGGCCCAATAATACTGGCAAAAGACAGCAGGCAGATTATGATGTTTAACCATCCTACTAAGTTTGTTTTATTGCTTTTGAGTAAGGCAAAATATCCCAGTGCAATCAGCATACAACCGATAAGGGATGATCCTATAATAGAACCGATGTTAATTACCTTATCAAAATCTGTCAGCATAGTATTTTGATAAATACTAGAATAGATAACACTTGCCAATGCAGACAGTATCCCAGCGACTAGGCCTTGGATAAATATTTTTTTCATGAGATTTATTTGGACGATACTGGAACCGAAAGCTCAACGGCTAATTCTGCGGGAACTTTTGCGGACATCCCCTTCGTGCTGCCAATGTTGTACTCAAGACGATTGATTGTAAAACTGCTAGTGAACACATTGTCTTCAAAAGTAAAAGGCATCGTGAACTCCTTTGCTACGCCATGTATCTCTAGTGTTCCTAATACTTCGTATCCATCGTCAGTTTTAGCAAATGACTGTGAGGTGAAATTGATGGTAGGATATTGATTTGCATCGAACCATTTATCACTCTTAGCATGCTTATTCTGCATTCCGTTTCCAGTATTGATTGAACTGACATCAACCTTCACCGCAAATTTTGAGGTCTCTAGCTGATCTGCGTCAAACGAAATATCTCCAGACATTTTGGTAAATACACCTGTTGGGTCTTCACTAATAAATTTAATCGAGTAGCCTTCCTCTATTTCCCAATTGACGGACTCATAGATGGTGAAAGATGAAAGCAACATGATTGCGGTCACTGATACTAAAAAACCTAGTTTGTTCATTTTTATAAAATTTAATTGTTCGATGATGTTTGTTATAAATACCTGCCTAAAGCCCATATCAGGCTTTAAGAGCAAGTATTGAGAATGCTTGATTCGATTCTATATTATTTGGGAAGTATGGGCGCTTTTTTGCTTCTACCCCAAGCGATGAATAGGGCTATAAGTAGGATGAAAATATTCATGCCGATCGCTCCGCTTTCTCCTCTGGAAAGGTGAAAAATACTGGCCCCAATCATTAATGCGCCCGTGCCATAAGCAGCATAAATAGTGAGTTTGGGTTGTATCCTGAGTAGTGCTGGTAAGATTAAACCCAATCCACCTAATAGGTCTACAATGCCGGTGAATTTTGCCAACATTGGATTCTCTGTGGCCCAGGGAAGCATCTCGGATATCTCTTCCATAGGGAGAAATAATTTTGCATAAGCCCCCCAAAGCAATAGGAGTGCTACTAAGGCTTGACCGATCCACAATGCAATGTGAATGACTTTGTTGTTTTTTTGATTTTCCATTTTAGTGAACTTTGTTGATACAAAATTCAGGAGTAGGGAAAACAAAAAAAATAAGATGTCTTAAGAAGAGCTTGCTAGCTTTTGCGGGCAAGTTTGCCTCGCGTATAGCTGAGGTGTTCGGGGGTCATGCCCAGATAGGAAGCAATAAGTTTTAGGGGGAGTCGCTGTATCAGGTTTGGGTAAGTTTGAATAAATTCTAGATAGCGTTCTTCTGCGGTACTACTCAATAATGAAATTAAACGATTGTTAGTCGCAATAAGATTGTTACGCATCTTGGAACTCATTTCAACCAATGTTTCCTTGCTCATTGCTTCAAAACTGGGAAAAGCATCTCTGGAGATTATAAAAACTTGACTATCCTCTAGTGCGCTAATAAATATTTTGCTTGGTGAGAGTTTTGTGAAACTCTCTAAATCAGAAATAAACCAATCTTCAGGAGCAAATTGTAAAGTATGCTTCTTGCCTGAAGGATCTATCACATAACTTTGGAGGCATCCGCTTTGGACCCTATACCCGACATTAGCCACTTGGCCGGGGCTTAGTAATATGGTGTCCTTAGCTACTTTTTGTTCTTTAAAGTATAAACTATCCATGATAAACTCTGTTGGATGATTTTTAACTTTTCTTCTAAGATTATCAGTCTGTAAGCGCGTGATTGCGTCTCTATCTAGACCATACTTCACTGATTGGTTTGCCTTTGCTACTTTTTCCGCTATGATGCCAATCATCGCCTTTGACAGCGCCTTCAAATGATAGGCTTATCCCTACTCGGGAACTATCTCTCGAAAAGAATTCGATCTGCTCAGTATAAACGCCATCTTCAAAAGTATAGGTGCCGCCGCCAGTACCATAAAATGCAGATTTGCCAGGATCTATCGCAATCCATTGAAAGCGGCTGCCAGAAAGTAATTTCACGGTTTTACGTGTGCCTCTCCGCATGATCTCTTGCATTTCTCCCTCTCGCATGCGTTGGGTGATCTGCCAGGCTCCCGCTAAATCAGCATTCCCATCATCTATCCGTTTCCAAACTTGTGCTTTTTGTTTTTCGTCTTTGCCGCAAGCAATCGTTACCTCATCCATTGCTTCGTTCCAGATACATTCACAAAGCTCTTCTATGCCCACCTTTTCACTATCCCAAGTATCAAATTCTCGAATTTCAGAGAAGGCATTGCCTGTAGAGTAATATTTGCCTCCCCGAGTACCGACAAAAATCTTTTGTTCGATATCAAAAGTGGTGAGTGAATTGTACTCATCAGAAAATACCCAAGTAGTTTGTTCAGAACCGGAATCAGCACTCACCAACAACCATGCGCCTTTAAGAGACGGAGCGTTCGCCGAGGGCGTAAAAGCCCAAAGCCCTAATGCAAGACAGCTAACTAAGGTCAAAAACGTGAATTTTTGTAGGGTAGTCATAGTTTTGTTCTATATTGAATGTCCAATTAAAGAGAGCAGGCAAAGCTAATTTGCAAAAAAATCAGGATGAACGTAGCACCTTCTTTTGATCTCAGTCTATTAGGCGCAAAACCCAGCAAGGTAACCGCTGATTATTGGGATAAAGTTTTAGAATTATACGAAAATAAGCAATACAAAGAGACCGTCATTGGGATCCTTCGTTATGTAGATGAGACACTCATCGAACGAACGGGTAATGAAGACCAAAGTCGATTTGTGATACCACATGGCTCTGCGGTCATCCATCTGTATATCGGAGAGGAGAATCTTGTGATCGAAGCGCCTTTTTTGAGTACGCGTAATGCGAGCCATATTCCACTATTGCGTCAGGTCGCCCAGATCAATTTTTCCCCATTAAATCTGGCGAAGATCATCTTGAAAGATGAGCAATTGATGTTTCATTACACTTGCCCGATTGTGCTATGTGAGCCTTATAAGATATATGAACTCTTTCGTGAGATATGCTTTTATGCTGATCATTACGATGATGAGTTTATCCAGAAATTTAAGGCTGATTGGTTGCAAAAACCCGTGATCCACGCGTTCAGCCCGGCTGAGAAAAAACAAGCCTGGGAAAATATGCAACGCTATGTGACGGAAGCATTTGCCTATATAGAATACTTTGAAAAAAAGCGCAGCTTTAGTCATAGTTGGGATGTCCTGATCTTGACCCTGTGGAAGATTGAATACTATTGCGATCCGCAGGGAATCTTTCGTAATGAATTGCAAAAAAACATCGAAGCTCAGCAGGAAAATTCGCCTGTGGTGGAGAAGTTGAATCGTGGTAAGGATTACCTTCGTAAGATTCAGCAATCTGAACGAGCGGATTTTGAGGCTGATTTATATCGGACGGAGCGTTTTATACCGATCAAGTTTCGCTCGACAGCTGATAATATTCGCACTAACTTTGAAGAAGCTCACCAACGCGCCAAAGCAGAGCGAGATGGTAGTGATCATATTGGAGCTAGCCTGACACTAAGCAGTATCTTTTTAAAGTTGTTTTACTACAATCATGTAGAGGAAGCAATCTCTCGCCCCATTGAGGAGGCGCTCGTCAAATCGAGTGGCAAACCATGGGTCGAATCTTCGGAAATCCTTTGGGGAGCGATGACAGGCTTTATGAAGCCTGAGGAAGCGGCTTCTAGTCCGCGAAAACGTAGTCTCTGGAGCTTCTTGGGCTTTGATCGTTAGCGTAGACCTAACTTAATACTTTGTACGCCTTCAAGGCTTTCCTCCCGCATATGTTGCTTGAGACTAAATTGGTATTTGCCGTTTTGCGTCAATTCCAGCGTAGGTTGAGGCTGAATCTGCCAATCTACCGTACTGCCTACATCTGTTTGATCTAGCCAGACACCCGCGACATCCATCAAAGTATCACCAAATATCACCTCAGACTGCTGCCCTTGTGGATCAGTGATTAGGAGCTTAAACCAGATGTTTTGATAGGGGTACTCCGCGGAGAACGCTAAATCAAGGACTAGCGTTTTGTTCGCGGCATTGACATTGTCATAACTAAAGTCCAATGCATCATCTACCTCCCATGAACTGGTTTCTCCAAAATCCTTTTGGGTAAGCCAATCACCAGTATCACAACTCCAAAATAGGCTCAGGCAGCATACTAAGAGAAACGAGAAACGAGGATTCATCAGATCAGTTTTTTATTCTGCTGGCTTGTCGCCACTGTTGTTGTCTTTATTCCTGCCGCCACGATTTTGGCTGCCTCTGTTTTGAGGTGGGCGATTTTTGCGATTTGGGTTTTTGTAACGTCTACTGCTATTGCCTTGGGGCTTGTCGCTCCCACTCCCACTTCCACTACTGTTTTGATCTTTGTTTTCTGGAGCGTTTCCTTCGGGCTTTGGTTTCCGGTTATTGCGATTGTTACGGCCACGGTTTTGGTTGCGGCCTTGATTGCGATTACGCGGATTTGATTTTTTCTCTCCCTCTCTGCCTTGTTGGTCTTTTTCTTTGGACTCGCCTTGGCCTTTATTTTCGGGGTTTTTGTTGCGATCGCCACGAGGATTTTGGTTTCTGCCACCTTGGTTGCGACCTCTGCCACCTCCTTTGTTGTTTCCACCTCTACCTTTACCACGGCCTCCTTTGGAACCACGACGGCCTCTTTTTTCAACCTCTGGTAAGTTTGTACCGACAACATCGACGAAGTCGAGAGATTCTTCGGCAGTAAGCTCTGGCTTAACGATTAGGGCTTCAGCGCGTTCGCCTTTCTCGTTGAGAGACATGATACGCTTAACTTCCTCTACTCTGATCGGATGCCAAGAAGTTTCTCCTTTATAGGAAAACCACATCATCCCTTTGAAAATATCAGTTTTCTGAAGGAAAGCAGTGCCTTTTGTCGTCTCTATCACATTGACTTCAGGGAAGTCTTGCAGTGCATCGAGATAAACCTCTAGCTCAAAATTGAGACAGCACTTGAGACGTCCACAAAGACCCGAAATTTTCATCGGGTTAAGAGAAAGGTTTTGATAACGAGCCGCAGAGGTACTAACTGTTTTAAAGTCAGTCAACCAAGTCGAACAGCACAATTCACGGCCACAAGAGCCAATGCCTCCGACCAGACCTGCTTCATGGCGTAGGCCAATCTGCTTCATCTCCACTCTGATACGAAATTCACGCGCTAGTATCTTGATCAACTCACGAAAATCTACGCGATGATCCGCGATATAATAAAAGATCGCTTTAGCATTATCACCTTGATACTCTACATCACTGAGCTTCATATCGAGGCGCAGGTCTTCGATGATTTCGCGAGTGCGAACGAGAGTCTCTTGTTCGCGTGAGCGGACCTTATCTAAAAGCTCTACGTCTTTTTCGGCGGCTTTACGATAGATCCGTGGTAAGTCTTCCGAATCAACCTTGTGTCGTTTTTTCTTCATCTGTAGTTCGGCAAGGACGCCGCCCATAGAGATAGAGCCAACATCATAACCACGGTCGCTTTCGACCACTACACAATCGCCCGTATAAAGCCGTAGCCCATTGACGTTACGATAGAAAGATTTACGCGTATTTTTGAAACGGATTTCGTAGACATTGTCCACTTCCGTTTTATCTGGGGAAAGCATGTTTCCCAACCAATCGTAGGTATTTAATTTATTGCAGCCGCCGGTTGAGCATCCACCATTTTGTCCACAACCTTCACTACTACATCCGCCGCTGCCACATGATCCGCATCCCATAAACTTAGGTTTGGGTTATATAAAGTATAACAGATACGAAGAGGGGATATCGATAATACCGCCAAAACCTTTCCGAAGAAAGGTGGATTTAAATGACTAAAAAAACAGTTTAAGGCCTTGTATGGCCAATAAACGTATATACTAATCCTTAGCGGATTCCCAACGATAACGGCAAATAAGGGGCCGTCCCTCTGCATTCAACCCAGCCTGTACACAATTTCCTTCTCTGGGGTTGAGCGTATCTATATCAATTTTGAATATTCTATTGTCTAGTGTAAAGAACGGTTTTCTCAGTATTGAGAATACATCTAAAGTTACGGATTTTTTTACAATCGCCTAATGCATTCTTATGGTCCAAATTATATGTGTATTTTCGCGACACGCAAAAGAAACGTTTTGAACACATACAAAAAAGATTCTCTCTCCGCGCTCTTCGAACAATGGGCTGGTAGCCCAGTAGAGCTTTTTACTGCGCTCCCAATTTCAGGTTCCTATCGTGAATATTTTAGACTGCATGGTGCTGGTAAAACAGCTATTGGAGTGTATAATTTTGACCAAAAGGAAAACCACGCTTTCCTCTCCTTCACTCGGCACTTTCTCCAAAAAGGTCTGCCCGTACCCGCCATCTACGGGGAAAATACAGGTGACCATACTTATCTGCTTGAAGACCTCGGTGACCAAACCCTTTTCCAGCATCTTTTTGATGCCCGCAAAGAGGGGGAGTTTCCTGTCGCATTGGAGCACAATTACAAAAAAGTCTTAGAGGAACTCGTACTCTTTCAGACTCAAGGAGGCGAAGGTCTAGACTATGCGGCTTGTTATCCAAGGGCAAGTTTTGATCGTCAATCGATGCTCTGGGACCTCAATTACTTCAAATATTACTTCCTCAAACTAGTGCGTGCTCCTTTTGATGAGCAACAGTTAGAAAAGGATTTTGATACTTTTTCGTCCTATCTCCTACAGACACGGCACGATTTCTTTTTGTACCGTGACTTTCAGGCCCGCAACATTATGTTGCATGAAGGCAAGCATTACTTCATCGACTATCAAGGTGGTCGTCAGGGAGCTTTGCAATACGATTTGGCCTCTCTCCTCTATCAAGCCAAAGCCAATCTCCCCGAAGAGTTACGCGAACGCTTGCTCCATCACTATCTCGATGAGCTCGAAAAGCAAATGTCAATAGATCGGGAGGAGTTTATTCAGTTTTACTA